>JAEURH010000011.1 GCA_016789365.1 Anaerolineales bacterium
CGCCATCAATTTTCACCACAATTTGTGCGCCGAGTTCAAGCGCTTTTTTGAAGCCCGAAATCATCGCTCCGCCAACACCTTGATTTTGCACATGGCGGATGAGGATAAGCCGAGAGTCGCTTGCACAGCGAGCAGTTACAAGGTCGGCAGTTGAATCGGGCGAAGCATCGTCAACTACAATAATGTGTTTTATATAATCAGGCAATCCATG
This sequence comes from Anaerolineales bacterium, assembly GCA_016789365.1. Taxonomy (GTDB): domain Bacteria; phylum Chloroflexota; class Anaerolineae; order Anaerolineales; family Villigracilaceae; genus Villigracilis. The sequence goes on from JAEURH010000011.1 coordinate 212, forward strand.
TAGCACTTGCTCTATATTCCGCTCTACCCGATAGGCGGGAATGATTATGACAATTTTATAACTTTCAAAATTCATAAGCGGGATTGTACTCGAAAGATGATAGAATCATAAAAGAGGACTCTATGGCTGGCGAACAAATTCTCATCGTTGAAAATGACCCAGATATTGCCGATTTGATTGGTAGACAATCTCTTCAGCCGCTTGGGTATAAGGTGACTGTGGTGGGGGATGCGGCATCTGCCCTGAAATATTCGCTTCAGACTCCGCCCGACCTGATTCTTGCAAACATAAATTTGCCTGGCTTGAGCGGAAAAGACTTGTTAGCGGCGGTTTCTTCGCAAAATATAAAATCGCCAGTGATTGTGATTGCTGAAAAAGGTCAAGAACATGATGCAATTCAAGCATTCCGTTTGGGCGCAATGGATGTAATGTTTTGGCCCCTACGCGATGCCGAAGTGGTTTCGATTGTTGAACGGGCATTAAAGCAAACTCAAGAAGCCCGCGAAAGACAAAAGTTAGACCGTCAACTGAAAGCCACGAATGATGAGTTACAAAAAAGATTACGAGACTTAACAACCATTCTTGGCACTGCCAAGGCTGTGGTTTCAATCACAGACCAACGTTTATTATTTGACCGCCTTCTTGAAAGCGCGGTGCAATTGGGCGAAGCCGATATGTGTTGGTTGATGTTGCGCGAGGATAAAAGCGCAACTTATGTATTGAAAGCACATCGTAATTTACCTGAATCATGGGCGAAGAAAGTGAATCAGCCTGTAGATGATGGCGTGAGCTCTTTGGTTGCACTTTCTGGTGAAAGTTTGTTTATGAATGGCGCGCCAGTGCAGAAGTTTAAAATTTCAGCATTGGGTAAATCGGTGGGTGTGATTCCTATCAAAATAAAAAATGAAGTAATTGGTTTGTTGATTGTTGTGCGAAAAACTGACCGCGAATTTGTGCGTGACGCTCAAACAATGTTAGAAGCCATGGCTGATTACGCTTCGATTTCATTGGTCAATGCAAGGTTATTCCGTGCTTTGGAGCAAAGTGTTGAAAATGCTCGCGCTAGTGAAAAGAATCGTCATGCCGCGTTGGAAAGTTTACGAAGTTCCACGCAAAAAGAAGTGCAAGCGGCTATTTATCCGCTTAACTTGTTGTTGACTGAAATGCCCGGCGCGTTAAATGCTGAACAACGTAAAGCCCTTGAATCAGTGCAGGCGGCTTTACAAAGACTGGCACGTTCTTCTGAAAAAACAGTTGTGCCAACTGAAAATAAATAGACGGGAATTCCTTTTGACCTAATGGCGAAAAAAGAACTGATTTTACTGGCGATAAATGAATCATCGGTTACAGATTTAGCGGAAAAAGCACTTCATGCCGCAGGGTTTGATGTAGCGATTGTGCGCGACCAATCTGCATTGGATAGTTCAATTCAAGAAGCCATTCCAGATTTGATGATTGTGGGTGAAAAATTTGCTGGGCGGGATTGGTTAACCGTTGCCAAAGAAGTGTTAGAACGCTTCCCGACGATGCCGATAATTTTGTATGCAAATCAAGATACGACTGGTTTTGCAAAATCTGCGTTGAAGGCGGGCTTGAGTGGATATTTATATCCACCACTCAAGATGGAAGATATTGTCAACGAAGCGCAACGATGTATGATGCGTGCTAGAGCATTGGGGGATTGGTTAAGGCGTGAGGTCAAGCGCACTACTGCGTCACTGCAAGAAAAAGCCAAAATTTCAGAATCAGAACGACTTAAGTTAGAAGCGATTATTTCTAACATCCAAGATGGGTTGATTTTGTTAGATGATAATGAAAATATTTTGATGGTCAATCAAAACATCCGTGAAACATTTCGTTTAGAAAACAAACCTGTAACAGAGAAATGGATTCGCGATGTGATTCAAAATGTAGATGTTCATGCTTTGTTAGATAGAGCAAAAGGCGGGGCATTGAAATATCATGAAATTCATTTTGATGATGGTAGAGTTTTTAATGCACAATATGCACCAATTCCGCGCATTGGTAATGCGGTGACGATGCAAGATATTTCGTATTTGAAAGAACTGGATAGGTTGAAAAGCGATTTTATTCACACCGTTTCGCATGATTTACGCTCACCATTAACGGCAATTTTAGGTTACATGGAATTGATTGAACGCACAGGACCTTTGAATGAAAATCAAATAGATTTTTTGCGACGTTTACAAGGCAGTGTGCAACATATTACTAACTTGGTCAATGAGTTGTTAGATTTAGGACGACTCGAAGCAGGTTTTGACACACGCCGTGAACCTGTGCAGTTAGAAAATGTGTTGAAATATTCGTTAGATGTATTTGATGGACAAGTCAAAAAGAAAAATATTGTCTTAGATACAAAGATTGAAAAAGATTTACAACCTGTGCGTGCCAACCCAATTCGTATTCGTCAGATGTTGGATAACTTAATTGGCAATGCCATTAAATACACACCTGCTGATGGCAAGGTAAGCGTAAAAATGGCAATGGAAGATAGTCAGGTAATGGTGCGGATTGAAGATTCAGGTCCGGGCATTCCACCAGAAGAGCAAACACGCATCTTCGAAAAATTTTATCGCGCTACCAATAGACCTGAAAGTGTAGAAGGCTCAGGGTTAGGTTTGGCAATTGTGAAATCTATTGTAGATAGTCATCAAGGCAGAGTATGGGTGGAATCAAAAGCAGGCGAAGGTTCTACTTTTGTGGTGTTATTACCTGCACTCGAAGCAGACGGCGGACAATAGACGGAAGACCGCCTACGCTTTATCATCCAAATTATTTTTTTGGTAACTTAGATAAAATCGAAATATCGCGTTTATGTTGTGGAGCAGAGGATGTGATTCCGCCTGTGCGATAACTTTCTAACTCTGAACTAAAACGCATCCAATCGCTTACTAAAATTACAAAGTGAGGGGTTTTGTCTTTGAAAAAGAATGATGAAAGAAAAAATCTTAATGCCATCGGTGACATTGGAAAGGCATTCAACTCAATCACAATTGCAGTCATCTTTGCTAATGATTCAATCACATCCAATTGTGATTTGCTAACACTATTGGGCGGAAACAACGAAGCCATTGTGGAAGAACTGGTACGGCGGATTCTTTTATATGAAATATTTAATTTCAAAAGTGGGGTAGATAATCTTAAATAATCTTTGTTGGGTTGCACATACGCGCTTTTACGAATGAGCCATAAAAATAAACCAACAAAAATTAAAACGCCACCCACACTTGCTAATGTTAACCAACGCCATTGTTCAAATCCCCAACTGTAAACGCCCCACGCCAAAAGCGACATGAAAAGCCCTAATGTAAAAATCGCGGGCCACCAACGATTGATGATATGGGTATAAAGTACAAGAGGATAACGACGACCGCCTTTAGCCATAGACTTAATGATTCCTTTTACGGCTCAACAACATTTCCGCTTCGTTTCGACTGGCTCAACGCATCGCTTTCCTGACCGTCAACCTGATTGCTGTTCATCTGCTTGAGCAATGCGCTGATAGATTGTTCTAAATGCTCGCCACGCAGACTAAATGTAATATCGCCGCGTGTTTTTTCAATGATACTGCGTGCTACATCCGTTTGCCTGCGTAAACCGTTTGTGATTGCATCGGGATAATCCATTGTCACTAAAATCGAATAAATTTCATCCATGATGCCAAGCAAACGCTCGGCTTCTTCTGAATATCCGTGACGGAGAATATCTAAGGTGCGGCGACGAAGTTCACCAATCACTTCTGCTAAACCGTTTAGATAAGTTGCAGGTTCAACACCCAACTCGACGGGAGTCTGAAGCGGTTGGTTTCTTATCAAAGCACAAGTGATGTTGGCTTCCACAAATTCTTTCAAAGCATCTTGTGTGTAGCCTGCATAAAACAAATCGGGATAATTTTTGAGTGAGTCTCGCAATGTATTTGCGAGTTCGCTGGCTTCTTGTAAATTTGTGTTCATGCCTTCTGCATCATCACGGTGGACGGCGCGAATGGCAAGCGAACACGCGCGCGTGAGTTGACGGGCTTTTGCGAGCGCATTATCTCGCGCAGTAGTTTGTGCGTCAAAATCTTTTCGGATTTGTTCAGCAATGCTTTCTAACTTTTGCATAATTATTCTTTGGTTGGTTCTTTTGGTGGTTCAGGTGGCGGACCTTGAAATGGTTTGAATAAATTATCTGCCAGTGTGGAGTTGGTGGGAATTTGAATTTCACCAAATGCGGCTTCGTAACGCGCAAGGTTATCGGCTAATGCACGCATTAGTAATTTTACATTGAGAGGAGTCATGATGACACGCGCACTGATTTTTGCACGTGGTTCGCCGGGCAAGAGATGTGCAAAGTCAATCACAATATCAGACGGTGAATGTGCAATGCGAGCAAGGTTGGCATACACGGGTTCTAAATCGGCGGGCAGTTCGAGTGTAGGCGCAACAGGTTTTTGTGGGATGGGGGGAGTTGTCATAATTTTTTATTATAAAACGTCCCGCAGGTTTATTTGTAGAGGTATACGAATCTCTAATAACCTGCGGGACGGTTCTTGACTAGAATGGAATATCATCTTCCGGTGGAAGTTCAGCCATTTCCATGCCACCGCTTCCTGCCACAGGTCCACCTTCATTTTCTCCGCGAGAAGAAAGGAAGCGCACAGTTTGAGCAGTCACTTCAAATGATGAACCGGCAGTGCCGTCTTGTTTTGTCCAAATTTTTGGTCCGCCAGTGGCAGGGTCTGCATTCATTCTGCCTTCAACCAAAACCATTGACCCTTTCTTCAAATATTGATTACAAATTTCTGCTTGCTTTCCCCAAGCTGTGACTCGAAACCAAATAGTTTTCTTAACTTTCTCCCCATTGTTGTTGGTATATGTTTCGTTGACAGCAACTGAAAAACTCGTTACTGCTTGCCCTGAAGGCGTGAAGCGCATTTCAGGGTCACGCCCTAAATTGCCTGTAATAAAAATTTTGTGATAGCTCATGCGTTCCTCCGGGTGTAAGTGATTAAATTAGGATAGAAATGATTGAACCCATGGAGTTTCCTCAGGGTCTATTTCACTGATTTTATCAGCAAGTATCTGAAGTAGGGAGATGGATTGTAATGCGATTTCTTTAACCTCATTAGATGAAGTCAAAGACTTTTGATAATTCTCAATTGAAACATCTTGTGTTTTGTGATGAGTAATTTTATTCCTTACCTTAATTATCTTTTGCAAAGGTGGAGCCCATAACTGGCGACGACTTAATTCTTTTCCTGTAATTAGTTTAGGTATTTTTATCCATTTACTCAGGGTGTCTAAACGGTCAAAGTACTTTTTTACATAAGAATCCCCTAAATGCCTAGCGGCATAATCATAAATGTAAGATTCAGTCATCATTACTGAAAATACAATAACAATAAAAGATATTTTTGCTATTTCATATTCTTGACTAAAAATCTTACGTTCTAAATCATAGTCTTCATTTTTTGATTTTGAGAGTTGGAGTTGAAGTGTCTTTAATTTATTATCTAAGCGTATTAGTTTTTTATGATTTTCTTTTACAATTGCAGAGAAATATCCAATGGACGACATTCTTGCGCTGGAAATTTGTTTTTTCATAGACTCGCCAAATCTGTTAAAGGTACCCGTCGAAAAACGGCGGGGATAAATGAAACAATGGTATTGTACTCTCACTTGCTTTATTTGTTAACGAAAGAAATAAGACTTAACACCAGTAAGAAAAAACAATTATCAGGCTGTCTACTATATCAATCAAAACAAAGGAGATGATTATGTCTGAAACAACCCCCAAACGATATACCCCTGTTCACGTCGTCATTCATTGGTTAATGGCATTGTTGGTTTTTATGATGCTTGGTGTGGGTAAGTTTGCCATGCCATCTGTCTCACCACAAGACCCGCAAAAAGTGATGCTATTACAAAGTCACACATACATTGGTGCGGCAATTACAATTTTATTAATAGTCCGTCTGATTTTAAAATTTACAACGAAAAGCCCCGCACCAGCAGATGCCGGTAATGCCTTTTTGAATTTTGTTGGCAAAGCCGTGCATGTTTTGTTTTATATTTTATTGATTGGCATGGCAATCAGCGGATTGGGCATGTATCAACTTGCAAATTTACCCGCCGTGTTTAGTGGAGCACAAGCCTACCCGCCTAATTTTTTTGATTACTTGCCCCGCAACGGGCATGGACTTTTATCTTGGGTGCTGTTGGTGTTAGTTTTGCTTCACGTGGGGGCGGCGTTATATCATCAATTCATTCGTAAAGATAATTTAATCGCCCGCATGTGGTTTGGGAAATCATAAACTATCACGATAGTTGACTGTCAACTTAAAACAAAAGCACGACAGGATATTGTTATGTTCTGTTGTGCTTTTTTGTATTATATTTCCCTTATGGAATGGACGATTGAATATCTTGCAAATGAAAAACTGCTTTACATCAAAACCAAAGGTAGGTTGACCAAAGAATCTGCCAATGCTATGTTGAGAGATGTTGTGGAAGAGATGACACATCAACAATGTGTTAAGCAACTGGTTGACCATCGTGAGACAGTTTTTGAATTAACCGTATTGGAATATTACGAACGCCCAGATATTAATAAAGAAATTGGCATATCTTATTCATGGAAGATTGCGATGGTCTTCAAAGAACTGAATGAAAACACACGTTTCATGGAAACTGTGTTTCGCAATCGTGGATACAATTTTCAGCAGTTTGATGATATTGAAGAAGCAAGAAAATGGGTGTTGAGTGAATAGAAAAGAAATGGGAGGTTAATATGAAAAGATCAATTTATATATTTATTATTTTTATTCTTTCTGCTTGTTCTTCACTACAAGCGACCGAAGAAACAGATTGTTGTTTGCCTGTGAATTTCACTGCGCCAGCCCCGACAGAAACTCAAACTCCTGTGGCGACTTTTACTGAAACACCACGCCCAACACTAAGCCCAGAAGAACAAGCCGAAATATATGCATTTGAAACAAAAATGGCTGAATATCCAAGTATTTGTAACATCGGTTACCCCTATCACTTCTCGCCTAATGGTTTATGGCGAGAAGAATTTTGTTACAGTGAATCAGACAAATCTTTGGTGTTAACAGTTTCAAACAAAAACACAAAAGTTTTTTGGAAAATGCTTTATAAAGATTATATTCCAAAAGGAGATTTTGTATCTGATGGAGGAATGTCAATTTCTCATTGGTCAAATGATGAAAGGTATGCTTACTTTAATGCTCACATGAGCGGGTCAGGTGGTGGATGCTTTTTAGCCTACAATAGTGATCATGGTTGGGGAGTATTTAGACTTGATTTGCAAACAGGAAATGTGGAGGAAATTCTTCCTGTATTTGATAATAGGATTGTGTTTTATGATTTTTCGTTTTCTCCCACAGATAGAAGACTTGTTTATAGAAGAAGTCAAGAAGATATTGTAATTCTTGATATGAAAACAGGCTCAACTTTAAGAGTTAATCATTATAAAGATTTTGAAGATGAAGGTGGTTTTTTGTGGTCAGAAGATGGTTTGAAATTTATATACAGTACTGGCACTTTTACCAGCAATTCTGAAATATATTCTTTACGTTTGGTAGATGTATCAACAGGAGATGAAACAATGCTCCTTGAATCAGAATCAACTACCTTAGTACCAGGAAATTGTTATGTGGCAAAAGAATGGAAAGACAGCAATACAATTCTTATTGAACAAAATCAATATACCAATCAAGACATTATTGAAACCACTTTAGAATATGATTTGATAACAAATACTTTTCAGGTAATTCCCTAACTGATTACTGAAAACTGAATACTACTTCACTGAATTGGCATCTTCGCTGGAATCCCTGCTTTACGTGGATAACCCTCTGGTGTAGCATGGATTTTATCTATCAAGACCAAAAATCTTTCATCGGCAACACCGGGCAATTGCACGGGGATAATTTGTTTCAACTTTCCACCTAATACTTTAATCGCCTTTTCAGCGGACTGGGCTTCGGCGTGAGCAGTCTCCCCTTTTTGAGCAAGTACACTCCCACCGATTTTGACTAAAGGTAATAAATATTCGCTCAAGATATTTAAGTTTGCAACGGCACGAGCCACTGCAACATCATATGACTCTCGATGATTTTTATCTTGACCAATATCTTCGGCGCGGGTTTTTATCACATCAATATTTTCTAAACCAAGCTTGCTGACGATGTGCTGACAAAACATGGCTTTCTTGCCAACTGATTCAACCAATGTCACATGCATTTGTGGATAAATAATTTTAAGGGGAAGGCCGGGGAAACCCGCCCCAGTTCCCACATCTATGAGGCGAAGCGGGGGATTGGCTTGCCATGCCAACACACAGGAATATGAATCTAAAAAATGTTTAACGCGAATTGACTCAACATCTCGAATGGCAGTGAGATTAAATTTTTGATTCCACTCCATCAATTCTTTTTCGTATGTTATCAAAGACATCACTTGGCGTGCAGTGAGATGAACATTGAATAAATTTTTCGCGTCGTTGATTAAAGAATCCATGCAGTGATTATAAAACAAATAACCATCATGTCATTGCGAGCCACGCTCTTGATTTTGTGGCGAAGCAATCTCCAACTTATTCATGAGATTGCTTCGTCGGGCTAAAGCCACTCCTCGCAATGACATAAAAAAAAGAGGATGACATCTCTGCCATCCTCTCTGATTACTGAAAACTGATTACTGCTCTACTTTTTCTCTTCCACTTTCGGTTCTTCTTTTTTATTCCCACGCATTTTTCTGAACAAGGCACGTCCACCGAGGAAGACGAGATATAACGGAATACCAATGGTGATTAATCGTGGCAGTGTGTTGAGCGTGAAGTAAATTAAGAAGTCTACAAAATCTTGCCAGAAGTAAATCAAATCTTGAATGGCATCACGCGCAACGCCTTGTGGTTGCCAACCTGCAATTTCAATCGGTTGGATGGTCGCTTCAGCAATCAAACGAATGCTGATAGCAGAAAGCGCGGCGGCTTCTTCGTAATATTGAATTTGACCTTTGGTGATTTCAATTTGTTCACGATAATATGCGAGTTGATTGAAAATATTAATCACATCTTCTGTGGTGGCGGCGTTTTCAAGCAACCTGCTTAATTCACGTTCGGCGGCTTCATAATTTTTCAGGCGAGATTTTAAATCTACATACTCAGCAGTGACATCTTGACCGGAGCGTGTTTCGTTTCGGACTTCGATTGCACCTGCTTTGAGCGAATCCAAGGCTTCATCTAATCTTTCAGCAGGGACGCGAATCGTAACTGTCGCTTCGGGAACTAAGACTGAGTTGTTTGTGTAGGTTTGATATAGATTTGAAGCGACAACGAATCCACCCATTGTTTCAGCCATGACTTGAATTTCATTCAATTGCCCTTCAACATCTGAAACCACAATAGCAATATCGGCATTTTGAATGACGATGCGTTCTACGCTTGTGGCACGCGTTTCTCCACCGCCGCCGCTGCCACTATTATCCGCAGAAGATTCTTGTGCAACGCCCGGCATAGGTGGGGCAGAATCATAATAATAGTCAGCGGGTGCTTCTGCCGCCATTGGAGCGGCACCTCCACGACATGCGCCGAGGAACAATAAAGCAAACATTGAACTAAATAACAAAATACGTTTCATTTTCTCTTCTCCTTTTTATTTGGCGATTTCTCTGCCAAAAGGACGAACAATTTATAAAGAATGTTCCAATATTACCCCCATCCCCAACCCTTCCCCCATTTGGGGGAAGGGAGTTAAGTTGTTCCCCTCTCCCATATTGGGAGAGGGGCTAGGGGTGAGGGTAAATTACCACCCTTCCCCAATTCTCGCGGCATGTTTCTCAGGCAAACCCGCCGCGCGGATTCGCTCTTGCACTTCGGGAATGTTATAAGCCACACGTTTCGGAGTCCATGTACGTGCTTCAGTATCATAAATGGCATAAGCCGCACGTGGGTCACGGTCACGTGGCTGACCTACCGAGCCAGGATTCAAAATCAATTTTGGTTGTAATTGAATAGTTTCATCAGGTCTTGTTTGTTCAAGCGATACACGGTCACTAGCTTCGTCTTTGATAAAAATACTTTGAATATGCGTGTGACCAATAAAACACCACGGCGTATCGAAATGGTCAAAATTGAGTCTCGCCGAAAGCCCATTCAAAATGTATTCCCACAATGGGTCACGCGGGCTTCCATGCACAATCGTGGCTTCACCGCGCACTTTTGGCTTGCTTGGCAACATCTTCAAAAAATCCATATTTGTTGCAGTCAAAACTTTTTCGTGATACGCCAAAGATTTTTTAGCATCACCGTTAAATGTTTCTAATGGCATTTTGCCAATCACTGCCACATCATGGTTGCCCATCAAACAAGTTAAATTTTTAATTTCTTGCACTTCTTCCACCACAGCATTTGGGTCTGGTCCATAGCCGACCAAATCACCCAAACACCAGGTTTCATCTACTTCACCAGCATCTTTTAACACAGCCATCAACGCTGTGTAATTTCCATGAATATCAGACATCACCAAAATTCGCATATCACTCCAACAATCTTGCAACGTGTTCTATAATTTTTTCAGCCGCTTCGGTCTTGCTCATCAACGGCAATGATTCTTTACTTCCATTTGCAAACAACAACGTGATTCGATTTGTATCCACTGCAAAGCCTGCATCTTTTGATGATATATCATTTGCGGCGATAAAATCTAAACCTTTTGATTTTAACTTGTCAGAGGCATTTTCTAAAAGGTCTTGACTCTCTGCCGCGAAGCCGACTACGACTTTATAACGCTTCTTTTCTGACTTGATGCTTGATACTGTTTTCAAAATATCGGGTGCTACTTCAAGTTCTATCTGTGGAATGCCATCGCGCTTTTTGATTTTATCTTTAGCAACATGTTTCGGTCTAAAATCTGCCACTGCGGCGGTCATGATTAGTGCATCAGCAGATTCATTTAGCAAAGCGTCTAACATATCCTGCACACTTTTTACATTAACAACTTTTGCACCAACTGGCGGAGTCAACGTTGTGGGTGTTGTGATTAACGTTACATCAGCACCTACATCAATTGCGGCTTGGGCTAAAGCATAGCCTTGCTTTCCACTGGAGTGATTGGTGATGATGCGAACAGGGTCAATCGATTCTTGTGTTCCGCCAGCAGTGACGACAACTTTTTTATTTTTTAGTTTGCCGTGTTTACCCAATGCAATTCTGATATGACCAAGTATTTCGATTGGTTCAAGCATTCGTCCTTTGCCAGACAAACCAGAAGCGAGATGCCCTGTGGCGGGTCCAGCGACCATGACTCCCCTAGAAAGAAGCGTGGATAAGTTTCCTTGTGTGGCGGGGTTATCAAACATGCCACCATCCATAGCAGGTGCAATTAAAACATCTGCTGTGGAAGCAAGATATGTGACAGTTAATAAATCATCTGAAAAGCCGTGTGCGAGTTTTGCCATCGTGTTGGCGGTGCATGGCGCAATGACGATTAAATCGGCACCCTTGCCGAGTTGCACATGCAATACATGACCTTCATCGCCCCATAAATCTTTATCGGTATAGGCTTTGCAACCTGTAACAGATTGAAAGGTAAGCGGTGTAATAAATTTTTGTGCGGCACTTGTGAGGATGACATCTACTTTTGCGCCCGCTTGTGTGAGTTTGGATGCGAGGTCGGCGGCTTTATAGGATGCAATAGACCCAGTGACCCCAAGCAGAATTTGTTTGTTGGTGAGGTTGGGCATACGGGGTGATTATACTTCTAACTCCGTAGTGCTTCGCGCCTTTTGGTGTGAGAAATTTGTTCAATTGTAAGGCGCGACGCACCCATTCAAGTTACCTTGTTCATTTGGGCGGGAGAACCCCGCCCCTACTGTGGATTACATTTGTAAGGCGCGACGCACCCATTCGATATTGTGGGGGCGAGATAACCTCGCCCTTACAGGATGAACAGTTTTATGAGACGCTCTTTGACCCCCATATATGGGTGCGGGGGATATATGAGGCTAGAGTATAGGATGAGCGAAGGAAGAGCGAAGGAAGAGCGAAGGAAGAGACTAGGCATGATTGCCATATATGGGGGTTCTTGTTCTTGGTTGGGATGAGTTGTATAATCCCTAGTTAGGCGGCTATCGCCTACTCAAAATTCAATCATGACATTCTTCCTGATTATTTTTTCCCCTAAGATTTTGTGCAATACAAAAACTGCGTTATCTAATAAAAAATACTATCCTCATGCACTAAGAAATATCCTGACGAACTTCTAGCCATTGACTCAATAAGCGGAAAAACTGAATTTACGGTCTTAAATTTTTGAAGAGCAGAAGATTCTATTGGTTCAATCTCGGTCACTTTCAACCAACAATGCATATATTGAATCAACTTGGTGTCATAATAATATTTGGGAACATATTTTTTCTTGTCCTCAAATTTCCTTGATACTTTTAGCAGAGTCGCTCGATAAAAAGTTAGTTTTTTTCTATTCCCTTTTGCTAAAAATAAGTATGTTGGAATACCTGCGTCAATTTGTTTATTTATTATGTCAATACGATTTTGAGATATAGTAGCCCCAATTTTTCCAAACCAAACATACCCACAGTTATTTGCAACTGAGTTATGTTTACTCACAACATCACCAACAGAATATAAAGTATCAGAAAATCTGATCATTAAGTGAAGATTTTTTACAGGCATACATATATTATAAATGACAAAGAGTGATATGGCTAAACAGGTTATACTATGGTTCTCTTAAGTCAAGAATTTCATCATTAACTTAAACAGAGGTCTATATGAGCCCCAAAGATGGGTATGTAATTGATTTTATTTCGGGACAAGAAGTTAAAGCGACTCCAGAAGAAATTGACGCAGTTCAAGTTTTTTCAAAGCAACTTGTAGAGGACTACAATTATCCTAAATCACACATCCAGACACGCCCACAATTCAGAGTAAAAGTTAGACCATCAGACACAAAAAAAGAATATCCTGTTGACATAGCAGTTTTTAGTAGCGACCAAAAGCAAGAAGATGATGTTTATATCATTGTTGAATGTAAAAAGAAAAATCGCAAAGACGGAAAAAATCAACTTCAAGATTACCTACGCTTATCAAAAGCGTTTCTTGGTGTTTGGTTTAATGGCGATGAGAGATTGTACATAAGAAAAGTTGAAAAATCGGGCAGGGTAGAGTTCCAAGAAATTCCAAACATCCCGCAATACAAGCAGCGGCTCGAAGATATAGGAAAATTTCGCAGAAAAGACCTGAAACCAACCCATAATCTTAAGGCAACCTTCAGAGCAATAAGAAATCATCTAGCTGCTAATACAGTAGGAGCTACGAGAGATGAAGTTCTTGCACAACAATTAATCAATCTAATTTTCTGCAAAATTTACGATGAAAGGTTTACAGAACCTGACGAAATCGTAGAATTTAGAGCAGGGTTGAATGAAGGCCGTGATGAGGTCAAAACAAGAATACTTGGTCTTTTTGAAAAAGTTAAGAGAAAGTACAAAGAGGTATTAGATGAAAATGACATCATTACTCTTGACGCTGGCTCAATACAATATGTAGTAGGTGAGTTACAGAATTATTCTCTTATAGAAGCCGAAAGAGATATTATTGCAGACGCTTTTGAAACCTTTATCGGGCACGCATTAAAAGGCGGTCAAGGACAATTCTTCACACCAAGAAATGTTGTCAAGATGATGGTTGATATCCTTGATCCAGGAAGCGATGATGTAATAATCGATCCAGCGTGTGGAAGTGGAGGCTTCTTAATTGAAGCATTAAGACATATTTGGAGAAAATTAGATGTGGAAGGTGAGAAATACCACTGGAACAAAGCCAATCTCCAAGAAGAAAAAATGGAAGCTGCCTTAAACAGGATTAGAGGTATTGACAAAGACTACTTTCTATCAAAGGTTGCGAAAGCCTATATGGCAATCATCGGAGATGGTAAAAGTGGAATTTTTTGTGAAGACAGTTTAGATTTACCAAAAAATTGGAATGAAAAGACAAAGCAAAAAATACACAAAAACGATTTTAGTATTTTATTAACCAACCCTCCATTTGGAAGCAAAATTCCTGTTCGCGGCGAAGAAAAATTAAAACAATTTGAGCTCGGACATAAATGGCGCTTCAACAAGAAGAATAATGAATGGGAAAAAGGAAAGCTAAAAGACAAAGAAGCTCCTCAAATACTTTTTATTGAGCGGTGTTTTGAATTTTTAAGAGATGGTGGCAAAATGGCAATTGTTTTGCCTGATGGAATGTATGGGAACAATCAGCTTGGTTATATTAGGAAGTTCATCCTAGAAAAGGCAAGATTAGTAGCCATAATTGATGTTCCAATTGAAACTTTTATGCCAAATACTTCTACCAAAACCAGCATAATGATCTTGCAGAAACTTCCAAAGAATAAAATTCCTAATGACTATCCTGTTTTTATGGCAACAGCAGAGACTTGCGGGCATGATAGAAGAGGAAATGTAAAAGAAGACGATGATATAGCCAAGATTGCTTTCGAATTTAAAAAATGGGCAAAAGCGAATAAGTTTAATTGGGCTTAGTTTTTATGACAATAAAATTTACAACAACCCCTATTAAAAAAATACTCGAAAGCGATAGATTCGAGCCTAGATACCATATTCTATTTAACAGGTTAGACGAATACAAAAAAGATTCGTCCTATGAAATCGTCAAACTTGGCGATAAACAACTGCTTAAAAAAATTACGGACGGCGAACATGCAGGACAAGTTTTTGTAGAAAAAGGCGCAAAATTTGTAAAAAATTCAGCCGTTCGCGACTTTAGTATTAATTTACTAGATGGTTTTTATATCAGTTTAGAAAAACAAAAACTATTGCAAAGGTCTGCTCTAAAACCGTTAGATATTTTATTTACAACAGTAGGGCATTTAGGTTCTACTGCAATAGTTCCAGAAGATTTTGGTGAAGCAAATATTAATCAAAATGTTGTAAAGATGGAAATATTTGGCGATTTTTTAGATCCGTATTATCTAGCGGCATATCTAAACAGCAATGCAACAAAAAGACAAATTGCTGCGCTCTTTACAGGAAACATACATGGAATTCTCACTTACCCTAAGGTAAAAAATATAAGAATTGCAGTGCCTGATAAGAAATTTCAAGACATGATAAGAAGTCTCTATAGAAAATCAATAGACTTAGAAAAAGAAGCGTTCGCCCTCATTGAGCAAGCGAAAAATTACTTTTATGAAAAAATTGGAATAGACTTCAAAAAAATAGAGAAGGAAGTAATTTTTTCAACAAAACTTTCAGATTTCCAAAAAGCTGATTTATGGACACCAAGTTATTCTTATCCGCTGTACAACAATACAATCAAGGCTCTAAAGAAACAATGGGAGACTTATCCTCTTGGAGAAATATCTACTGCTAAAAAAGGTGATGAAGTTGGGAGTGAAAACTACAATAAATATTTAGAAAAAGGAGTTCATGATGTGCCTTTTATCAGGACTTCTGACATTGTCAACTATGACATTGATCAATATCCTGATTTTTATATACCCGGCGAAATTTACCATGAACTGCAACAAGATATAAAATCAGGAGACATATTATTTACCAATGACGGAAAAATTGGTCTTGTTGCTATGCTGACTTCGCAAGACAAAGCAATTATACAAAGTCATATAAAGCGAATTCGATTAAAGAAAGAATATATCGATAAACTAAATTTGTCTCAGGAATATTTATTCTTAGTTTTGTTGATCAAAGAAATTACCCTTTATCAAGCACAAAAATATACGGTTATTCAATCAACCATTCCCACCATTTCAAATCATTTAGCAGCTTTTGAAGTTCCGATTTTGGATAAAAAATCCATTGACCACATAACTCAATTAGTAAAAAAAGCATTTGTTCTAAAGGATGAAAGAAAAAAACTGATAAAAGAGATTAGAGAAAAAATTGAAAATAAAGTTGAAGTCTAGCCGCAGCCTAACAAAGTGTTCAACAACTATCTTGATAAAAATCACCCTTGACTTATTCCCACCATTTGCATAGAATACTGCCCAACATGCTTAAGTCCACCCGTTGGTTTAGCTACTTTTATTTTTACGGTCTCCGAAACTCGGTTACCGCTGGTGACGCTTAAGTAGACGAAGATAAGTTTGTTTACATGAAGAGCGAGACCACACGGTCTCGCTCTTTTTTGTTATCAACCCTCACCCCCAACCCCTCTCCCAAAATGGGAGAGGGGAGTATAAGGAGAAACCTTTATGCCAACTCGTGGAATTCGTGGAGCAACCACTGTCCAAGCCAATGAACCTGATTTGATTCTTCAAGCCACGCGTGAATTGCTTGAAGAAATTTTAGAAGAAAATAAAAATATGAAACCCGAAGATGTTGGCAGTGCAATTTTCACAGTCACTGATGATTTGAATTCCACATTCCCTGCCCAAGCCGCGCGTGAAATGGGTTGGGGACTCGTGCCAATGATTTGTGCCAGAGAAATCCCTGTGCCGAATAGTTTGCCACGAGTGATTCGAGTATTAGTGCATTGGAATACTGAACTTCCGCAAGATGAAATTACACATGTGTATTTACGCGATGCAGTCAAGTTAAGACCTGATTTGGTTGCGGCGCAATGAAGAAAGTAAACAAGTAAATAAGTAGACATGTGTACCTGTATACCTGTTTACATTTTTACACAAACACAAACTAGGAGAAACCACCATGATTATCGTAATGAAACCAAACTACACACCACAGCAATTGGAAGGAGTGATTGCAACTGTGAAAGCACATGGATTAACGCCACATATCACCTATGGTGTTGAAACAGCCATCGTCGCCGCGGTGGGTGAGTTTCATGTGCCATCTCTTGACCCGTTTGAAGTATTAGATGGAGTTGAAAGCGTGAAAAGAATTTCACAGCCATTCAAACTTGGTTCACGTCAAGTTCACCCTGAAAATTCAGTTTTTCCAATTGATGGATTCACTGTCGGTGGTGATGATATTGTTTTGATGGCTGGACCATGTTCAGTCGAATCCAGAAGTCAAATTTTAGAAACTGCTCATGCAGTCCGTGAAGCGGGAGCGAATGCTTTGCGTGGTGGAGTCTTCAAGCCGCGCACATCACCCTATTCATTTCAAGGCTTGGGTGAAGAAGGCTTGAAATATCTCGCTGAAGCACGCGAACAAACGGGTATGCCAATTGTGGTTGAAATCATGTCACAAACGCAACTTGAACTCATGCTTGATTATGTGGATGTATTTCAAGTTGGCGCGCGCAACATGCAAAACTTTAATTTGTTGCGCGTATTAGGCGAAACTCGAAAAACAATTTTGCTCAAACGCGGTTTATCTGCAACCATTGAAGAATTACTGATGTCTGCTGAGTATCTTTTGGCTGGTGGAAACAAACAAGTCATTTTATGTGAACGTGGCATTCGTACATTTGAAACATCCACGCGCAACACAACAGACATCAATGCAATTCCTGTTCTCAAAAATTTAACTCATCTTCCAGTCATTCTCGACCCATCACATGCAACGGGTGATGTCAATTACGTCACACCGATTGCACGCGCGGCAATTGCGGCTGGGGCAGATGGTCTCATTGTTGAAGTGCATCCTGAACCATCAAAAGCAGTTTCGGATGGTAAACAATCTCTCAAGCCAGAAAAATTTGTTGAGATGGTGAATCAAGTGAGAGCGATTGCAGAAGCGATGGGTCGAAAAATTGCTCCAATCAAAAAATCTGTTTCCGCTGGATGGTAAATCAAATGGAGGATGGCTTTCGATTACAACATGCAAAAATAGGAATCATTGGATTAGGCTTGATGGGTGGCTCGTTGGCAAAAGCGTTGAAAGGAAAATGTGAATCGCTTTTTGGATTTGATACGCATCTTCCCACGCTTGAGCTTGGTCTTGCTACCCAAACAGTTGATTTCGCTTCAAGCGATTTTTCATCCTTATCCAAAGTTGATGTTTTAATTTTAGCAACACCCGTCAACATTATTTTAGACATCATTCCATCATTGCCATCCTTCATTAAACAAAATTGCATCTTAATAGATTTGGGTTCAACAAAAAAATCAATTGTTGACTCAATGAATCAATTACCTGAAAATTTTGAAGTCATCGGCGCACATCCGATTTGCGGAAAAGAAAAACTTGGCTTAGAAAATGCGGATGCAAATTTATATCAATCTGCTCCGTTTGTGATTACGCCTTCAAAAAGAACAACATCTAAAGCAAAATCTGCTGTAACGCAAATCATTTCAGCCATTGGAGCAAATTGCATCGAAATGTCTGCCGAAGCCCATGACCATGCTTTAGCATTCACAAGTCACTTACCATTTTTAATTTCTTCTGCATTAGCCAAAACTTTGCCAAAAGAATTTTCTGAATTGATTGGACCAGGTTTTCGCTCCACTTCACGCCTAGCAGGAACGCCTTCACACATGATGATGGGAATTTTGGATTCAAATAGAGAAAATGTTTTGCAAGCCATTCAATCTTTTCGAGAATCATTAAATGAAATTGAAGAAAATTTACAAAGTAAAAACTTCTCTCAATTAGAAGAAACATTAAATCAATCCCAACTTGCTTATCAAGAGATTGTAAACAAGTAAGCAGGTACACAAATCTCTAATCTCCAATCTCTAATTACAAAATGCGAATCATTCCCATCAATCACCCATTAAATGCAACCGTACGAGTCCCAGGCTCTAAATCTATAACGAATCGTGCATTATTAATTGCTTCTCTTGCCAATGGAACGACAAAATTAAAGAATGCTCTATTTTCAGATGACTCCAAATATTTTGCTCAAGCCTTGCAAATGCTCGGTTTTGATGTGCAGTTAAATGAATCAAGCCAAGAAATGACAGTAACAGGGTTGGGCGGAAAAATCCCATCAAACAAAGCAGAATTATTTATAGGAAATGCAGGTACAGCCGCAAGATTTTTATCCGCATTCTTAACTTTAGGAAATGGAGAATATGTTTTAGATGGTGACGCAAGAATGCGAGAACGTCCGATTGGAGATTTAGTTGATTCATTAACTCAACTTGGTGCAACTATCACGACCATAGACGATAGACCGCAGACCGTAAAAGAGTCAGCCGTCAGCCGTCAGCCGTCAGAAATTTCTTTACCAATAAAAATTATAGCAAACCAACTTAGAGGAGGAAAAACCCAAATTGCTGGAGATATTTCAAGTCAATTTTTATCAGCATTATTAATGATTGCTCCGTATGCAAAATCCCCAATTGAAATTGAATTGATTACCGAACTCAATTCCAAACCGTATGTGGATATGACGATTGAAGTGATGAAAGAATTTGGTGTTGAAGTTGAAAGAAAAGAATATCAATTTTTCAACATCCCAATTACGAGTTACGAATCACGAATTACTTATGCAATTGAATCCGATACCTCTGCCGCCTCTTACTTTTTCGCCGCACCCGCCATTTGCGGCGGAACTGTCAAAGTAGAAAATATCTCTCGCAAATCTTTGCAAGGTGATATTAAATTTTTAGAGATATTAACTCAAATGGGTTGTGTTGTTGGAGAAAAAGACAACTCATTACTTGTTACTTGTCACTCATCACTTACTGGAATTGACGTGGACATGCGCGACATTCCTGATACCGCCCAAACCCTCGCCGCCGTTGCCCCATTTGCAGATTCTCCAACCCGAATTAGAGGAATTGCATCAGCTAGAGTTAAAGAGACGGATAGAGTCTCCGCCACTTGCACAGAATTACAAAGATTGGGCGTGCAAGTCGAAGAACATGAAGATGGTATGACGATTTATCCGTGCAAAGATTTTCAACCTGCTGAAATTCAAACCTACAATGACCATCGCATGGCAATGTCTTTTTCATTAATCGGATTACGTTTTGACGGTGTCACAATTGAAAACCCAAGTTGTGTTTCAAAGACATTCCCAAATTATTTTGAAGTGTTAGAAACTTTACGAGTCCCCTCTCCAACGAGAGAGGGTTAGGGTGAGGGAGTTTATGCAAACTTTCAAACTTGGACTCATCGGCTATCCACTAAGTCATTCATTATCTCCAAAAATCCACACAGCCGCTTTGAAATCATTTAATTTAGAAGGAAATTATTCTTTATTTCCAATTAATCCTGATGACAAACAAGGTTTGAAAGACTTAATAAATAAAGTTCGTACAGGTGAAATTCATGGACTTAACGTCACAATTCCGCACAAACAAAATGTGATTGAGTTTATGGATGAATTAACTCCAACTGCAAAAGCTATCGGGGCAGTTAATACGATTTATTTGAAAGATAAAAAACTAATTGGTGACAATACAGATGCACAAGGATTTCTAATTGATTTGAATAAATTTCTTATAGAGTCTCCCTCTCCCTTTTTGGGAGAGGGGTTAGGGGTGAGGGAAAATTCTGCTATTATTCTCGGTGCAGGCGGTTCGGCACGAGCAGTAGTGTATGCTTTACTAAATGATGGATGGAAAATAACCGTTGCATCTCGAAGACTCGAACAAGCAGAGCAACTCGCAAACTCATTCAAAAATTACGAATTACGAATCACGAATTACGATAACCTTCCAACTTTCAACTTTCAAACCTTTCAACTCATCGTAAACACAACGCCACTAGGCATGACTCCAAATGTCAACGAATCACCTTTACCTGAAAATCTGTCACTGCCTCCCAATGTTTTTATCTATGATTTAGTCTACAATCCGAGAGAAACAAAACTTGTCAAAGATGCAAAACAAAATGGAAACCAAGCCACTACTGGTCTCGGCATGTTAATCGAACAAGCCGCCTTAGCCTTTGAAATCTGGACTGGAAAAAATCCACCACGAGAAATTTTATATAACTCGGTGGTCGGGACGTAAACAGTCGAGACCACAATTATTGGAGAACTTATGCTTCGCTTTTTAACCGCTGGTGAATCCCATGGACCATCATTAACAGCAATTCTTGATGGTATGCCCGCTGGGCTTCCTATCACAACTGAAATCATCAACAAAGAACTTGCGCGACGTCAACAAGGCTATGGTTCTGGCGGACGAATGAAGATTGAAAAAGATACTGTGCAAATTTTAGGTGGTGTAATGGCTGGTGAAACCACTGGTGCGCCGATTGCTTTGTTGGTTCAAAATGATGACCATGTCAAATGGAAAAACAAACCCATTGAACCGATGACAAAACCACGTCCAGGTCATGCAGATTTAACAGGCGCAGTCAAATATGGATATAAAGATTTACGTCCCGCGCTTGAACGTGCTTCTGCCCGCGAAACAACCATGCGTGTTGCGGTTGGTGCAGTGTGTAAACATTTTCTAAATCAATTTGGAATTGTTGTTGGCGGATATGTTTCGTCCATTGGTGAAGTGCAAGCAAAATTTGATGATATGCCTTATGAAAAAAGATTCAAACTCGCAGATGAATCAGATGTTCGTTGTCCGAATCAAGCATCCGCAAGTTTGATGCGTGAACAAATCGAAAAAACAATTCATGGCAAAAATACATTGGGTGGCGTGCTTGAAATCATCGCATTGAATCTTCCTGTTGGTCTCGGAAGTTTTGTGCAATGGGATAAACGTCTCGAAGCAAAACTCGCAATGGCGATTATGTCGGTGCAAGCCATCAAAGGCGTTGAGGTTGGCGATGCGTTTGAAAATGCAAAACGAATTGGTACGCAAGCACATGACCCGATGAATTTGAATGATTCAAATATTCAGCGTGCAACGAATCGTGCTGGCGGAACAGAAGGTGGGATTTCAAACGGACAACCGATTGTGATTCGCGCCGCGATGAAACCAATTGCAACAACGCTTCTTCCTCAACCGACAGTTGATTTAGCGTCACAAACTGATTCTCCCACCAAATATGAACGCTCCGATTTTTGCCCCGTGCCTCGTGCTGTTCCGATTCTTGAGTCAATGGTTGCATTTGTTTTAGCAGATGCGTTGCTTGAAAAACTTGGCGGTGACTCGATAAACGAAATCAAACCACGTTTTGAGTCTTTGCGAAAAGCAACACTTGAAGATTTACCAATGGATAATGTTCCTCATATATTTTGGGAATAAATCCGTTTATAAATATCCGCTTATCCGTTTCCTATCCGTTACATGACACACATATTCCTCTATGGACCTCCTGGCACTGGCAAATCCACAATCGGCAAAATCATCGCTGATAATTTAAAGATTCCATTTATTGATTTAGATAGAGTTATTGAAACTAATGCAGGCAAAACCATTCCAGAAATCATGGAATCACAAGGTGAATCCGCATTTCGTGATTTGGAATCAAAGGCTTTGCAAGAAACCGTAGGTCACGCTTTTAGCGTGACAAAAGTAATTGCTTTGGGTGGTGGTGCATTATTAAGAGAAGAGAATAAACATTTCGCCCAAGCAAATGGTACAGTACTTGTGCTGATGGCAGAGTTGAATACTTTGCTCGAACGCTTGCAAAACAAACCAAATGAACGTCCGCTCCTTGCAGGTGATTTGAAGTCCAAACTTACAGCCTTGCTTGAAAAACGAAAAGAACATTATGAATCTTTTCCATTGAAAATTTATGTAGATAACAAAACTGCTAAACAAAATGCTTTGAAAGCACAAATTAAATTAGGCCGCCATCATCTTTCTGCAATGGGCGAGTACGATGTGGTTGTCGGTGACTTATCCAACCTGCCAAATTTACAAAATACAATCATCGTTACAGACGAAAATATCGCCAAGCATCATTCTAAAACAATTCAAGATTTGAAAATAAAAACAATAGTTGTTCCCGCAGGTGAAGAGCATAAAAACCTAGAAACAGTTCATCGCTTGTGGAAGTCATTTCTTGAAAATGGCTTGGATAGAAAGAGTACGGTCATTGCTTTGGGTGGCGGCGTGATTGGCGATATGACAGGTTTTGCCGCTTCTACTTACATGCGTGGTATTGACTGGATTGGAGTTCCAACAACTTTATTATCAATGGTAGATGCTTCGCTTGGTGGAAAGACAGGTTTTGATTTACCAGAAGGAAAAAACTTAATTGGCGCATTTCATCCGCCAAAACTGGTTTTAGCAGATGCTCAATTTTTGAAAACATTGCCCGAAAGAGAATTAATTTCTGGCATGGCAGAAGTGGTTAAGCATGGAATTATTTCTGACCCAGAATTGTTTGAACGATGCAACAATGGTTTGGATTGGGTCAAAGAGAATTTAGAAGAAATTGTTAAACGAGCAATGGCTGTGAAAATAAAAGTCATTGAAGATGACCCGTATGAAAAAAATATTCGAGCAAAATTAAATTTAGGTCATACGGTTGGACATGCCGTGGAACTCGTCAGTAAATTTGATTTGAGACATGGAGAAGCGATTGCAATTGGCATGGCAGTCGAAGCGAATTATTCCGCTCGGGTTGGGCTGGCAAGCCGAAGCGTGGTTGAGGCGATTGAATCAGTTTTGAAAAAATTGCATTTACCGACTCAAATTCCAACCGAATTATCAAAAGAAGAAATCATCAAAGCCATGCGAGTGGATAAAAAGAAAAATGCAAAGTCGATTCGTTTTGCATTGCCTGTTGAAATTGGAAAAGTTGAATTGGTAGATGTTGATGACTTGGAAGCAGTATTAAATTAAAAATGACGGCAGACCGCCGACGGCATATAACGGTCTGCCGTCTGTGGTCTGCCGTCAAACGGAGTGAATATGAAAATCTTAATTTTGCACGGACCAAATTTAAATTTATTAGGCACACGCGAACCAGAAGTGTATGGCTCAATGACGTTGGAAAACATCAATGAAAAAATGATTGCATTGGGTAAAGAATTAAGTGTAGAAATAAAATGTTTGCAATCGAATCACGAAGGCGCATTGATTGACGCATTACACGATGCGTGTACTTGGGCAAATGGCGTTGTGTTTAATCCAGGCGGTTACACACACACATCAATTGCATTGCGCGATGCGATTTCCGCGATTCAAATTCCAGTGATTGAAGTGCATTTATCAAATGTATATGCGCGCGAAGAATTTCGCCACACCTCTTTTGTTTCCGCAGTTTGCAAAGGCAAGGTGACAGGGTTTGGTTGGAAATCTTATGAACTTGGTTTGCGCGGATTGATTGACCTCATCGGAAAATAAGCAAGCAGTATAATCCTGCTCTGTGAATATAAAAATAAAACGTGATTATGGATTAGATGTGCTAAAAGGCGTTGGCTGTGCATTGATGGTGATTGCGCATTCAAAACTTAAGATGTGGGATTATGAAAATTATCTTATTTGGGGCAACCTCGCGCCAGCTTTATTTTTTTCAGCCGCTGGTGTGACGGCAATATTTCAAATTCAAAAACCATTTCGAGAAATGTTGGCTTTATACGGCGCAATTTTTTTATTTGGCTTTAGTTATAGCGGATTTCTCAACCCTAACTTTTTATCAAAACTTGAATTTGAGATTATTCAAACAATCGCCTTAAGCACTTTGATAATTTATGTGGCAGAAAAATACCTTAAACTAAACTTGTGGCTGTATCTTATTTTAGGGTTTGCGGCATTTGGTTTAGATAAATTAATCTACCCGCTTGCTTTTGAAAAGTTAGAAGGCATTTTCATCGCACCAGGTTTGTTTCCTTTAATCCCTTGGCTTTCAATGTTCTTTTTCGGCGTGTTTACTTATCGTGTAAAAAATATTTATAACTTAATCATATTCTTTATCATTGCCATACTTTATTATTTTCTATTTGGGCTTGTCATGCCAGATGTCAACGCGGGCAAATGGCAATTTTTGTTAGATTTCTTCCTTTTTTCATCGGCATTTTTATTTCTTTCATTTTTTGTTGTTCGCGCTATGGATGTATTCCAAAACCCAAAATTAAATCGTCTCCTCATTTTTTGGGGAACAAATTCGCTTTTGTTTTTATATATTCATTATACTTTCATTAAATTTTTTCGGCTGTTTGAACTTCAACGCAATATCGAAATCATCTGGAATCATCCATGGCTGTTTTGGATTCTCGTCTTAACCGCTTCCACAATTGTTATGCTTATCATTCTTTTTATATCTCGTTGGTTTGAATTGTTATTTAGAAATTGGTTTACTTGGGTAACCCTGCTTATCTTAATTTTCGCTGTGCCATTTATAATTGATAAACCATCTTACATTACTTATGCTGAACTTTTGCTTGGCATTCCGTTTGCCGTGTATTACCCCACGCTAAGCAAAATGCTCAAAGAGAAATTTAATGCAAATCATTCCCACAACTGAACCATTCTTTTTTCAAGGCGGGCGCACGGGCGTTTTGCTTGTGCATGGATTCACTGGCACGCCAAAAGAAGTCCGCTGGATGGGCGAAGACTTACATAAAAACGGATATACCGTTTTAGGCATTCGACTCGCTGGACATGCCACTGACCCCGAAGACATGCGCACGTCTCGCTGGACCGACTGGACTGCTTCTGTTGAAGACGGTTTTAATTTACTCTCCAACAGTGTTGACCGAATCTTTTTGGCTGGGCTTTCGATGGGTGGCGTACTAAGTTTATTAATGTCAACGAAATTAAATGTTGCTGGTGTGATTGCAATGTCCACACCATATCAATTACCACGCGACCCGCATTACCCGATTTGGTTTATTCGTTTGTATGGAAAATTTATCAAGTATGCACCGAAGTCTAAAGAAGTGCCTGGTTCATCATGGTTTGATAAAGATGCCTATGCTCAACATATTTCATATCCACAAAACCCGATTAGTTCAATTGCTGAATTAAAGTTATTGCTTTGGGAAATGCAATCCGCTTTGCCAAAAGTGAATAAACCAGTTTTATTGATTCATTCTAAAAATGATAAATATGTTCTCCCTGAAAATATGGAAATGATTTATGACGGATTAACGAATGTGTCAGACAAAACAAAAGTATATGTAACAGAATCAGGTCACGTCGTCACGAGTGATGCGGAGCGTCATCGAGTGTTTGAATTGGCAAGAGAGTTTATAAATCGTATTGAAAATCAATAAGAGGAAAATTGAATCCAAACTTAATTTTTATTGCACTGGCTTTACTATTTTGGGGAATTGGCGAAGGGGTGTTTTTTAATTTTGTGCCAATTTATTTAGATGTTGGTTTTTCATTAAGTGAATCGCAAATCGGATTATTGTTAGGCGCGTTTGGATTCTCAATGGCAATTACACATATTCCCGCAGGTCGCCTGGCAGATACATTTGGTCGCAGACCATTAATCATTGGCGCATGGATATTAGGACTTGTTTCAACTTTGTTAATGGGCATTACCGAAGCATTGCCAATTTATTTAATCGGCATGTTCGGTTATGGATTAACTGCATTTGTAGCATCACCATTAAGTAGTTATGTCACAGCCGCGCGTGGCGAATGGTCGGTAAGTGCAACGCTTGCATTAACATCTGCGACATTTAATTTTGGCATGGCAATGGGACCACTGTTAGGCGGCTGGATTGCTGAAAATTATGGCATGAGGACAAGTTACTTAGCAGGTGCGTTTATATTTTTTGTTTCCACTATTTTTGTTTTTCTCATCAAAAAACAACCAATTGATAAACATGACCCTGAATCTCCGCCTGTGAGTTTGTGGAATAATAAACGTTTTATTTCATTTGTGGCGGTGGTGGCATTTGCAATTTTTGCCATGTATCTTTCACAACCACTTTCACCAAATTTTCTAACGAGTGTTCGTAAATTAAATTTATCTGATGCAGGTTTTATTTTTTCTGCGGGTGCATTGGGTAATTCATTAATTGCGCTTGCATTTAGTCGCATCAAACCGCGCGGTGGTTTTTTACTCGCTCAAGCACTGGTTGCCATTTTTGCATTTATTATGTGGAAAGGCGCAGGCTTGCCAATTTTTATGCTTGGATATTTCTTGCTTGGCGGTTTTCGCGCCGCACGCCCAATGTTTATGGCACAAGCACGTGACCTTGTACATGAATCTCAAATGGGATTAACGTATGGCACGATGGAAACTGTTGCTTCAATTGTTTTTATTCTCACACCGCCTCTTGCTGGATTTCTATTTGAGATTGACCCTTTTGCTTTGTACCCCATTTCAATTGGGTTGATTGTTATATCAATTATTATTAGTTATATCTTTTCGCCGAGAAAAGAAAATTAATCGTAGGGGCGAGGCATGCCTCGCCCCTACATACAAGGAATATCATGCTTGAAATTGTTTCATTTACATTAGGTCCTGCTGTAACCAACGCCTATCTCATTGCTGACCCTGAAACTAAAGAAGCGGCAGTGATTGACCCTGCATGGGATGGGCACATTATTCTCAAAGCCGCACAGGATAGAAATTGGAGAATAGGACATTTATGGTACACCCATGCTCACTTTGATCATATTGGTGGTGCCGCCGCAATTGCGGATGCTTTGAATCCATTGCCACATGTGGCATTACATCCAGATGACCATGTCCTCTGGCGCGCAGGTGGAGGTGGGGCGGCATTTGGCTTGAACATTGACCCAGGTCCCGAACCGACGATTGATTTAGTACACGGCATGACTCTCAAACTCGGCTCGAATGAATTTGAAGTGAGATTCACACCGGGGCATACGCGAGGTCATTGTGTGTTGTATGTGAAGAAAGAAAATATTTGCTTTTGTGGTGATTTAATTTTCAATGAAAGTGTCGGTCGCACGGATTTTCCAGGCGGAGATTTCCCTACTTTAGAAAAAAGTATCCGCGAGCAGATTTTTGTTATGCCTAGTGAAACTCGTTTGTTATCAGGGCATGGACCTGAGGCGACGGTGGGGCATGAGAAGCAATTTAATCCATTTGTGGGAGAGCAATAGCCTGTCATTGCGAGCCACGATTCTGTTTTTTGTGGCGAAGCAATCTCAAAGACGAGGATAAGAAAAAACTCTTTGAAACAGAACCAACTATAAATTAAGAACGAAGCGGAAGTTTATCCTGTAAATTCGCCGTGCCACATTTCAATGCGGCGGAAGGCTTCGATGTATCCTGCTTGATAAAAGGCAGGTAGATGTGGGTCATGTGAGTGAATATTTTCTACATGCGTATCTAGGCGTGGATATTGTTGGTGAAGATGCGTGAGCAATGCCGATGCGACTTTGACGGGATTGCCTGCTTCGGTATGGAATACGAAACGTGATAGTAAAAATTTCTGGCGTTGATACACCATCCAACCACGACTACCATCATTTAACGTAGCATAAAAACCTGAGATTTCATTTGAGTTTAAAAATGATTCGTATTGATTTGTCCATGGTTGGGTGAGTGGATGATTTTTGAGATAGGTCAGTGCTTGTGTACGGTCGAAGCTTTGAATATCTGCTAATTCGGATGTGTTTTTCTTTTCTAATGGTGAATGACGAAGCACAAGAAGTTCGCCAACTTCACGAAAACCAAATTTCAAAAACATTTGATGGGCTGGAATATTATTTTTTATTACTTCAAGCATACAAAAGTTAATCGAAAGTTTTTGCGCTTGTTCAAGTACGCCATTAAATAATGCTTTTCCAATACCGAGGCGACGGTTATTTGGAATAACGCCAAGCCTTGTGACCCAAGCACGTCCATTACGAACACCAAGCATAATTACGCCTAACATTTCTCCATTAGGCAGTGTAGCAACAATGGAATGTTCTAAACTGACATCATACGTTTTTACATATTCTGCCAAACGCGCTACATTCATGGGCATAGGCACCATATAATCTATACGGGTTTGGTTGTAAATATCCACCAATTGTTCTAATGTATACTGGGTTGCGGGGATTAATTTGATGGCGGTAGTTTCATCAACAGGTAGCATTTATTTGTTTATCAAATAAGAATTAACTTGAGAGATAAAGTCGCTTATTTTCATAATCGGCTTGCTGATGTATCCATCACATTGATAGCTCTCAACCATTTTCCGAGCCGTTTCTTCGGGCCACGCAGTAAGTGCTACAATTTTTGTTTTGTTTAATGATTCTTCTTGACGAAGCCAACCTGCTAATGTTTGTCCGTCATAATCGGGTAAGCCGAGGTCTAACAAAATAAGGTCTGGAATTAATTTGAGGGCGGTGGCTAGTCCTGTTTCTGCATCACTGGCATAAGCAACTTCATAACCAGTTTGAGATAATGCGCGATTCACAAGTTCAACGTTATCGGGTATATCTTCAATCAACAATATCTTAGCCATAGAAATTTATCACATACAAAATAAATAAAAAATTCAAATTATGTACTAGATTCAGGCGCAGGCACAAACGCTTCAACACGCGCCCATAACTCACGAATGTTAATCGGTTTCGACATATACACATCGCAACCTGCTGAAAGTGCTTTTTCTGCGTCACCTTTTAACGCATTGGCAGTGATAGCAATAATAGGAATATATGCTAGGGCAGGTTTTGTACTAGTGCGAAGCCTGCGAGCAACTTCATAACCGTCAATATCGGGTAAGTTAATATCTAAAAGAATTAAATCAATCTCATTGGCTTCTGCTGTAGAAACACCATTCAAACCGTTTGCGGCTTCAAGTAATTTATAACCGCGCGATTCTAATGCTCTTTTCACCAGCATCATGTTATCAGGGTTATCTTCAATATATAAAATATTATGTCCCATAAGAATACTCCTTATGCTTTGCTCTTATCGTCTATCTTATCTTCAATGACGTTAATGACTTGGTCAACAAACTTGCGAGTGGGTAACGAGCCTTTTTGATAGACCGCTTCAATTTGACCGTTGAGTCGTTTGCGTTCTTCAACGGTTATGTCTTTTGCGCTGACGACTACAACGGGTATCTCTTTGGTGCGTGGGTCTAATTTTAATTCTTCTACAAGACCAAAACCATCAATCCCGGGCATGGTTAAATCGCTGACGATTAAATCAGGTAATTTTTGTCTTGCAATCGAAAGCCCTTCCCAGCCATCTTTGGCATGATACATCCGATAATTTTTTCTACCTTCCAACAATCTGCGAATCAAAAGCGCGTCATCTTCATTATCATCAACCAATAATACTGTGGTTGTGGTTTCATCTAAATTTTCAAGCGCGGCTTGCAAGCCTTCACGCGGTGCGGGGCTTTGGTCTTTGCTCAAATGCACATCCACTGCCCATTGCTCGCCCAACACATGTTTTTCGACAGGGAAGGTGTGACCCGTGCAATTGATGACGACTAACTCATCTTTGCTAATGATACCTTGTTTTGATAGTTTCTCGAATCCGCCAAAGGCGACAGCGGTTGCTGGCTCGACAGCCATGCCTTCGCTTTTAGCCAGTGACTTCATGGCATTATAGGCTTCTAAATCAGATACGGATTCCATCACGCCACCATATTGTTGGGTGAGATTCCATAAATAGGTATAAGTTTTGCCAGGGTCGCCAGTGGATAAGATAATGATTCTTGTATCTGGCACAATGGGGTCGGCTACATCTTTGCCTGCTTTGAAAGCATTAACCATCGGCGCACAACCATCTGCTTGGATGATAGCAAGTTTGGGAATTTTATTTATCAACCCCATCTCATACATTTCTTTGAAACCTTGATAGACACCCATCGGTCCCATGCCACCGCTGACTGCTTGAATGTACCAATCAGGTGCTTTCCAACCAAGCCCTTCTACAATTTCGTAGGCAATGGTTTTCATGGATTCACGGGCCGGTATAGAAGTTGCGCCTCTATCTAGCAACAAATTTTTTCGTTGCGCAAATTGCGCCGCGATTTGCTTGGTTTGGTCGTAATTTCCGCTCACGCGAATCACTTCTGCGCCGAACAAAGCGGCTTCGCGCAATTTTTCTTGTGGCACAAGGCTGGTCATAAACACCCAAAGTTTTATACCTGCTCTGGCGCAAGCGGCGGCATAAGCCACTGCGGCGTTGCCTGTGGAGGCGATAACTGCTTCGCGGATTCCGTTTTCGTTCATGGCGGCGACTGCTACTGCAGCTTGTCTGTCTTTGAACGAGGAGGTTGGGGAGTAGCGTTCGTCTTTGATGTAAACAGAATCATGCCCGAGGTCAGTGGCGAAGCGATGTGAAAGCCACAATGGAGTTCCACCAGCAGGATATAAATCTAAAGTAGATGGGTTTTCTAATGGCAGAATATCTTGATAGCGCCATAAGTTGTTGGGGCGGTTTGGAATGCCGCGCAAGATTTCGCGTTTGAAAGAATCGTAATCGTATTTTGCTTCAAGCCATTGCGACTCGCATGTTTGACAAACAGCCGCTTCAAAGGGGATGTAGGGTTGCTGGTTGCCACAAACGGCGCATTGCAGGGTTGTTGGTTTTGCCATGTTTAATCAATTTTCCTTGTGACAGGTTCGGATACTGCGCTTCGGTTTTCAATTGGCATGAAGATGAAGAATGTAGCGCCTTCGCCTTCTACGCCATTGCTTTCTGCCCAGATTTTTCCGCCGTGCATTTCAATTAACTTGCGGCTGATTGGCAAGCCTAGCCCTGTGCCGCCTGCTTTGCGTGTGGTGGAAGAATCAACTTGGGTGAATTCGCTAAAGATTGCTTCCAGATGTTCAGGTGGAATGCCGATGCCTGTATCTTTGACGCTGATTAACACATTGTTTTCTTCGCGTACAGCGCGGATAATAATTTTTCCTTTTTCTGTAAACTTGAGAGCATTGTTTACTAGGTTAATCATCACTTGACGAATGCGCGTTCTATCGGCGTTAACTTCTACATCATGGTCAGATTTTGTATCAATCTTCAAGGTTAGTTTCTTTTCGCTGGCTTGTGGTGAAGTAATGCTGATGACTTCTTCAAAGATTTCTTGGATGTTGAATTTTTCGATGATGAGGTTCATCTTTCCAGATTCAATCTTTGCCATATCTAGCACGTCGTTAATTAAGTGCAGTAAGTGTTGACCATTTTTATTGATTAACCTTAAGTCATTATCCATATTCGGGGTTAATGGACCATCTAAACCTTCGAGCATTACGTCTGTAAAGCCGAGGATGGAATTTAATGGTGTACGCAACTCATGAGACATGTTGGCAAGGAAGGATGATTTGAGTCTATCCAATTCGCGCAATTGAGTCACGGTGGCGGCTTGTTCTTGATATAAACGAGCGTTTTGTAAAGCGACTGCAATTTGTGATGCTAAGGTTGTATAAATACTAGCATCTTCTTTTGAGAAAAAATCTACTTGATTGGATTGCACGTCGAACACACCTAATACGCGGTCACCGACAATCATTGGGATTGCAAGCTCAGAGCGGGTTTCAGGTAGTAATGGATTTGGCAAGAAATCTATTGCACTACGAACATCGTTGACGGTGACAGGTTGTTTTTCACGTGCGGCACGCGCTACAAGGGAACGCTGTGCATTAAAATCAATGGCATGACCAGATTCGACCATTTGTGCACCCACTTCCCCTGCGCCTGAGGCGAGCAAAAGCGTGTTCCAATTTTCATCTAAAAGATAGATGTGTGCATGATACAGATTGAATCTGGATTTGGTGAGATTCACCACTTGATTCAATAACGCATCAGGATTAAGTACGGTGGATGCTGTTGTGGATACGGTTGCCACTGTTTCGAGTTGATTGGCGCGTTGTGCAATCAGTTCTTGAGCAATTTTGCGCTCAGTAATATCTTGATTTGCACCATGCCAGCGAGTAATTTTTCCATTTTCATCACGTTCAACATGAATATTTACCGCAATATGCCCCACGCTTCCATCAGAGAAAATAGCGCGGTGTTCAAGGTATTTATCAAGTTTGCGTTCAGTTGAATTGATGACCAAACCAATTTCTTCGCCAACCAAAGGTGCATCTTCTGGATGTACAAAGCGTTGAGCATATTCAGCAGAAGATAGCTCGTAACTTCCAACTTGTTCTATCGTAGTGCGGAAGACAGAATAGAAATTGTCATTGAAAGTGAAAATGTCTCTTTCAAAATCATATTCCCAGTTGCCGAGGCGGGCAATATCAAGTGCTGTAGAGAGGCGAGATTCGTTTAAGCGTAAAGATTCTTCAAATTGCTTACGCTCAGTAATATCAGTATGAGAACCTGCCATTCGGTAGGGGCTTCCATCGGCATTGCGTAAGGCTTTCCCTCTTGCGCGAATCCAACGATAAGAACCGTTTTTATGATGGAATCTAAATTCGACATCGTATGTGTCTATCTTCCCTATTAAGTAATCGTTAACAGTGCCAAGCACGCGGTCGTGGTCTTCGGGGTGTAATAATTTTTCAAAGTCTGCGAAGCCACCTGTTAATTCATCTTCATTGTAGCCGACCATGGCTTTCCAACGTGGTGAAAAATACACTTCATTTGTAACAATATTCCAGTCCCATACACCGTCATTTGCACCCTCAACCGCGAGAGCATATTGTTCTTGACTCTTTTGCACTTCAACACGGCTGAGTTCGGCTTGTTCGAGCAAACGCAAGTTTTCAATATGGTTGCTGAGTTGTTGCGTAATGGCAGAGATAATTTCTAAATCTGCATTTTCAGTGGATTCAATTTCTAATTCGCCAATTTGCTCATCACGCACATAGATTGGATGAGACGCAAATGATTGTTTATTGCCATTTGCTTGTTCAGCAAGCGGTTCAACTTTATTTTTATCATACAAAAAACCAGCGGCGGCTTGCTTCCGCAAATTGAAATATTCATTCCAAGATTCGCGCGTTAGGCGTTTTGAAATTTGTTCTGCCTCTGCACGATATTTTTCAGATTGCGCCAACAGACGTAGGTTTTCAATATGGTTTGCTAACTGCTCCGATGTTTTTTGGATTAACTCTTGCTCGGCAGGTGTCCACTGTCTATCGGAAAAATCGGCAATTTGAATTTTTCCAACTTCTGCGCCTGCTACTTGAATAGGAGTGCTGATGGTATTGGCTTCAACGTTAGAATCAGTAGCGTTCACATACGGCAACACTTCATTTTGATTATAGATAAAGCCGATTTTTTCGCTTCGGTCTACGGCGTTTAAGAAACCTTCCCAACTGGATAAAGATAATTTTTTGGCTTGCTCTACTACTTCAGCACGCGCTTGGTTAGCTTGCTCAAACAAAGCCGCATTTTGAATAGCAACTGCTAATTGACCAGCCAACGCTTCAAAGGCGGGTAAGTTGCTTTCATTCAACGCATTGGCTTTGTCGCTTTGCATATCAAGCACGCCAATTACTTGGTCACCGATAATAAGAGGCACTGCCATTTCAGAACGGGTATTCGGTAATAACGGATTTGGTAAAAATGAAGGGCTGTTCGATGTATCTGCCACAATGATAGTATGCTTTTCCAAAGCGGCGCGACCATTTAATGAATCAGTGCTAATTAATAATTGATGCCCGCGTTGTAACAGTTGTTTCCCAACATTACCCGTGCCCGCGCGTAAAGTAATTGTTTTGTCAGTACGGTCTGTTAAATAAACTTGGGTGTAATATAAATTAAAGCGAGACCGAATTTGCTCCACCGCATCAGATAATAATTGATATAAGTTATTTACTTTCGCTGTTACCGTTCTACCAACTTCCGATGCTAATTCAAGGTCACGCGTGCGGTCTTGCACACGTTGCTCTAATTGCACACGGCTTTGAATTAATTCTTGGTTGGCGGCTTGTAGTTCATCATTCACTGTTTTGATTTCTTGTAAACTTTGTTGCTCGCTACGTTTGCGGAAGTTGGCTAATACAATTAACACAAAACTAATGGTAGTAATGACACCTGCTTGCGAGGTGAGATTATCATTTATAAATGCAATTCCTGATAGATTTGTAGTGAGATATAAAAATAAGATATTAAGCCCCGTCAACAAAAATACAGCCCATGAGGATAAAAATGTACTTGCTACAATTAAACTAAGAGGCACATACGAAAGTACCAACCCACTAAGATTGGCAGTCGCGCCTTCGCGTATCATTGCTACATAGGTTAATGAACTAAAAAACAACGCAAATATAAAAATGGCGGCGCGATAGTATTTTGTGCGTGACAAGAAGTAAGCGATTAGTGTGGGAATCATCGCAGTAGCAATTGGTCCCGTTACTGCACCGATAAAACCTTGTGTGCCTATTTGTGCGAAAACACCTACGATTTCTAACAAGAAAATCACA
This sequence comes from Anaerolineales bacterium, assembly GCA_016789365.1. Classification (GTDB taxonomy): domain Bacteria; phylum Chloroflexota; class Anaerolineae; order Anaerolineales; family Villigracilaceae; genus Villigracilis. The sequence goes on from JAEURH010000011.1 coordinate 35,277, forward strand.
AACAAAAAGGATGATGATAAACGTGCCGCATTTCGTTCTCGAATTTGTGTGACGCTTGGGTGCGCTTCAATAAAACGATTCAAAAACTTCGTCAGCCAGGATTCTTTTGAAGTTGAGCCCACCACTTTGGGCGTGGATGAAGAGGCGATGTTTTTCATTTGTTGATTTTGTTTCGCTTCTTCTTTTGCCACATTTGCTCGCTGTTCTTCAAGTTTTAACTTCGCTTCAAGTTCCTGAATACGATTCTGCATCGCTTCCATTTCTTTGAGGCTGGCAGGTGCGGGCACATCTGACCCTGTAAACAGGTTGTTGATGCGATTTTGCATATTATCCGATGAATTATTTTCAGTCATGGAATATCCTCTTTCTATTGGTTCTCTGGCAAGCTGAGAACTACGCGTGAATCTTTCGCGCTGAGTGCTGTGCCTAACTCGCGCACGGTTACTTGTAGGGCTTGTTCAATGGTGGCTGTGTTTTGGATTTTTCTACTAATTTCGTTGATGAGTGATTCACGTTCGGCAATTTGTTGTGTGTATGAATAGGTTTGTGCGTTGCGTAATGCCACTGCTACTTGATAGGAGATGGCTTGGAGTAATTCAGCGTCTTCTTGTGTTAAGCCGTTGATGTTGTTTTGTTGTACATCTAACACGCCTAATACATCTGAGCCGAGTGAAATAGGAACGGCAATTTCTGATTTTGTTTCAGGGAGTAATTCGTTGGGAAGCCAGTTTGGTTCGGCAGTGGTATCGCTCACAAGAATTAATTGATTGGTTTCGGCGGCGCGCCCTACTAAGCCTTTGCCTTTTGGAATTTTATGCCCGCGTGCTAATAATGTTTTTCCAACTTCGCCTGTACCACCTGCCATGATTAATTCATCGGTGGTTTCGTTTTTCAAGTAAATGTGAGCATGGTAATAATTGAAAGTGGATTTAATTTGTTCTACAACTTCATGCACCAAGTGGTTGGGGTCCAAAATAGTGGATATGCGGCGACTGACCTCAGCCGAAGCGGTTAAGGCTTTGGTACGTTCTGCTACTCTTTTTTCTAGTGAAGCGGCGAGTTCACGAACTTCTTGTTCTTTGTCAAGTGCTTTTTTCAGGGCTTCATCTGTGCCTTGTGTAGCAAGGTTGAGTAAGATGAGTGTTAAGCCTAAACCTGTTACCACTGTTACTACTGAAGTTATGCTAATAGATGGGTTCGCTACGGGTAAACGACCGTTTAATTCTGCCCACATTAGCCCACCAATTACAAGGCTGGTTGCAATAAAAAATATAAATCCTGCACGGCGGCTAATTAACAGGGTGGCGATTACTATTGCAACTGGGTAAAAAATAACGGTTAATGAATTTATAGTTCCACCTGAAGCAATTCCTGCTGTTAGAGCGGCAATGTAAGCCAGCAATAATCCAATTACGGCAGAGTCTACCCATCCACGTTGCATTAGGAAGCGAAAAACAACATTTACAACTAAACTACCGAATACTATACCAAGTGTATTTATATTGCTTATGCCTGTTGTAATACTGCTAAGCAGTGTGGTGGCTAATATTAGAATTAAGATGACAGCCTGAGCTAATAAAATGACGTGTAATAGCCTTGCGCGACGAGTTTTATCTTCGTCATTTATAAAAGTTGGGGCTGAAAAGAATTCTTTTAGTTTTCTAAACATGGTTTCCTCCATTTTTCGGAGTTTTCAATTTAATTTGTGTGCGTGTGCCTAGGGCGCGTCCAATTTCGCGGACGGCTACTTGCAAGGCACTTTCTACATTGTTTTCGCTAGTAATTTTTTGGTTGATGGAGGCAATTAGTTGTTCGCGGCTGGCGCGTTCTTGTGCAGCACCCAGTGTGCGGGAGTTTTGAAGCGCAATTGCAACTTGGTTAGCAATGGATTGAAGCAGGTCTACATCTTGGCGTTGTAAACCATCTACGATATTTTGTTGCACATCAAGCACGCCTAACACTTGCTCACCTAATGAAATGGGAACTGCAATTTCTGATTTTGTTTCAGGCAATAAGGGGTTAGGAAGCCAATCGGGGTTTTTAGAAGTATCGGATACGAGAACAGGTGCATTGGTTTCACCTGCTCTACCTACTAAGCCTTTACCTACTGGGATGAAATGCTCGCGCTTCAACATGACTTGACCTGCTTCGCCTGTGCCACCAGCCATGATTAATTTTTCTTGTTTGTCATCCATTAAGTAAATGTGAGCGTGATAATAATCAAAGGCGTTCTTAACTTGTTCTACCACTTCGGTTACCAATTGTTTTTCATCCAAAATGGTAGATAAACGGCGACTGACTTCGGTGGAAGTGGTTAATGCTTTTGTGCGGTCTGCCACGCGTTGTTCCAGTGAACCGATTAAGTCTCTGAGGCGGGAGGTCATTGTGTTGAATGAGTTTGCCAACACACCGATTTCATCTTGGCGAACTACTTCTGCTTGTAAATCTAAATTACCATGTGAGATGTTGTTTGCAACTTCTACTAATTTTGTGATGGGTGTAGTAATACTTCTGGTGACGAGGAAGGCGATAAGAATAGCAATTAAAGCGGTTAATATCATTAATCCGACAGTGATTTGGAGCACTTGGTTAGATGCTTGCAACGCTTCAGATTGGTCATGCTCGGCGATAAGGGCAATCTGTAGTTCGGGAATCCAACGATACACGCCGAACGTTTCGTTGCCGTCATAGTCAGTATAAGTGCCTGAACCATTTGCCTTGTTTCGAAGAACGTTATTCACGCCATCGGTACGGACGTAAGTTTCACCCGGAATAAATTCAATATGTTGTAAGTTAGTTAATACGGCATAATTTGCACTGACGAGATAGGTTTCACCTGCTTCTCCTAAGCCGGTTTCTTGTAGCATAATTTCATTTAATCTTTCAAGGTTTACTCGTCCTGCTAGTACGCCAATCGTCACACCCACTGAAGTTTTGATAGGTTCAGAAATTACGATAGAGTAACTAGAAAGCGAAACTTCATAAGAAGGTGGAGAGACGTATCTACCTTTGAAACCTTCGAGGAAGAAATTTTGGTTAATTTGAATCTTTCCTTCTTGTAATCTATCGGTAGAGAGGATAATCTCTCCGTTTCTATCCATAACAAAAAGCTCAGTAAAGTATTTGGTACGATGATTGAATTCAACCAATTCATAACGTAACTGATTTTGACTCATGGCTATATTCGGGTCGTTTTGTAAGCGGGCATAAATACTTTGGCGGGCAACTCGGTCTTCATATACAAGCCCAAGGTTGAGTTGCACCACAGTTAGCCAGTCTTTGATGGCGTTTTCTTTCAAAATTGAAACCGATTCGAGTTCATCGAACACGTCATTTCTCAGACCTTGCGCACTTACAGCAGTTGCTACAGAACCAGTTAACAACACAGGTAAGATTGCCAATAAAATAAATGCTAATAACAGACGGCTTCTCAGAGATATAGACTGAAATGGTCTACCACTAGAGCGCGTGCCTGCGAATAGCGAACGTTTGGCAGTTAAATTTTGGTTCATAAAAACCTCCGATATAGCAACTGAGTCAAAATATTGTTTATAACAAACTCGTGATTAAGGTGAAACGAATTTATTGGTGAACATTGTGGATAAATCTACTGGAGCAGAAAGCATACCAAACTCTATCAAAATGTCTTGAGTTACTTGCCACACATTTTCATCCATAGAGCCGATAGGGGCATTACCAGTATCAATGAAGGGGATTTGTGCCTGCATCACTTGCTTTTGGTAATCTAAATCAAGCGTTTCATCATACTTGACAGCAAATTCAGCCACTTCATCTGGGTTTTCAATGGCATATTGATACCCGCGCATCGTAGCGCGTATAAAGCGGGAGACTAAATCTTCATTGTTTTGTAAGTATTCTTCTGTGACAAAGATGGCGTTAATATATACATCCACACCGTAATCTTTGTAATATATCAAGTTGATTTCGTCGCCAACTTGGCGAGTCATCACTTGTTGGTCGGTGGCAAACATGCCACTCATGGCATCCATTTTGCCAGATTTGATTTCGTTTGCGCCGAAGAAGTCTTCAATCAGCGCATATTTCATATCATTTTTTGCTAGCCCTGTGCGGCTCATAAAGGCGAGGAAGAGCAAATCAGAATAACTGCTCAAGTCTAAAGAATATGTGCCAACTGTTTTGCCAACTAAATCTTGTGGCTTTTGAATAGCAGATGTCTTAAGCGATGTAATTGCAAGTGGATTTTCTCTAAAAATGGTAGCCACAGAAACAAAATTCTGTCCACCTGCCTTGGCAAGGATGAGACCATCTCCAGAGCCAATACCAAACTGCGAATTTCCATTGGCTACTTCATCTAATGGGTTGAGTTCAGGACCACCAGCATTTAATACCACTTCAATATTTTCTTCTGCATAGTAGCCTTTTTCAACGGCGGTGTAAAAGCCTGCATATTCCACGCCATGGAACCAACTTAATTGCACTGTAACTGTGTCTGCAGGTGCTGTTGAGGCGGTACTTCCACAGGCAGATAAAATAATTGCGACTATCATTGCTACCCCAAATAAAACGTTCATTTTTTTATTCATTTTGCACTCCTTAAGTTTTTATAAATAATTAGATTAGATTTCTAATTTCTTTTTATCAATGTAATTCATTATGCACTCTGCAAAACTGCCGCACTAACAAGCGGTAGTTGAATAGTGAATATTGTTCCTTCATTCACTTTGCTTTCTACTTGCACTTCGCCTTTATGCTGTTCTACAATAGATTTGACAATTGCCAAGCCTAGCCCATTGCCTTCCACTTCAGTTGCTTTTCCAGAACGAACACGATAAAAACGGTCAAAGATGTGAGGTAAATCGGCGGCAGGGATTCCGTAGCCAGTATCTTGCACTTTAATTTCTGCAAAGCCATTAGCAGGCTTTGCAGAAATTAAAATCTTGCCACCATTTGATGTGTATTTGATGGCATTGCCAATTAAGTTGCGGAAAATTTGTTTTAGTTGAAGTACATCCCCATGTACGAAAGCGTCTGAGAGTGCTGTTTGAAAATCTAATGTTTGTTCTTTTTGTTGGGCTTGCATTTGATATTCAGCAGTAATTTCCTTTAACAACTCAATCGCATCTACATCGCTCTGATTGCCGTTCATTTTTTGTAAATCAATTTCAGTCAGTTGCAACATGTTTTGCACAAGTTCAAGCATATTTTTTGTGGAATTTTGAATACGCCCCACAAACTCTTCTTGCTGATTATTAAGCGGCCCCGCCTTGGTTAATAAAGTGCTATACCCGCTAATAGACATAATTGGATTCTTCAAATCATGCGAGGCGGTGGCAATAAACTCATTCTTAATTTTTTCAATTTGTTTTTGCTCTTCGGTTACGTTTTGATATAAACGCACATTTTCAATAGCAATCGCCGCCTGACTAGCGATTGCCTGCAATAAAAGAATATGGTCTAGCGTGAAATAATTTTCTTGTTCATGAGTCAGGAACAATAACCCTAATAAATCGTGTCTGCCAAATAATGGGGCAACTACCGCCGAGCGGGTTGGGTCGGCTTCTACCTTTTTCCAAAAATCATTATCGAAAGTATTCTCAATAATTACACCTTGTCTTGTCTCGCGGATGTGATTGAATAAACTCTCTTGCAAATCAATTTGTTGTGCTTGTGAATCTGTGTTTGAGACCGTGATTCTATAATTATCTGTAATTGCACCGTTTGAATTCAACATCACCATGTGACCTTGAAATGCCCCTAATGTTTCGGCAGTTCTTTTTAACAAAATGGTGGCAATATCGGTGATATCGGTTCGGGCACTTAGTTCTTTGCCAATTTCAGGTAACAAACTTAATTCTTTATTGCGGCGGCGAGTGGCATCTTCGGCTTCTTTCACTCTTAATTTTGTGCGAATACGCGCCATCAACTCACGGCGGTCAAAAGGTTTGGTAATGTAATCATCGGCGCCTAAATTCAAACCTTCTTGCACATCAGCAGAATCTAAGCGGGCGGCAGTTAAGATAATAATAGGAATATGTTTCAAATTTTCATTTGCGCGAATCTCTTCTAACACAGCAAAGCCATTTTTCTTTGGCATATCTACATCGAGCAAAATTAAATCAGGCGTATCATCTTGTGCCTTGATTAATGTCTCCTCACCGTCTTGTGCAGTCACATGGTCGTATCCTTCATACTCCAAATAGCGAACCAAAAGCGTCACATTATCGGGTCTATCATCAGCCACCAAAATTTTGAACTTTCGTTTTTCGTCTGTAGCATTTTTATTGGGTTGTGTGCTGTGCTTCATATCTTCTATCGCGCGCGAAACAATTTCATAAATTCGCTCTGGGCGCACGGGTTTAATCAGCACTTCGTTCACTTTCAAACGCGAGGCAGTCACTTTTAAGCCTGGCACATCATAGGCGGTTACCAAATAAGTGCGGGCAGGTTTACCGCCGGGGTGGTCTCGTAATTTTTCAATTAACTCTAAGCCTGTCATTTCAGGCATAATCATGTCGGTAATTAAAATATCCACACCTTTGTCTTTCACTTTTTCAAGTGCTTCAGCACCATTTGTAGCCGAAACTACTTCCACTGCCGAGCCAAGTTGGCTTAATGCGCGTGCCAACGTTGCGGCAGTAGAGGGGTGGTCATCCACAATCAAAATGCGGACAGCATCAGTTTTAGGAGGGGTATTTTTTTCCATGCCTATCATTTTCCCCGAAATGTTTTTAGCAAACGATAGGGTTTGATGCAAAAAAGTTGGCAAAAGTTGGGATGAAACCCCGCCTCATCCTTAGCCGATTCTTGGTGCTATTTTCTGATAATTTATGCCTGGCTGTCGGCTTATGCTCTGGCAAAATAATTTTGAAATACGGCGGTTGCAGACTGCCTTTAAGCAGGGTGACGATTGGGGGATAAGCAAAAGTTTTTTGATACAGAATCAAGTTGAAGTCAAAAAAAAAGAGGCGGTGTTCTTAGTCAGCCACAAAGCGGTAGCCTGTGCCACGCACGGTTATCAGCATTTGGGGGGTTCGAGAGTCTTTTTCTATTGCTTGGCGAATTTGATGAATGTGCCATTTGGTGAGTTCTTGGGCTTCGCGGGTTTCGGCTTGAATGCCTTGTGCTTCTGCCACGAGGGTTTGAAAATCTACTACATTGGGGGCGTGGCGCATGAGGACGAGTAAATAATCAAATGAAGTGGGCGGTAAGTTGATGGTTTCATTTTTTATTGAAACGCGACGGGTATGTAAATCTAAAACGAAATTGCCTTGTTTGATGAAGCGTTCTGTTTTGGTTTCAGGAGTATGTTTTGTTTGGGTTTCTTCGCCAGTTTCGAGTTGCTTTAATTCATTTTGTAATTTTTCAATTTCGCTTGTAATTTCGCGTTTGCGTTTTTCTTTTTGTTGGTTCGATAAAATTGTTTTTGCTCTTTCAACAATGATTTCTGGTTTGAGCGGTTTGAGTAAGTAATCGGTTGCGCCACGCCGTAGGGCTTCTACTGCTGAGTTAATATCTGGCTGGGCTGTGAATAAGACAACAGGCAATGATGGGTAGATGGTATGAATGTATTTAATAGCATCTACGCCAGCGATGCCGGGCAGACGTAAATCGGTGAAGACCAAATCAAACTTTGTGGTTTTTAAGTAATCTAACCCTTGTTCGGCGCTTTCGGCAGTGGTCACTTCAAACCCGGCTTGTTGTAAAATGCGTGCGAGTGTTTTTCGTAAACTGGCTTCATCTTCAATAATGAGGATATGACCGCTGATTTTCATGTAATGTCCTCCATTTCTTTGGTGGGTAACCAAATGCGGAAGGTAGCACCCAAGCCAACATTATTTTCGGCGGTGATGCGCCCGCGATGTTTGGTGATAATGTCGTAGGTGATGGTTAAGCCAAGTCCGGTGCCTTTGTCTTTGTCGGTGGTGAAGGCTTCAAAAATATTGTCCATCATGTTGGTGGCAATGCCTGTGCCAGTATCCACAATGGTGATGAGTGCTTCTTCTGTTTCTGGCAGAAACTCTGTGTAGACTGTTAATTTTCCGCCAGCAGGCATTGCTTCGACTGCATTAATGAAGAGGTTGAGAATGGCTTGGCGAATTTGGTCTGTAAGTGCGGGGATGGGTTGCAGTTCGGGGTCTGGGAAAAATTCAAAGGTAACTTGTTTATGTCGTAAATGTGTAGCGACGAGTGCATATACATCTTCAATGAGAGCGTTCAGTTGTGTTTGTCTAAAATCCTCCGCGCGAATGGGGCGGTAGGTGTCGCGCAGGCGTTTAATCATGCTTGCCATGCGCTCTGATTCGGCAAGTACGATATTGAGGTCTTGTTTGCCTTGTTCTGAAATGCTATGTTCTTCTTTTAATAAGAAGAGGGCGTTTTGAATGGCTTGTAGTGGATTATTAAGTTCATGTGAAACAGAAGCTAGTAAACGCCCGATGGCGGCGAGGCGTTCGTTTTGTATCAATTGATTTCGCATGGCTTTTTCTTGTTGTAGAGATGTTTGTAGGGTTTCGTATAAATCTGCTTTTTGTAGGGCAATAGCCAGTTGGTCAGCAACAACGTTGACGAGTTGTAAATCTCTGGCGGAGAATAATTTTGGCAATGCTTGTTGAATATCTAAAATGCCAAAAAGACGCTCACCGATTTTGACTGGGATTGCCATTTCAGATTTTGTTTCAGGTAGGAGCGGGTGATGCACAAAGAACATCACTTCATCTACATCGTTGGTGAAAAACGGTAATAATGTTTCCGCGGCGTAGCCTGCAATGCCTTCGCCTGCATGTAGCCTTGTTTTTTGTTCTAAAAGTTTTTGCCCCACTTCGCCACTGGCGGCTTGTAGAATTAGATCTCTGCTTTTGGGGTCAATAATGTAAACTTGCACATGGTAATAGCTAAAGTTTTTTTGTAATAAACCAACCACATCATCTAATAATTCGTTTACGCTTAATGCCGCCAAGCCTTGATTGATTCGATACAAGGCATTTGTTTCTCTTAAAGATTGTTGTGTGCTTTCTAATAAGTGGGCATTTTCAATAGCAATGGCGGCTTGCACGCCTAGCGAACTTAATAAATCTTGTTCGTGTTTGGTAAACGCATTGGGCTTTTTGCTCTGCACACTGATTGTGCCAAGTGTTTGTTCACCGCTTACAATGGGTGTGACCATTAAAGAGCGAAAACGCGGGTTTGAAGCAGATTTAAGAAATCGTTTGTCGGTTGTAATGTCGGTGATGTTAATCGTTTGTCCACTAATCACTGCTTGCCCTGCAATGCCTTCGCCATGTTTCATTTGTAAGCGATGTTCGGGTGCTTCTTGAAACCCGCTGGCGGCTTTGGCAATTAGGTATTTCTTTTCATCGTCGTAAATGTGAATGACGGCTTGCTCAGTGCCAGGGATTAAACTGCGCGCGGAATCTACAATTAATTGTAGGATGTTAGAAAGCCCTACTCGTTCCGCTTCACTTAATGCAATTGAAATTTTTGAGAGTGCATCGGCTTCTTTTAATTGAATCTCTAATTCACGGTCTCGTAGGCTTTGGTTAAAGTAAATTTTACTTAACCAACCAAATGCTCCACCAATTAATATCAGCATGAGAGAGCCTAAAATAATATTGGTGTCAAGAAGCGTTTGTAGGGTTAAGTTATCAGCATTCAGAATAAAAGTGTAGAAAAATGCTAAAACTATAGCAGTGATGAAACCTATTGAACTGCCGAAAAACCAGCCCGCCGCGGCAACAGGCAAAATGCTTAATGCCCCCGAATAGCCACTCTTAAGAGTCGCCGTCAGATAAATATGAAGTAAGGAGAATAGCACAACAATCCCCCACTTCACAAGAGGCGATTGGAAGTTTTGCTTCATGCTCAATATTGTAGCACTCTGTGAAGTAGGGGATTTCATTCGCAACATCCCTGTAAGAATTTTTTATGCCTGCCGCCGAGGACGGCGGCTTGAGCAAACTAAAAATTATTTTGCGTATTCAGTAGAACGAGTCTCGCGAATCACTGTCACCCGAATTTGACCGGGGTACTGCATAGTCTCTTCAATTTTCTTGGCAATATCACGCGCCAACCTTGCAGAGCCTAAATCATCAATTGTTTCGGGTTTGACCAAGATACGAACTTCGCGCCCAGCTTGAATTGCAAAGGCTTGTTGCACGCCATCAAACGACATTGACATATCTTCAAGTGAGCGAATACGTTTGATATATGCTTCTAAATCTTCACGACGTGCACCGGGTCTTGCACCTGAAATCGCATCTGCCGCTTCGGTGATGACCGCTTCCACAGAGTCTTGGTCAACTTCATGGTGATGTGAAGCGATTGCATTCAACACAACTGGATGCACACCATAACGTTTACAAAATTCTGCGCCAAGCCCAGCATGTGTGCCATCTTGATTATGGTCCATGGCTTTGCCAATATCATGTAAAAAGCCACCAAGTTTTGATAACTCAACATTGGCACCAATTTCAGCCGCGAGAATACCCGCCAGTTTGGATGCTTCAACTGCATGTGCCAATTGATTTTGACCATAAGAAGTTCTGAATTTCAAACGTCCCATCATTTTCAAAACTTCAGGATGCAAACCTGTTACATTGGCTTCATACGCGGCTTGCTCGCCCGCTTCATTGATAACTTTTTCAACGCCTTTGGTTTCATCTTCAATTACTTTTTCAATATGAGCAGGATGAATTCTTCCGTCTAAAATTAATTTTGCTAAAGCACGGCGTGCAATTTCACGGCGCACAGAATCAAAGCATGAAATGGTTACAGAATCTGGCGTATCGTCCACAATCACATCCACGCCTGCGGCTTGCTCAAAGGCTTTGATGTTACGCCCGTTACGACCAACGATACGACCTTTCATTTCTTCACTTGGCAATGTAACCACAGCACGAGTCACTTCGGCTACATGTTCCGATGCGACTCTTTGAATAGCATCAGCAATTAATTTGCGCGCACGCTTTTCACCTTCTTCACGCGCTTCTGTTTCAATCTGACGGATGATTCTTGCCATATCGCCACGTGCTTCTTTTTCAACAGCGGCAAACAATTCTTTCTTGGCGTCATCTTGAGTCAATTGTGAAATTTGTTCCAGTTTCTTTATTTCTTCTTCATATAGCTTTTCAATTTCATTGCCACGTTTATCTACTTGCGACTGTCTTTTGTTTAAGGCTTGTTCACGTTGTTCAATTTTGTCAAAACGTGCATCCAATTCTGAACGACGTTTTTCAACACGTTCTGTTTCTTTGTTTAATTCAATGCGCCGTTCTTTAATTTCACTTTCAGCCGCTTGAATAATTTTTGTTGAATTATCTTGCGCACCTTTCACAATCAACCCCGCTTGCGTTTGGGCGGCTTTCAAAATATCGTCGGCTTTATCTTGCTTGGCTTTGGCGGCACGGTCTGCTTGGTAGCGATGGAAAAAATATCCAACCAACACGCCAATGATTAATGCCAAAACCATGATTAATATTTCTACTAGTGTCATGTTTATTCCTCATCTTCATAATAATTTTTTTCTGGGTGTAATTCGTTCCAAATTTGATTGACAACGCCTGACACCACAGCATACGGGAAGCCGCGCCTTGCTAAATAATCTGATAGTTTCTTACGAAACTCGCTTCTTTCTAGACCTGCGAATCTGGTTGCTCTTTTACGAGCCGATTCATAAGCCAGAGCATTTTCATCCACATCGGCGACGGCGGTTTTTACTGTTTCTTCATCCAATCCTTTTTGACGGAGTTCCATCGTCAAAACTCTTTTGCTTCTTGGGCGAAAGGTATTTCGGTTTTCAACCCAAGTCTTTGCAAACTGATTATCGTTTGCTAATTTGCTTTCTCGTAATCTTTCTATGGTTTGCTCAATAATATTTTCTGAATATTCATGCTTAAGCAAATTTTGTTTTATTTCTTTCTCTGAACGAGCGCGATAACTTAAGAAAAGCAATGCTTGTTGTAAGGCTCGTTCGCCATCATCTTTATTTTTTAATTCATTTATTTTTTCTTCTGTTAAAACATCTCCAACTTTTAACCATGCGGCTGTGATGCGTGCCAACCCGAAGGCAAATTCTCCATCGAGAAAAATGTTCACTCGATTGCGATTCTTTTGCGGTTCGATGGCAGTTATTTTTTTCATATGTCCTTGCTGTGTCACCCTGAGCGATAGCGAAGGGTCTCTGAGATTATTGTAGAGATTCTTCGCCACAAAAAGCAAGAGCGTGGCTCAGAATGACATCGAACTCTTTAAACAAACACAGCCGAGACCACCGTCTGAACGGCTGCCTCGGCTGTGAAAAATGTCTGGGTGATGTGACCAGCCCCACGGTCAAGAAAGAAGCGGGTTTGGGGTTAAGTCAAAATACGATGTGATGGTATTCATCACATTCGGCACAAATCAATTAGGGTGATGCGGATGTTTGAGTCAAAAAATATCCTATTGATTTTTTTACTAAGTAACTCCCAAATTGGGGGAGGAGCGTGCGCGATTTTCCAGTAAGTTTCAAGCAAGGCGCCACTAGGGCGGAAGTTTTCTAATGTATGCCTTAATTATACATTAATTTTAAGAGTTGTTAATATTCTCTTTTCGTGACAATTTGTTAGGTTTCTTGCAAAAGTTTTTTGCCACAGAGTTCACAGAGGAAAATGAGGTTTAAAGGTTTTCTCAAAAGTCTCTGTGTGCTCTGTGGCTAATGCTTTTTTATTTATACAAGAGGTCTATTAAGTTTCTTGGCGTTTGATGGGGTTGCCATTTTCATCAAAAGATACTTGAAGCGTAAAAGCTGTGGGAGTTGGTCCATGTTCTTGCAAATGAATTAATTTTTCTTTGGCTTCTTCTATGGTTGGGATGTACCCAGCAGGCACCCACCATAATACGGTTTGATATTCAGCAACTTGGTCGAACCACTTTTTACGGCTTCGTAAAAAGTAAGTATGCACGGTTTTGTATACAAATTCTTTAAGTGATTCAATATCTTCCCACACGCTGAAATTGGGGACAATCATTGGGTCTTCATAAACAGACTCAACATAAGTTGAGGATTGCCCATCGGATGCAGTCAGCCTCCACACAAAACCTGGGCTTTGTTCTGCAAAGGTGTTAACGGGTGCTAGAAAATCCACAAATTCTTTCAGGCTTGGTGAATCTAATGGGGCTTTGAGTCGTGAAATATTGAATTCGGCGATATGAAAGTTAGCAGACATGAATAAACTCCTTTTGATTCTTATATATGTATTCCCTATATCAAGCATCTTGGATTCTAACTGATAATAATTTGTATCAAAAAATTCGGAATTCTTGAAGAACTCCGAATTTAACCTCATTTACTTCACTTCCATAATTAAATACTCAAAACAGCGAGTATCAATCGAAAACTAGACGAACCTGAAACCTCTTAATCGGGACAATATCTCCGCCCAACTGTTTCATTAACATCTTATGGCAAAAAAACGCAAGACACTCGTTACTATATTTGGCGTGATCTTCCTTAGTCATGCTGGGGTCTTGACCCCACAGAACTTGTGAAGATTGTGTTGGAAAGAGTTTATCATGCAAAAATTTACCCCATATTTCTAGTGCACTCTCAAGTAGGCGTGGGATTCTTGGATCCATAATATTTGGTTCGATATCCGAATCCAAATAAGTAATATCCCATATTGCGCTTCTAAGTTCACTTGCTTTGGTCATGAATGCTTCTCGTTGTTCATGATCGCGATATCTTTTAAGTCCAAAGGTGTTTAGGCGGAGGTCATTATCGGGGTTAGATTTTGGGGCAGGTAGTTCAATTGCGACTGGCATCAACTTTGCCTTGCGGTATAAATCAACGTAATCTGCAAAATGAGGATATATTTTATCCAAATATTTTACGGTATTTTCGTAGATGTCTTTTGAAATTGGGGCTGGAATTGTTTGATCCACGTCCATCTTTGTTAAAAAGTCAACGTCAGGCTTCCCGGTGAACCACCATTTTTCGGTCAATTTCAACGGGGGCCATTCACCAACTTTTTGGGACTGCTTAGGAACCTTAGTTTCTTTGGGTTTGCGCGGCATATGATTTTCTCCTTTTTATATAAAGGCTTTTTTCACTGTAGCACAAATGAGTTTGAAAAACAACTAGCAATTCAGTATTCCCAATTCCCTCACCCCAAAAGAGTATAATCCTCCCAATGACTACAAACCTCGAATCCATTGCGCGAAAAATAACAACAATCTTATTTGCACAACAATCTTTAGCATCCGCGGGCTTTATTGCCGCGGCGACTTTGAACTCAATTGTTGGCAAAGAGCTAAGTCAAAACCCAAGTTGGGCAGGTGTGCCAACGGCTGTGTATTTGTTAGCAGGTGCATTCTCCGCGTTTATGTGGGGATATGTCTTTGATGCAATCGGTAGGCGAAAAGGTTTAACAACAGGTTTATCTGCTGGTGTAATTGGTTCAAGCGTGACGTTTTATGCCATTGCGATTCATTCATTTGCATTATTTATGTTGGGAATGATTTTGATGGGCATTGCAAACTCGGCTGTGCAATTAGGTCGCTTTGCGGCGGCGGAAG
>JAEURH010000120.1 GCA_016789365.1 Anaerolineales bacterium
GTCGTGCTGATTCCTCCCTTCGACATTAATTTGTCCGCTTTTGCACACAGAGTCTGGGAGTTGGCAAATGCTACAGGTTCACACATCCTGCTTCTCGGTCAATTTGATGAAGCGCAAAAAGAATCAAAACTCAGGCGAGATGTAACCACATTATCCGCTATCTTAAAAAACGAAAGCATTTTAGTCGAATCAAATATTTCGTTTGGAAGAGATTGGATACATCTTATTAGAAATCACCTGCATAAAGGCGATATGTTAGTTCGGGTTGCAGAACATAAAATCAATTCTTTGGAATCACAAATTGATTTGCAAATTTATATTCTTTCGGATTTGGTTTCGCAAAAAGATGCAAATTCAAATTTGCTTTCACAACTAACATCTATCGCAGGTTCACTTGCCATCATTGTCGGATTTTTTATGCTTCAAGTTCGCATTATTGATTTGACAAAAGATGGCATTCGCACTTTGTTTCTATTAATTTCTTTGCCGATTGGCTTCGGTTTCCTTTGGGCTTGGAATAGTTTATTCGGATAAAAATGATTAATCAAAACGATATACCCCAAACTTCAATTATTGAAAAAGATATAAATTACAAACCACCACGCACATTGCGCTCTTGGTTAATTGGTCGCCCATTATCAACAGCCGATGCGCCACATCAAACCATTGGTAAAGCAGTGGGCTTGGCAGTTTTTGCATCTGATGCGTTGTCTTCCACTGCGTATGCCACGCAAGAAATTTTAGGTGTGATTGCCGCCGCAGGCACAATTGCGTATGGGTATTTATTTCCAATTTCTTTAGCAATTGTTATCTTAATGGCAATTGTCACCGTTTCTTATCGCCAAACGATTCATGCCTACCCAAATGGTGGTGGTGCATATATTGTTGCGCGTGATAATTTAGGCAACTTAGCGGCAGAAACAGCAGGCGCGGCATTGCTCATGGATTACATCCTTACCGTTTCTGTTTCTATCTCAGCAGGTGCGGCACAAATTGTTTCAGCATTCCCTGAATTATTTCCGTACCGTGTTTGGATTGCAGTTGTATCTATCTTTTTCATTATGCTGATTAACCTCAGAGGCGTAAAAGAATCTGGGACTGCGTTTGCTATTCCAACTTATTTCTTTATTGTTGTTATGGTCTTCACGGTTTTATCTGGCATCATCCGATACTTAACTGGCTCATTAGGCATGGTCATTGACCCGCCACATTTTGAAGCACATGATGTCATTTCAGTGATTACGCCTTTTGTTTTGCTTCATGCTTTTTCAAATGGAACGGCGGCATTAACTGGTATTGAAGCCATTTCTAATGGAATTACAGCCTTCAAAGAGCCACGCAGTAAAAATGCGGCTACTACATTAGTTTGGATGTCTTGCATTTTAGGTTCACTTTTTCTTGGGCTTTCGTTTTTAGCAGGTCAAACGCATGTTGTGTTTTCAGAAGAAGAGACAGTAATTTCGCAATTAGCCCGCACCATTTTTGATGGCAGAGGCGTTTTATATTTAATGGTCATCACTGGAACAACCATTATCTTAATTATGGCGGCGAACACAGCCTTTGCAGATTTTCCACGTTTAGGCGCGTTGATTGCAAAAGATGGTTACTTGCCACGTCAACTTAACTATCGTGGAAGCCGCTTGGTTTATTCACGTGGCATTGTCGCGCTTTCAGTTATCGCTTCACTTTTGATTATCGTTTTTCAAGCCAGTGTTACCCGCTTGATTCCGTTGTATGCCATTGGTGTATTTTTATCTTTTACACTTTCACAAATTGGTATGTCTCGCCGTTGGTGGAAGATTGGTCAACTTAAGAAAGATGAAGAAGTTGTTGAAGCAGGTTCCACGTTAAGATATGAGGCGGGTTGGAAGTATCGTATGTTAATCAATGCCTTTGGTGGAATTTGTACAGCCGTCGTCATGTTTATTTTTGCCATCACAAAATTTACCGAAGGTGCGTGGGTTGTATTAATTTTAATTCCATCGCTCATTGGTGTTTTCTTATTAATTCATCGTCACTATAAAATATTAGCGAAAAAACTTTCGCTTGAAAATTTTGGAATTGTTCCGCCGCATCACACACGCCATCGCATCATTATGCCTGTCAGTGGTGTGCATCAAGGAACGCTTGCCGCGCTTCGTTATGCACGCACATTGTCGGATGATATTACAGCAGTGCATGTTTCAATCGAGCCTGCTGATTCTGAAAAAGTTCGTCAAAAATGGGAGAAGTGGGGTGAAGGCGTGCGGCTGGTGATGTTGGCTTCGCCATATCGCCTCTTGCTTGAGCCTTTACTTGAGTACATCACCGACATTGCTCGTAAACGCCAAACTGGTGAAACCATCACAATTGTTGTACCTGAATTTATTTCAAATAATGTTTTCACTGGCACATTGCATACCAACACTGCCGATTTGCTTCGTAGTCAACTTAAGCGCCAGCATAATATTGTTATTATTGATGTGCCATATCATGTGCATTAGGATAAAAATCCGCTTCTTTTCTTAATTGAAAATTGATTCTGCTTATCAACTTTTTCTTGGCTGGTAATTTTTACAATAACTGCAAAACTTGTTTCGCAGTTATTGTTTTTGTAAGCAAATTACCCTTGACCTACCGCTCGGTAGGGTGTAAACTCCGTAAACCTACCGTTCGGTAGGCAGGAGAACTTCCGTGACCAGAGACGATATTCTTGATACAGCCGCACAAGTGTTTCGCAAAAAGGGCTTTCATGGTGCGTCCATGTCTGATATTGCTGAGGCGTTAGGGGTGCAGAAAGCAAGTTTATATCATCATGTCAAATCGAAGCAAGAGATTTTGCTAGCATTGTTAGACCGTGCCTTAATCATGCTGGCTGACCACATCTCGAAAATTTCTTCTGAAAATCTTCCCTCAGACCAAAAATTAAGAAAAATGATTCGCGGATATTTATCCGCTTTAGCAGAAAATGCCGATTTGACGGCTGTTCTCTTATTTGAACATCGTTCATTGGATAAAAAGACTCATACCCGCCATGTTCCTCAACGAGATAAATTTGAGGCATTATGGCGGGATGTGCTTAATGAAGGGGTGAAGTCAAAAGTTTTTGAATTAAAGGATGTCAATCTTGCAACTCGCGCTTTGATGGGTGTGATGAATTGGACTCTCACATGGTATCAACCGAATGGTGAAAAATCCATTGAACAAATTGCAGATGATTATTCCGATTTCATGCTGAAAGGCATGTTGAAGTAATTTAAGAAGGAGAAGAAATGTATTCATTTGAACCAAACGAAGAACAACAAATGTTAATTGATGTAGTCAGCAAGTATGCAGAAAATGATTTGCGTACATCATCTAATGAAAACGAAGAAAACAAAGAACTGCCCAAGAAATTAATCAATAAAGGTTGGGAACTTGGTTTGTTGCAAGCATCCATTCCAGAATCTTATGGCGGTTTTGGTGAAAGAAATGCTGTCACAAATGTTCTTGCACTTGAAGAAATGGCGTATGGTGATTTAGCAGGTACATTGGCTGTGTTAACTCCATCATTATTTGCAACGCCAATTTTGTTAGCAGGTAGTGAAGAACAAAAACAAAATTATTTACCCAAAATTATTTCAGGTGAGTGGAGTCCATACACGGCGGCACTCATTGAGCTAAGTTTTGATTTTGACCCAAATGCACTTAAGACCATTGCGGAAATTGTGTCAGACAAAATAAAACTCAATGGAGCAAAAGCATTTGTCCCGTATGCAAAAGAAGCGCAGGCAATCCTCGTGTATGCGAATCTGAATGGTATCACACAAGGTTTCATCGTTCCGAAAGATTCAGTTGGCTTATCTATTTCAGAAGAACGCGAAAAGTTGATGGGATTAAATGCACTGCCGATGTATAGAGTTGAATTGCATGATGTGATGATTCCATTATCGAATCGATTAGGCGGCGCTTCAGGTCATGACTTCGAGTTGATTCTTGCTTCGTTGAGACTTGGTTCTGCATCTGCGGCATTAGGTGTTGCAAAATCATCTTTTGAATATGCAAAAAATTATGCAAAAGAACGTGAAGCATTTGGCGTGAAGATTGCACAAAAACAAGCAGTGGCTTTTATGCTCGCTGAAATGCGCACTGAAATTGAAGCGATGCGTTTGCTCACATGGGAAGCGGCTTGGAAAATGGATAATCATAAAGAGGATGTTTGTGTTGCGGCATATCTTGCTCACACTGGTGCCGCGGACATGGCAATGATGGTGACAGACCGTGGCGTGCAAATTTATGGTGGGCATGGATACATTCGTGAAAACCCCGTTGAGTTGCTCATGCGTAATGGTCGCGGATTTGCGATGTTGCTTGGCTTAGCCATTGTGTAAAGGATTGAAAAATGACAATAGAATTTGAAGCACCCAAACCAATCGTCAATCAACAAGTGATGTTGAAAACTGTCGCAGAAAATATGATGCGACCAATTTCACGCGAGTTTGATGAAAACGAACATGAAATTCCATGGAGTTATGTGGAGTTTATGCACATGGCAATGAAAGCCGCAGGTGGTGGCGGTGGATTAACTGTTATGGAAGAAAAGACCTCACCCCCAGCCCCTCTCCTAGAAGGAGAGGGGAGCCAGAAACGCCCGCCGATTGGTTATCAAAAGTTAGCGACTCAAATTGAAATGCTCGCCTGGGGTGATGTGGGTATGTATCTCATTACTCCGGGCGGTGGACTTGGTGCGGCGGCAGTTGCGGCGGCTGGAACACCTGAACAAAAAGAAAAATTTCTTACTCGATTTAATAGTGATATTCCGACTTACGCCGCAATGTGTATGACGGAACCTGGTGCGGGCTCGGATACATCTGCAATTCGTACACGCGCCGTGTTAGATGACAAAACAAATGAATGGGTTATCAACGGCGAAAAGATTTTCGTCACTGGTGGTGATAAGTCTTTCACACATTATGAAAAACTTGGCAAAGGTTTTATCGTAGTGTGGGCAAGCATTGACCCATCTGCTGGGCGAGCAGGCATGCGTGCTTTCGTTGTGGAAAGTGGAACTGCTGGTGTAAAAATTAATAAACTCGAAAAGAAAATGGGAATTCGAGTCAGTGATACAGCGGCGATTTCATTGGTAGATGTGAGAGTCCCATTTGAAAATATGTTGGGAAGTGCAACCGTCGAAAAAAATAACACAGGTTTTCGCGGCGCGATGGCAACTTTTGATGCGACTCGTCCTTTGGTGGCGGCATCAGGTTTAGGCGTAGCAAGAGCCGCATTGGAATTCCTCAAAGAAAAATTGGAAGAGAACGGAGTCAAAATCCGTTATGGGTTGCCACGACAAAAATTATCCAATGTTGAACGCGAAGTGATTGATATGGAAATCATGCTCAAATCCGCTTGGTTGATGACGTTGAAAGCCGTGTGGATGGCAGATAATAAAAAATCAAATGCACTTGAGTCTTCAATGAGCAAGGTCAAGGCTGGGGATGTGACCACGAAGATTACACAAAAAGCGGTTGAGATTTTGGGACCGATTGGTTATACCCGCGAATTCCTTTTGGAAAAATGGATGCGTGATGCGAAAATCACGGATATTTACGAAGGCACGGGTCAAATCAATCGTTTGGTTGTTGCAAGACAAATTTTAGGTTATTCAGGTTCAGAGTTACGGTAATTAGAGAATCAGAGAAATGTGAATATGAAAATTCAGCCTTCTCAAAGTTTTAACAAGAATCTTTTTGAAAAAACAGTTAAAGAAAACTTTTATTTTCTTCAAGATAAATATGGTTTCTTAGCACCTGTTGTTACAGATTATGGCAGAGAGATATATGTCAAATATGAAAGAGGTAATCAGACAGTATCAATTTCTTATGAGTTTGGTAGTAACCCTCTAATTGAAATTTTTTACCCGTCAAATGAAACAGGTGATAAATCTATACCGTGGGCATCAAAAAATGATGTGAAACGAAGTAGAAGATTCTCAAAAGTTAAAACATCAATTCTTTTTTCTGATGATGAAGATGTGATTAAGAATTATGTAAAAGAAATTTCATTGGAATTTGAAACTATAGAGAAAACATGGTTGCAGACCACTACGGAGAAGTAGGATGAAATATAAGATACATAAAGCAGTAGTAATCGGTTCAGGAACGATGGGTGCAGCGATTGCGGCGCATCTTGCTAATATTGGTGTGCCAGTCACATTGTTGGATATCCCTGCAAAAGATTCGCCTGATAAAAATAAAATCGTCAAAGAAGGTTGGGAGCGTTGTATCAAAGCCAAACCTGCTAATTTGATGGCTGATGAATTAAAAACTTTGGTCAAACTTGGCAACCTTGAAGATGATTTCAATGCCGTTGCTGAAGCAGATTGGGTTCTTGAAGCAATTGTTGAAAATTTAAAAATCAAACAAGATTTGATGGCTCGTATCGATGAAGTTCGCAAACCAAATGCGATTGTTTCAACAAATACATCGGGTATTCCAGTTCATGCCATTGCAGAAGGTCGTTCGAAAGAATTCAAGAAACATTTTCTTGGCACACATTTTTTCAATCCGCCGCGTTATTTGAAATTGCTTGAAATTATTCCAACCAACGATACAGCCAAAGAAGTTGTTGAGTTTATGTCTCATTTTGGTGAATATCGTTTGGGCAAAGGTGTTGTCATTTGTAAAGATACGCCAAACTTTATTGGCAATCGTGTTGCGTTTGGGACAGGCGCTTTTGCGATGGATTTCATCCTCAATAATGATTACACAGTGGATGAAGTCGATGCATTGACTGGTCCATTAATGGGTCGCCCAAAAACAGCAACCTTCCGCCTCATTGACTTGGTGGGAGTTGATGTGTGGCATCATGTTGGGGCTAATCTTCAACCTTTGATTCCGCACGATAAGTTGGGGCAAAAATATTTATCGTCTGAAAAGCCAAAGAAGTTAATGGATACTTTGCTTGAAAGAAAATGGCTTGGCAATAAAACTAAAGTTGGTTTTTATAAAGAAGTCCGCAATGCAGAAGGAAAGAAAGAATTTTATTCTTTAGATTTAAAAACATTTGAACATGTCGCGCCGACAAAGCCGAGATTCGATTCTGTCAAAGCGGCGAAAGATGTCGAGGATTTGGCTGGCAGGTTGAAGGTCATGTTAGAAGCGGATGATAAAGCGGCGAAGTTAGTCAAAGCATTGACTTATCAATCATTCCAATATTCATCTTCTATCATTCCAGAAGTTGCAGATTCACCAAAGCCAATCGATGATGCTGTTCGTTGGGGCTTTTCGCATGAAGCGGGTCCATTTGAAACATGGGATATGCTCGGCGTGAAAAATGTTGTCAAGAAAATGAAAGCGGAAGGATGCACGCCTGCGAAGTGGGTGGATGAAATGTTGAAGGCGGGTGTTGAAAGTTTTTATCAATATAAAGGCGCGAATAAAGTTGGCGTGTACGATGTGACTAAAAAGAAATATGTGAAGTTGAAACAAGATGACAATTTTGTTTTCTTGAAAAATTTGCGTGGCACGAAAAAAGAAGTCAGCAAAAATGCTGGTGCCTCTTTGTTTGATATTGGTGATGGCGTTGGGCTTGTTGAATTTCATACCAAGATGAATGCGTTGGATGATGATATTTCCGCAATCGTCAATGAAGCCATGGATAGACTCGAAACTGATTTTGATGGACTCGTTGTTGGCAATGAAGGCGAGCATTTTAGTGCTGGTGCAAATTTATTTATGGTGGTGGTTGCCAGTCAGCAAGGCATGTGGGATACGTTAGATGGTGCGATTCGCAATTTGCAAAATATGAATATGCGGATGCGATATTCACCCAAACCAATTGTTGTCACGCCTGCGGGTTATACGCTGGGCGGTGGATGTGAAATCACGATGCACGCTTCGCGAGTCGTTGCGGCTGCTGAATCTTATATTGGCTTGGTGGAATTGGGCGCTGGCGTAATTCCAGCAGGTGCTGGCACAAAAGAAATGATGCGTCGCATTATTAATCCTGCGATGAAAACAGAACATGCTGAAGCACTTCCATTTTTACAAAAAGCATTTTTGCAAATTGGTCAGGCGAAAGTTGCGACTTCTGCTGAAGAAGCGCATGGCATGAATATTTTGAATCCACAGGATAGAGTGATTGCAAATCGAGACCATTTATTGACCGAAGCTAAGCGCGAAGTGTTGCATTTGATTAATTCGGGCTATCGTGCACCTGCACCAGAACCAATCTATGCTGCTGGTCGTGATTATTTCGGAGCATTGCGCGTCGGAACTTTCATGTTCAAAGAAGGCAATTACATCTCTGAATATGATAATCACATCGCTAACAAACTTGCGTACATTATGTGCGGTGGTGATTTAACTCGTGGAACTTGGGTGTCCGAACAATATATTTTAGATTTAGAACGCGAAGCATTTTTGTCACTGTGTGGTGAAGAAAAAACACAAGCCAGAATGTGGAGCATTTTGCAAACTGGAAAGCCGTTGAGGAATTAGGAGTAGCCATGAAAGATGCTGTTATTGTTTCTGCTGTACGAACTCCCGTTGGCAAAGCCAAACGCGGCGGGCTAACAACCGTCCGCCCTGATGATATGGCGGCAACGGTTATTAAAGAATTATTGAATCGCACGCCGAATCTCGACCCAAAACAAATTGATGATGTTGTAATTGGTTGTGCATTTCCTGAAGGTGAGCAAGGTCTCAACATGGCGCGCATGATTGCTTTGCGCGCAGGCTTGCCTGATACAGTTCCTGCTGAAACCATCAATCGGTATTGCGCTTCAGGCGTGCAGTCCATCGCGCATGTCGCCAATGCGATTCAATCGAATCAAATTGAAATTGGAATTGCAGGCGGTGCAGAGTCTATGACGATGATTCCGATGACAGGTTTGCGATTTTCACCCAATCCATACTTCGCGCAGGATTTACCGCACTATTACACTAACATGGGTTTGACTGCT
>JAEURH010000121.1 GCA_016789365.1 Anaerolineales bacterium
TTTTTCGTTTATAAAATAATCGTCCCGCAGGTTTTCTTGTGAAACATTTTGTTTACTCAAATCTGCGGGACGTTGCGCGTATTGCTACTACTTACTTAACTTGGTCTACTAAACTTTTTAACCCTTTGGTAACAGGATGGTCTGGGAATTTGATAGAGAAAATACCAGAGCTTGCTAATGTCATCATTTCATCGGAATGAGGAAGCACCGCGCCAACTTTTGCATCGTAGGTTTGTTCTACACGGTTGCGAACATCATCAAAGTCAAAAGTGGTGGGTGTTTTGTTTACGAGCATAACCATCTTTGGCACATCTAACTTTTTAGCCACATCTACCGTAACAGCAGTGCCTTGATAATCTTGTGAGTCAGGACGTAAAATAATAATCAGCGCATTTGAAATTGCAATGGAGAGCAACGTTTCTTCGTTGAGACCAGGGTGTGTATCAATCAACAAATAATCTAATTTCATTTTTTCAACCACATCGCGGAAGCCGTCATTGAGTAAACCAACATCATAGCCTTCACGCAAGATGCGGGCAATTTCACCAGGCTTGATGCTAGATGGGATTAAAAAAATTTGACCTCTAATCTCACCACCTACATGGCCTGTCACATCATGTGCGGCTTCTTCAATGGTGCATTTGCCCCATAAATAATCGTTCAACGAATGAACCATTTCGGATTCATCTAAATTAAATAACACATGAATACCTGGTGAAGCAATGTCTGTATCTACTACTGCAACGCGTGCACCATCCATTGCCAAAAGTGCGGCAATATTAGCAGTTGTGTTAGACTTACCCGTACCACCACGAAATGAATGAATTGAAATAATTTTGGACATGCGCTGGCTCCAATTTTTAATAATCTGCCTTAAAATATAATTGAATTATAGCCTAACTAACCTGAAAGTCAATTCCCTGCTTTTCTATGTTATAAATTCACAAAATTGAAAAGCTAGAATAGCAACCCATTTCACCTCATGGCAACGACCAAATATATGGAAAACACACCTAATCCGCTCTCTCCGCAAGCCACCGACGAGGTTCTCATTGCCCATTTCAAAGCAGGCAGAACCGAAGCGTTTGACTTCCTCTACCAACGTCACCTTCCAAACGTCTACAAACGAGTGCGGTATGTGGTTCCCGAAAACGATGTCGAAGATGTTACCCAAGAAATCTTCATCGCGGCAATCAAGTCGCTGGCATCTTTTCGAGGCGATGCACAATTCAGCACATGGCTTCGTACTTTAACGAATCACAAAGTGGCTGAATTTTACCGAAAGCGCACCCGCAAACAAGAACCCATGCTTGCCCCGCTTTCTGATGCCAATGCCACCATTACAGGCAACACCTCAAAGTCAATGGAAGAGAGAGTTTATTTGCAACGCGCACTTCAAGACCTGCCCGAAAATTATCGCGAAGTTCTTCTGCTAAGATTCGCAGAAGATTTGCAATTCAATGAAATCGCACACCTTACCAACCAAAACCTCGAAGCCACAAAATCCCTCTTTCGCCGAGCCGTTGCCGCCCTTCGGGCTCATTTGGATAAATAACATGAGTCAACACGATATCAACAAAGACAACCAACTTGCAGAGTTTGCAGATAAAGTTTTACAGGGCAAGATGAATCAACCCGCTTCTTCTTCTGACCTCGACCTGTTACGGCTCGAGGAAACGATTCTACACCTCAAACAAACCCTGCCTACCGATTCACCCGATGCCGCCAAAACCAAACAAATGCTCGTGCGCCTAAAAGCCCGCATGAAGCGCGAAGAAGAAACGGCAGAAGTTCCATTTTGGAAAAAACTTTTTGATTTTCAATCTAACCCGCAAGTGGGTATGCTCCTAGTGATTGTAGCTGTTTTAATTCTTGCCGTTATAACTGTTCCATCTTTAGAACTCGGCGGTAGTAGCAACCCAACCACAGGTACAGCCAATAACAATACAAACTTTCTAATTGGTGGCGGAATCGTCGGCGTGCTGTTACTGGTTTATTGGATTTTCCGTAGAAAATAAATGCTTTTCCTTGCATAAATATAACAACTCGGCAACAGAATTCGTTGCCGAGTATTTTTTTCCTTGCAGGGTGTATGTAGATAAGGTATGATTTCCTTATGGTTGTTGCATTTGCACTTCTGATTGCTTTCGCAGTTCCCGTTTTATTTTTATGGATACTCAGACGTTACGACTTGTATCAAACGGGAAAATCTAGATTCAATGTTGTCACATTGGTTGCTGGCTTTTTTGCTTATCTCCTTGCCGCACAAATTAACCCTGCTATCCTAAACATCGGCTTAGCCGATTCATGGGACCAAATAGTACGCTTTTGGGCTCCGATTGTAGAAGAAATTCTCAAATCGCTCATTATCATTTACCTCGTCAGCCGTGCCGACTTTAACTATATTGTAGATGGTGCGATTTATGGTTTTGGGGTTGGCATTGGCTTTGCAGTGATTGAAAATGTGCAATACATGAATAACAACCTTGAAATTGCATTTTTAGTGGCAATTGCGAGAGTGTTTTCTACCAACCTTGTCCATGCCACAGGAAGTGGCATCATTGGCATTGCTCTAGCCAACCAAAGAGAAGATAAAAGCAAACGCGCCCCTTTGATTATCCTTGGTGGATATGTAATTGCAATTTTCTTCCATGCTTTGTTTAATTCAATGGTGAGTGGAGGCATTGCTATTTTAGTTGCCATTGTCTATGGGGTTTTAGGTGTGGGCTTAATTTACTTTATCATCCGCCGTGGAATGAATGTTCAAAAACAATGGGTGGCTGAAAAACTTGATATGACAGACCGTGTAACACGGGAAGAAACACAAGTGGTTAGCAATATTGAAACGATACATGAAGTACTTTTACCAATAGAAAAAAGATTTGGTCCCGAAAAAGCCAATTTGGTTAGAAGCTTAATTTATAAACAAGCAGAAATTGGCATTAAAAGAAAATTGATTGATAAAGAGACAAGCGAAGCCAGAAAAGCCGAAGTTCATAAAATTATTGAAGAACTTGGCGATGATATTAATAAATTAAGAAATCAAATTGGCATATATTCTATGATGATGGTTCGAGAAGTATATGCTGGTGTAGGCATTCAAGTTTTCAATTTGTTAAATGCTCGAATTGCCTCAGCAGGCACAGGTCAAAAAGGAGGCGGAATTTGGGACCGTGTCACTGAAAAAGTGAAAGATGCTGAATTACAAGAGCTGAAACAAAGCAGATTGAAAGCCATTAAAGAGACAAGTTTATTCAAAGAATTATCAGAAGAAGCATTAAACGCAGTAGCGGCGAAGGGTTTTGTCAAGAATTACAACAAAGATGAAGCCCTCATGCGCAAAGGTGACCCAGCCGATTCGTTTTTTGTGATTCTGAAAGGGAGTTTGAAGATTGTCACGACTGATTCTAAAGGCGATGAAATTATCATCAACAAAGTGGATGGTGGTGAAACAATTGGTGAGTTGGCTTTGATTGACCAACTGCCTCGCTCGGCTGGTGCAATTGCGTTAGAAGATGTAGAAGCCTTAGAATTAACCCGTGACGCTTTCTTTGAATTATTAGATGAACGTTTGGATGTATCTCTGGGAATCTTGCGTGGTTTTTCAAATCGCTTACGTTTTTCAACCACATACATTGAGAAAGTGATTGATTGGTCACAAAAAACTGCCGAAGGCGATTACTCATTTTTGGAAAACACGCAACCTATTATGAACACTGCTAACTCAGATGATGCGAAAGCGTCGCAGTTACTTTTTACATTTTATTCAATGGTAAGCAAAGTAAAAGAACGCGAAGAAGGTTTGAAACAACAATTAGAAATTTTGACATTTCAAATTGACCAAGAGCGCCGTAAAAAAGAATTTGAAGAAATTACCAGCACAGAGTTTTATTCCAAGTTGAAGGAACAGGCTCAAACGTTAAGAAAGAAGCGACAAGGTTCGTAAATCGGAGGCAGAATAATGAGTAACGGAAAAATCGTATCTATCCATTCTTTTCGCGGAGGTACAGGCAAATCAAATACCACTGCGAATTTAGCCGCACAAATTGCATTGACCGGCAAACGTGTAGGCGTGGTAGATACTGATATTCAATCTCCGGGCATTCATGTGTTATTTGGGCTTGATGAAGACAAAATGGGGAAAACCATGAACGACTTTTTACACGGCAAAGCAACGATTAAAGAAATTGGTTTTAATATCGGTGAAAATACAGGTGGCGACGAAGGACGTGCCAAACTTAAAGGTAAAAATTTATGGTTATTTCCAGCCAGCATTCGTGGAAGAGAAATCAGCCAAATTTTGCGCGAAGGCATTGACTTTAATAAACTCAACGAAGGTTTACAAAGCACCATTTCAGAATTTAATTTAGATTATCTTTTCATTGATACACACCCCGGACTCAATGAAGAGACATTGCTTTCTATTGCCACTTCAGATATTTTGATTATCATCCTTCGACCTGATAATCAAGATTTGCAAGGAACATCTGTTACAGTAGATATTGCCCGCAGTTTAGATGTGCCGAATCTTTTCTTATTAGTCAACAAAGCCTTACCAAAATATGATTTCGCAAAAATTCGAGATGATATTCAAAATCAATTTAATGCCCAAGTTACTGGCGTGCTTCCGCTTTCATTTGATATGGCAGAAAATGCTAGTAAAGATTTATTCTCATTGCGTTATCCCGACCATGAATGGTCAAAATCTTTAGTTGGCGTGGTAGATTTCGTCCTCGCCGCAAAATAGGAGTTCAATTATGAAATGCTGGCATTGTGAAGAACAAGCACGCGCTTCATGCGCTTTTTGCGGCAGGTTTGTTTGCAAAGACCACGCCGCAACCATGTCTACATTCATCACCATGTTTGTGGGCGCAAACAACACACCCAAAGGGTTAGCCGTTGCCAATGTCATTTATTGTGGCGAATGTGAACCTCACCCCGAACCAATTAGTATGCCAGAATTGTATTAAGTGAGGTTGCCATGCCCGGAGTATTCGACAGGTTAGAAAAAGAAATCAAGGTTAGGCAACAACAAGATGGCATCACCGCATTAGATTTAGTTGACCTTCCGCCTGCTTTGAGAAAAATCATGCGCTTGATGTTGCGTGAATTGCAGATGAGTTATCCGCGTTTGCGTGAGGCAATGGAATCAATGCCTGAAACAGACCGCCTCACACCTGACCAACTAGATGCTGCTCTCTCCAACTTGACACAGCAATTTTGGCTGACTCACATCGGCGAAGGCGAAAAAGCAATCTACAAAGTGAACTTGCGCAAAAAAACAGGCAGTACACTTGCCGCTGGCATTTGGTCTAGTTTGGATACAAAATTAAAAGGGAAACCCAAAGAATAATAAAATAAAAACGCCACAAATCGTGGCGTTTTTTTATTTCTTGGTTTTTGTCTCAATTAGTTCAAAAAGATTCATCGCTTTTTTCTTCCCCTTCAAAGAAACCTCACCTAGTGAATTGACTTCATATTTTGACTCAATGGCATCTTTCACTTTTTCAGAAATAATAATTTGATTTTTTCCAGCATAGTTCATTAAACGCGCCGCCGTGTTGACGGTATCTCCCAGCACATTGTATTCACGTCGCCCACGTGGCTCACCAATTTCTGCCACGAATGCTGGACCGACATTAATTCCAATTTGGCAATATACTTCTGATTGAATTGTTCCAATCGTGGGGGCTTTTATGTTTTTCACAATTTCACGTATTGCAATTGCCGCCGCCGCCGCCCGCATTTCATTATTAGTGTGTGCATTCGGTACACCAAAGTACACCACAATATCTGAGCCTGAAAGGTGATAAGTCACTTTCTTCAATACACCACCACGCGCTTCTACCGCCGCATTGATTAACGAAAACGCGCGTGAAAAACTTAATGCTAATTTTCTTTCTTCACCTGGTAGGGCTCGGTCTGCTGATTCTGGCAAACCCACGAACTGTATAAACATAATCGTCGGTTCTGGAAAATCAGGCGGGATTCTTCTATCTGCCGCGCTTTCTACTAACAACGAAAGAATCGGGTCTGGAATAAAACTGGCAATTGGCTCAATATCATCTAACAAAGAAATAATTTGTTTTAATACGGTATTTTTATCTTTCTCAATCACAATGTTGCTTGCCATACGCCTTCTCAAAGGTGTCAGTTCATATTCGCCTAATTGTTCATGGGTTAAATCATCAATTACGAGATGATAACCTTCATTTCCATCTTCAAAACGGAAAAGTTTCTTTACTTGTTCGTATGCCTTTCCAGATAAATTAACTCGTTCATTTTTTCCGTTACTTTCTGCTAACTTGGCTTGTTGCACATCTTTTCCCAATAATACATGTTCCATACGGCGTGGTGTACCAATATCAGCCGTTAAGAATCTTCCACTATGAATCCCAATTCGCATTTGCAAATTGACAATACCAGATGGTGTTTCAATTTCTGCAAATTCTTTCATCGCTCTTTGCATACGCAAGCCTGCGCGTACAGCGCGAGCGGTATCATCATTTCTTTCTGTTTTAGAAAATACGGCTAAAAGTGCATCACCAGTAAATTCAACCAATTCACCGCCAGAAACACTGATAATTGAAATCATGCTGGAAAAATATTTTGTTAAATGCTTAAGTAGGTTTTCGGCACCTTCTTCCCCTTTGGAGGCATTCGCTTCCATTAATTTCGTAAACCCTGCTAAATCTGTAAACATCATGGTGCCATGTTGCCACTCTGTTTTTACGTCGCCGGGCTTGAGTTTTGTAATGTCAATTTGCTTAGATGTGTAATCATGCACAATTCTTTGCAACGTTCGCAAATGTTTATGCACTTCCAACATAATATCTACCGATGGATTTCCCCACATCGAAACATACATTTCGGCTGGGAGCAAATATCGCAAGCGACTTTCAATGGTAGTAAGTGGCGATTCGGGAAGCATGTATCAAATTATACATGAAATGCCCCTTCAATTTTTTATTCTTATTGATTTATCCAAATTGCTTCGCCATCGTAGCCTGTAAAGGCTGTCACTTGTGTAAATTCATTGGTGGGAATGAGTGCTGAAAATAATTCCATATCCCCATTAAATTGTGCCTGAAATACCAAACGTAATCCATCAGTTGAAAAAGCAGGTGCACCACGCGGCTCAATACCCGAAGCGGAAATTTGTTGTGTTGTTCCATCAAAAATATTAAACAGGTGAATGGCGGTATTTCCACTAGATGCCAGCCAGGTGCTATCAGGAGACCATACAAGCGGACTATATAATGCAGGCAAAGAGGTGACACAGCGCCCATTTAATCCATCACGCCCGATAATACACAAGTTAGAAAGGTCGCCGGAAAAAGTTTGGAAGGCGATAAAGTTGCCACTTGGCGACCAAGCTGGGGCATTGTCTGGAGCGGGGCTTGTCGTCAGTGTAAAAACTTGCCCAGCAGGATTCGTCAAAAAAATATCGGCATTGCCGAAGCGGTTGCTGACGAAAGCGATTTCGTTGGCAGTAGGAGACCACACGGGAGAAGTATCCGCCGCGGGGTCGTTGGTGAGGCGGTATTGATTCGAGCCATCTACATTTGTAATATAAATTTCAAAATTGCCATCACGGAAAGATTCAAATGCAAGTTGTCTGCCATCCGGTGACCAAGTGGGTGACGCATCTTTTTCTGGCGCATTGGTCACTTGTGTAACAACTCCAGTGGCAAGGTTGAGGATGTAAATATCAGTGTTGTTGTTGGCAGTGGAAACAAATGCAACGCGTGTGCCATCTGGCGATAAGCGGGGTGTAGTATCTTCTGCGATGTTGTTGATTAATTTTGAAACTTGCATACCATCTGGTGTAGTGATGAATAAATCATTTTGTCCATCACGATTGGAGACGAAGATGATGCGCCCAAAAGCAGGAGGAAAAGGCGTAGCGGCTGGAACTTCAGGAGTTTGAAGTTCAGAATTTGGTTGTGTTGTATTACCTGAATCAGGTATTGGGGTTCCTGCCGCACCTTGTAAAATGTTTGAACCGTCACCACAAGCAGTTAATAAACTTATGGAAATAAAAAATAATAGGATAATAACTTTTTTGGTCATGCTCACGTTCATCTTGTTTTGCCTTTATAAAAAAATATTGATAGACTTTTCTGAAAATGTAGTAAGGCAGGTTTATAACCTGCCTTACTACATTAAATCTTAAGCATTTGGCTCGTTACCCCAAATAAACCCGTAATCAAATTCACCTTTGAGAATTTCACCGCGTTCAAAACGTTTCGGGTCAAAGCCAGAAATATCAATCGTCTTTGCTTCGCCATCTACAATCAATTCACTTACACATAAACCAACTGCTGGTGAAATCTTAAACCCTGTGCCACTAAAACCTGTTACCAAATAATAACCTTCGGGTCCTGCTTTGCCGATGATGGCACGTTGGTCTTTTGTTAAACTATCTCTGCCGACATGCGTTGAATGTAATGAACCCTGCTCTAATGCAGGCACACGCCCAATTACCCGTTCAATAGCACGCTCCACAAAATCTTTTTCAACATAATGTCTGTCTGCATCAGGGCTTTCGCCAAATCGGCTATCATCTGTCAATGCCACCAACGTTAAATTTCCAGTATCGGGTCTAAAATACAAACCACGTTGCATATCAATCACAGTCAAATGCTCTTCTACATGTGCAGGTCGGCGGATGTGTAAAACATCATGCGTCCAAGTACTTACCGGAATTGGATATTCAAAAATCTCGCTGATTTTGCCAGCCCAAGCCCCCGCCGCATTGATGATAATAGGAGCAAAAAAATCGCCTCGACTCGTGCGAATGCCTGTTACTGCTCCATGTG
>JAEURH010000122.1 GCA_016789365.1 Anaerolineales bacterium
TTTCATCACATCACCCAACAATCCAGATGGCTCATTAATTTCGCCAGAGATTATGGATGAATTATTATCTCTCCCAACTTTGATTGTTTTGGATGAAGCTTATATCGAATTTGCAGGAGAAAACCTCGGTGCAAATTTGAGTCGCATCAAAGAAGTTCAAAATCGTGAAAATTTAATAGTTCTACGAACTTTCAGC
Source organism: Anaerolineales bacterium (assembly GCA_016789365.1). Classification (GTDB taxonomy): domain Bacteria; phylum Chloroflexota; class Anaerolineae; order Anaerolineales; family Villigracilaceae; genus Villigracilis. The sequence goes on from JAEURH010000122.1 coordinate 197, forward strand.
AAATGGGCAGGACTTGCTGGTTTGAGAGTCGGTTATGGAGCATTTCCGAAATGGTTAATGCCAATGTTATGGAAATCTAAACAACCCTACAACATCAACGTGGCGGCAAGTATTGCGGCACAAGTCTCTTTGGAAAATACAGAACAATTGAAAAAAATTGTCCAACTTCTCAAAACAGAACGGGAAAGATTATTTGGTGAGTTAGAAAAGATTCCATTTCTAAAAACATACCCAACCGAATCGAATTTCATTTTATGCCAAGTCATCGACAAAGATGCTTTGGAATTAAAAACAAAGCTGGCAAACGAATATGGAATCTTTATCCGCTATTTCAACAAGCCTGGATTAAAAGATCACATTCGCATCAGTGTCGGTAGACCAGAAGATACAGATGCGTTAATAAAGGCTTTAAAGGAGTACTCATGAGAACCGCAGAAATATCTCGCAAAACAAATGAAACCGATATTCAAATCAAATTAGATATTGACGGAACAGGCAAACATGAAATTTCCACAGGTGTTGGTTTTCTCGACCATATGCTCACCCACCTCGCCGTGCATGGTCTCTTTGATTTAACGGTTAAAGCCACTGGCGATTTACATATTGATGTTCATCACACGGTTGAAGATGTAGCACTTGCGTTAGGTCAAGCATTTGACAAAGCACTCGGTGACCGCAAAGGAATTATCCGCATGGGCGATTCTTTTGCTCCAATGGATGAAACACTTGCACATGTTGCCATTGATTTATCAGGCAGACCGTATGCTGTGATTCAAGCTGAATGGCATTCACCCTATGTTGGCAACATCCCAACTACTTTGTTTCCACATTTCCTTGAGTCCTTTTCCATTACTTCACGATGCAATTTACACGCCCGTGTTTTATATGGGCGCGACGACCATCATCAAGCGGAAGCATTGTTCAAAGCTTGGGCTCGTGCGTTAGACACAGCGACTCAAATTGACACACGTCGAAGTGGGATGATTCCATCTACAAAAGGGACATTAACCAAATGAAAGATGTCATTTTGATAGATGCAGGTACGGGCAATCTTCGTTCCGTGCAAAAGGCATTAGAAAATATTGGTGCCAATGTTTTACGAACCGATGACCCACAAAAAGTTTTAACTGGAGAAAAAGTTATTCTTCCAGGGGTTGGTGCGTTTGGTGATTTCATGCTTGGCTTGCGAACAAGTGGATTAGAAGAGGCTGTTAAAGAAGTTGCTGAAAAAAATATTCCATTGCTTGGAATTTGTGTTGGTATGCAAGCATTATTTGAAATTGGCGAAGAGATGGGCGAACACAAAGGCTTGGGGTTGTTACAAGGCAATGTGATTCGCTTTGCGGAATCATTGTCAGTGAAGATTCCGCATACGGGGTGGAATCAAATTGAAGTTAAGAATGAAGCGTCACTCTTTAATCAGATAAAAGATGAAGCGTATGTTTATTTCAATCATTCGTATTATTGTCAGCCAAAAAATTCATCCGATGTGATTGCTGAAACAAATTATGGAATCAAATATGCTTGTGCGGTGCAACATGAAAATATTTTCGGTGTGCAATTTCATCCTGAAAAAAGTCAGCGGGTGGGATTACAAATTTTGAAAAACTTTTTGGAGGCTTCATGAGTTTTACGATTTATCCCGCGATTGATTTGCGAAATGGAAAAGTTGTGCGCCTCAAAGAAGGCGACCTAAATCGCATGACTTCTTATAGCGATGAGCCAATACAAACTGCAAAGCAATGGTTGAATGCTGGTGCAACATGGTTGCATGTTGTGAATTTAGATGGCGCGTTTGGTGAAAGTGATTCAACGAATCAACTTGCATTGGAAAATATTTTAAAGATTGGCGCACATGTGCAGTTTGGCGGCGGACTTCGTTCGATGAATATGATTGAAAAAATTTTTGGAATGGGCGTGAGCCGTGCAGTGCTTGGCACGATTGCAATTGAACAACCTGAACTTGTGAAGGATGCGATTCAAAAATTTGGTGCAGAAAAAATTGCAGTTGGAATTGATGCACGTGATGGATTTGTCAGTGTGCATGGATGGAAAGATGATAGCAAAATTTTAGCTACTGACCTCGCGCTTCAAATGCAGACATTGGGAGTTGATACTGTTATCTTTACAGATATTCTTCGGGACGGTTTGGGCAGTGGGTTAAATATTTCTGCTACAAAAGAATTAATGCAATTCAGTAGACTCAATGTGATTGCATCTGGCGGCGTGCATACGATAGATGATGTGATTGCCGCGCGCGATGCAAAATTATCTGGTGCAATTATTGGACGTGCTTTATACGAAGGCACGATTGAGTTAGCGGATTGCCTTCGGCAAATCGGATAAACGGATGTGAGCTTATGCTAGCAAAACGAATCATTCCATGTTTGGATATTAAAGATGGGCGCGTTGTCAAAGGTGTGAACTTTGTCAACTTGCGCGATGCAGGTGACCCTGTTGAACAAGCTCGTTTGTACGATGAGCAAGGTGCCGATGAATTGGTCTTTCTTGACATTTCCGCAACCAACGAAGGTCGTAAAACAACTTTGGATTTAGTAGGTCATGTTGCGGATACAGTTTTCATGCCACTGACAGTTGGTGGTGGAATTCGTGAAGTCAGTGACATGCGAAATTTATTATTAGCAGGTGCAGATAAAGTGAGTGTCAATTCTGCCGCGGTGAAAAATCCAGAATTATTATCAGAAGGCGCATCCCGCTTTGGAGCGCAATGTATTGTGCTAGCCATGGATGTTCGCAAAAATAATTCGAGTTGGGAAGTGTATGTAAATGGCGGAAGAGTTTCAACAGGAATTGATGCAATCGAATGGGCAATTCGCGCCGTAGAATTAGGGGCAGGTGAAATCTTATTAACCAGCATGGATTTAGATGGCACACTTGCTGGCTATGATATTGACTTGACTCGAAAAATTTCAGAAGCGGTTTCTGTGCCAGTGATTGCATCTGGTGGTGCTGGAAATACGAATCATTTTGCAGAAGTCCTCACCACTGGCAAAGCCGATGCCGCACTCGCCGCATCTTTGTTCCATGATGGCAAGTTGAAAATTCCAGATTTGAAAAAAGAATTGCAGATGTTTGATGTGCCTGTGAGAATTAGGTAACGGATTTGTAAAACGGACAAACGGATATATACGAGATGGAAAATAATTTAATTAAAAAAGTAAAATTTGATTCAAACGGATTAGTTCCTGCTATTATTCAAGACATAAACACAAATCAAGTGTTGATGATGGCTTATATGAATCAAGAATCTTTAGAGCTCACAATTGAAAAAAAAGAAACTGTTTTTTGGTCAAGAAGTAGAAATGAGATATGGCATAAAGGTTCAACATCAGGCAATATTCAAAAAGTGATTGAAATCAAAATAGATTGTGATGCCGATACACTTTTGATTCTTGTCCAACCTGCTGGTCCAGCTTGTCACACGGGAGAACAAAGTTGCTTTTACAGAAACATTTCGTAGGTCACGTTTGAAGCGTGAAAATCATATTCATTAACTCGTCATGCTAAACGCATAACCTACATCAAGGAATCAACATGAACATTCAAACTTTATTCGAAATTATCGAAGACCGTAAAAATAATCCAATAGAAAAATCATACACAACGAGCCTCTTCAAAGATGGCTTGCCAAAAATTGCACAAAAAGTTGGTGAAGAAGGTACAGAAGTTGTTGTAGCCGCGCTTGCTCAAGATGACTCACGCCTCATTGAAGAAATCGCAGACCTCACCTTTCACACCCTTGTACTATTATCTGCGCGTGGACTTACCCTACAACATATCACTGCTGAATTGGAAAAACGTCACAAATGACAAAAATTATTTTATTAGATATAGATGGGGTCTTAGTTACGCCTGGCGGATACAGAGCCGCCTTACATGCCACATTAAATCATTTTGCCGCTTTAATGGGCACGCCGCATTTTGATTTTCACGAAGAGCAAATTACCGACTTGGAAAAACGCGGAATTTTCAGTGAATGGGATATGGTTCCCCTTTTACTTGCCACCACTTGGAATGATATTCTCTCAACTTGGAATGAAACTCATCTACCTTTTGATGTAAATTTGGCGGCAATTGAAATTGGTAAACGAATGAATGGATACATATCTCATGAAGTAAATGTTCCTGAGTTTGAAATTTTGCCGAATATCTATCCTACAGAATCTGCATTACAACAAAAATGTTTTCCTTTTATTCCTGAAAATTTGCGTCAGAGTTTATTACATGATTCAAGGAATGTTCATTTTTCTGCAACCACACGTTTATTCCAACATTTTTCACTGGGGAGTAAAACATTTGGCGAAACATATAACTTATCTCCAGAAGTTGAAACTGAATCTCTTTTACATTCACATGATGTTTCTAATCTCAATCCATCTATTTTGAATAAATTAATTCAACCAAATATATATTTATCATCTATTACTGCAAGACCATCATTACCACCAAAAGATGTGAATACCTCTCATATCGGATATGCTCCAGAAGCAGAAAAAGCACTTGAACTCGTCGGTCTGCCTACTATCCCATTAATTGGATACGGCAGATTGGAATACATTGCTAAACTACAAAATCTTGAGCCATCAACTTTATTAAAACCATCACCAGTTCATGCTTTGGCTGGAACACTTGCCGCTTATACAAATGATGAATGGGGAGCACTTCAAGCCGCCGTACATTGGCAACAAACTGGAAAATTAAATAATGTATTTTCACAGTTGCCCAATTCATTTGAATTAATTGTTGTAGAAGATACGATGGGTGGGATTCGTTCCGTGCAAAATGCTGGTGAAATTTTTCAAAAAGTGGGCTTTGATGTTAATGTAAATACAATCGGCTTAACTTTAGGAAGCAAAGCCAAAGCGTCTGCATTTGAAAAAGCAGAAATTAAATTTTTTGATACTTGGGAAGAAATAATTACAAATATAGAAATTTAATGTATTCCAATTTCTTTCAAAAACTTTTCTTTATTGGCAGACCTTGCGGTTTTCCCGCTGGATGTTTTCAATATCCAAGTTTCATCTACTACTTTTACATGACGCACTGCCACTGCTGAATTTTTTGTAACGTGTTTGCGAATCGCATCAGCAATCAATTCTTTATCTGATTCCTGCGATTCAGACTCGGCAATAATGACGACTTCTTCTGTACCTGATTCTTGGTCATACATCCCAAACGCTACGCATCGTCCCTTGCGGACACCTGTTACTGCACCTGCGAGTGATTCCAAATCTTGAGGGTAAACATTCTTTCCGCCAACGATAATCAAATCTTTTTTACGACCAGAAACATATAACTCGCCGTTAACAAGATAACCATAATCACCAGTCAAATACCAACCATCTTTAATTGCGGATTCAGTTGCATCAGGGCGATTGAAATATTCCGTCAACATACAATCGCTTTGCACTGCAATTTCACCAACGACTCTTTCATTTACATCTTTAAATGATTCATCTACCACACGGATTTTTACATTTGACAAAGGATGCCCAGAGGAAGTCATCTTCATCGTCGCTTGACCAACTATCGGCGCAGACGCGAGGCGTTGAGTCATAAATGTCTCACGGTCAATTTCATCTATCACGGGAGTTTTATCAAGTGGCGATTGTGTCACAGCAAAAACATTTTCTGCCATAGCATAACAAGTTTGCAGTGCGGAATAATTTAATCCATAACTTGAAAATTTTTCAAAAAACAAATTATGACTTTCAACATGCACTGGCTCGGAACAATTGATGATTGCCCGCCACGTTGAAAGATTTACATTTTCAAGATTGCGTTCACGAATTTTTTGTGCACAAAAATTAAATGCAAAATTTGGTAACCATGATAATGTGCCTTTGTATTGCGAAACAGATTGCAAAAGTTTATACGGTGCACGCACCCAATCAAAAGGCGACATCAACACAAGTGGAATTTGCAAAATGACTGGCATGATGAAACATGCAATGAAACCCATGTCGTGATACAAAGGCAACCACGAAACGATGACATCATTTTCTTTATTAAGTTGAATGGTTTCGCTATATGAATTTAATTGATTCAAAATTGCGCGATGCGAAAGTGCCACACCTTTTTGTAAGCCTGTTGTGCCTGATGAATGTTGCAAGACCACAATATCTTGTTGTGATGAATTCATGCCTTGCAAAGAATCAAAATCTACCTTGCTCAACTCGCCGTCCTCGGCGAGGGTGGAAGTGAGAATAATATTTTTAACCGAATCACCTTCAACCAAAGCGCCACGAATTTCATTTTCAAATTCTGGATAGGTGAGAATGGTTGTTGGTTTTGTAATTGAAATTAACGAAGCAAGGTCAGCGCGATATTTTTCAGGCGCAAGTTTTTCCGTCAAGAAAGGCATGATAGATGGAATCGCGCCGTGTAAAATCGCTCCCCAAAATGAATAGATTAAATCTTCACCATGTTGCAGAATCAAAATGATGACTTCGCCACGTTTGATTCCTTTGTTTGCATACGTTTGTGCATAACGATTTGCGCCGTGAATCAAATCACGATAATTAATCGTTTTATCTTTCTGACCTGCAAATTGTAAAATGATGCTAGTTTTATCAGGAACGGTTTGATATGCATTTTGAAGAAGATGGGGAAGGGTATTCATTAATTTATTTTGAAAATAGTATGACGGCAGACGATAGACCGCAGACCGCTTAAGACCGTCCGCCGTCTGTGGTCAGCGGTCAAATTACTTTCTTGATTCAATCAACCCCGCCAATTGATTCAACGAATCAAACGTATCCGCATTCAATTCCGTATCTTCAATTTTCACACCAAAAGTATCTTCAACGAACAAAGCCAAATCCATGAGGCTGAATGAATCGATTAATCCACTAGAAATTAATGCTTCATCAGATTTAATTTCTTTATTTGGTTGTTTCAATATTTTTTCCGCAATAAATTTTGCAATCGGTGTTGTAATTTCTCTTGTCATTTTCTTCTCCAAATTAAATCGTTGTAAAAATAACTTAATACGTAATTCGTAAAATGCTCTTTACGCATTACGTATCACGTATCACTTTCTACTCACCACTTTCCAGACCTTTCCTCACCGCATCCAACGCCTGCAATGCTGTCAAATTTCTCCAGGGCCAGCCGCTGAGCATATTCTTTGGTTTATCAAAAAAATTTCTTGAAAAAGATAAATGAAAACCATCATTTAATTCAGTTGAATGACCTTGATTTGGCAAAGGTTGTAATGCCGCCCAAAAATTCCAAAGCGGAATATCATACTCAACTGCAATCTCTGCAATCTCAGCATTGATGCTATGGTCGCCTTCAAGGTTATCACCTTTGGTTGCAAGAATTGGCACAACACCTTGCTCTAAACTATATTCAATAATCTGACGCATATACTTTCCATAATCATCAGCGGGTCTGCCGTTGAAATTTGTTTCCAAACTGATAATCGCAATGCTCGGATTATTCAAACGAAACTCACAAGCAATCGGCGTTTCGCCCGATTCACATTTTTCAGGGTCAGCTCGAAGCGGAGTCAGAATCGCCGCTACATTATAACCATCACGCATTGCCAAACTCGTACGCGAAAAAGAACCTTCATAATAATCAATCGTCTTTTGCAAATACGCATATTCACCCAAACTATATTGATTCGGATAATCAAAATCTACAAGATAAAATCCCGTATTCGTTTGACAATCACCCACTTTTGAAAACACATTTGGATTTCGACCCATTGCGATTCCATGTTGATAGACTTCCTTCATCGCCTCACTGACTTGGGGGATAACTGGTAGCTGTTTCCACTCATCTGGTGCTAGCGTCGGGCGCGGAGTTGCCACCGAAACTTGTGTTGCTTGCACAACTTCATTTACAGGTTCAGTCATCGTGGCTTGTGGAATTTGACTTGACTCAATTTCAGGTTGCGATGTGACTGGCACATTTGTACAAGATACTAATAATAAAAATAAAAAGATATATCTTAACCTCATCATTACTCCAAATTAATAACGACCGCTGACGACTGACCGCAGACCACATTACATTCGTCGGTCGTCAGCGGTCTGCGGTCATCTATTTACAACTTTCTACAATATAAGGCACTAAATTTTCAGCCAACATTTTTTCAGCTGCAGGTGTTAAGTGAATCGCGCTATTTGTAAATTCATCCGCAGGGACAATGTCCCACAAATCTACATATTGCCAATTGTTTTCTTCACTTAATGTAAACATCAAATTTCGATATTCATCATATACCCAGCGAGGATAGAAAAAATTATAGCGGATGTCACTATTATTTCCAGAACTTATTAACATTGGCTCATTTACCAAAATAAGCGGTGTTTCGCCAGCAATTTGGAAGCCTGTTTCTAAAACATTCAAAGCCAAAAAGTTTTTATCCAAATTTGGTTTTACAAAATCATGATAACTTTCATCAGCCTCAAAATCAGTTTGTGCTTTTTCATAATCATCAGAATAGATTTGGTCAATACCTGT
>JAEURH010000123.1 GCA_016789365.1 Anaerolineales bacterium
TCAAAAAAGATATGCAAGAGTTGTACCCAAATAAACATATCGAACTGCGTCAAATTGGTCCGCGTGATGTTGCTAAACTTTTAGGCGGCATGGGCGCGTGTGGAATTGAAACACGCTGTTGTTCAAAATTTTTAACAGACTTCTCACCGATTTCAATCAAGATGGCGAAAGAACAAGGCATTTCGTTAACACCGAATGAAATTACAGGCATGTGCGGACGTTTACGTTGTTGTTTGATTTATGAATATGAGCAATATGTTGAAGCGCGAAAAACTTTGCCAAAACGAAATAAAAAAGTCATCACGCCCAAAGGTGAAGGCAAGGTGATAGATGTAATCCCCATGAGTGATAAAGTGGTTGTACAGATTGAAGTGCCGAATGAACGCCCGCAACAACATACATTCATGCGCGAAGAGTTGCAACCATGGGATGAACTCGAAGCACTCCGCCGAAAATCGCAAGCACCATGTGACCGTCATGAAGGCGGCGGATGCACTTGTGGCAAGAAAAGCCCATTAAAAAATTAATCCTCTTCACGCATTACGGATTACGCATCACGCAAAAAGTAATTCGTAATGCGTAATTCATAAAACCCAATGAATAATATTCTTGTTATATTGGCTCACCCCGACGACCCAGAATTTTTTTGTGGTGGCACACTGGCGCAATGGGCGCGTGAAGGTCACAGCATCACATATATCATTCTCACCAATGGAAATAAAGGTTTCAATCCCGCTACCCAAGCAGATATGACTCCTGAAAAATTAATTCCGATTCGCAAAGTGGAACAAGCCGAAGCGGCGAAAATTATTGGAGCAAATCCGCCTCTTTTTCTCGACCTTGAAGATGGTCTCTTAATCCCCGACATTGATTTACGCCGAATCATTGTGCGCGAAATTCGACGTCACAAGCCAGATATTTTAGTGACATGCGACCCGCAAAATTTATTTGCCCTATACGGAATCAATCACCCCGACCATCGTGCTTGCGGACAAGTTGTACTAGATGCAGTCTTCCCCGCCGCAGGAAGCCCAGTTTTTTTTCCAGAATTATTAGATGAAGGCTTCATGCCTCACATGCCCAAAGAAGTTTGGTGTTCATTAACCAATCAACCCAATGAAACCATAGACATTACCGAAACATGGAACATCAAACTTCAAGCCATTTTGCAACACAAATCGCAAGTAGCAGATGTGGATAAATTAATCGAAAGAATGAAAGCCAGAAGAACCGAAGATAGCACCGAAGAAAATCCAAGATACGAAGAAAAATTCCGTGTTGTAAAATATAGTTAGAAGTAACGAGTTAAAGAGTAATAAGTTGTAACTCGTATCTCGTAACTTATTACGCATCCCTCATTACTCAACCCACAAGGAGAACTCCCATGTCCAACTTCCTACAGAAAGCCGAAGAACTTTTCCCTTATACCCAAGCCATGCGCCGTGATTTTCATAAACACCCCGAACTTGGATTTAATGAAATTCGTACGGGCGGAATTGTCGCCAAAGAACTAGAGCAACTTGGCTTAGAAGTGACCAAAGGCGTTGGCAAAACTGGCGTGGTAGGTTATCTCGAAGGTGCAAAGCCAGGTCCCACTATTTTGCTTCGCTTTGATATGGACGCATTACCCATCACAGAAGATACTGGCGCAGAATATTCTTCAATCAACAATGGTGTTATGCACGCCTGCGGACATGATGGCCACACCGCCATTGGTTTAACCGTTGCAAAAATTCTGAACGAACATAAAAACGAACTCAAAGGAAATATCAAGTTTTGTTTTCAACCGTCAGAAGAAGGCACAAACGGCGAAGAAGTCGGCGGCGCATTAATGATGATTAAAGATGGCGTAATGGATTCTGTTGACCAAACCCTCTCGCTTCATTTATGGAATGACAAACCTGTTGGCTGGCTTCATGTGGGTGCTGGTCCCGTATTTGCAGGTGCAGAATTATTTAAGGTCAAACTCACAGGCAAAGGCGGGCATGGTGCTTCTCCTGAAACAACCATTGACCCCGTTGTATGTGCCGCACAAATCACTACGGCATTACAAACTATCGTTTCAAGAAATATTGAACCTCTTAAACCTGCTGTCGTCAGTGTCACATCTATTCAAGCAGGTACAGCGTTTAATGTCATTCCGCAAACTGCTGAAATATGGGGAACGATTCGCACCTTTCACCCCAATGTCCGTAAAACAGTCATTGACCGTTTTCATCAAATCGTTAAAGGCACGGCAGAGGCAATGAATTGTCAAGTAGAAATCACAGTTAAAGAAGTGACCTTGCCTGTCACAAATGATGAAGCAGTGACAGCTAGCGTCTTTAATTCTGCCAAACAAGTTTTTCCAAATTTACAAATTGACACCAATCAATACCTCACCATGGGTGCAGAAGATATGGGCTACATGCAAGATAAAGCCAAAGGTTGTTATTTTATGATTGGTTCTGCAAATGACGAAAAAAATCTCAATCACAATCATCATCACCCCAAATTTGATTTTGACGAAAAAGCATTAATCAACGGCGTTGCATTAATGTCAGCCGCCGCGGCAGATTTGTTGAAATAATTTTTGCATGAAAAACAAGCGCAACTGGATTATTGGAATTGTTTTATCCGCCACAGCGGCGTTTGTGGCATTGCAAACAGTCAATGCGCCGACACAAGAATCCGATTCTATTGTTGTCACTGAAACAGCAACTTTAGCCTACGAAGGTTGCGCCTTTTCTTGGGCATATCAAGATGCGCCAGAATTAACAACAAAGCTAGATACAGCCGTAAAAGAAATAAATTCAAATGCTTCTGCTACTGCCACAGTATTCGGTGAAGATTGCATTCGCGCCGATGGAAGCAAAACATTCGGCGCAATGGAAACCGATTTCAAAGTCCGCTTGCCAGTGGATGATTTAACACAACATGAAGAATTTGGGAATTGGATAAAACAAGTAATGCAAATTGTCATCGAAATTCCGCGCAAAGAACTATCAGGTCCGAAAGACGGCTTTGTAGAATTTTGGTTTGAGAAAAATGAAAATGAAAAAATTACTTTTCGCGTTCCAATTCAAACTTATATAAATGAAGCAAAAGAAAAAAGCGGAATAGAACTATTTGAGTATTTCTATCAACCCTAACTTACTCAATTGCCATCACACCAGCGCAACGCGGGTTATCAATACAGCCATAATATGTTTTTCCCGAACCAGAGCCATTCCGATTAATTCGCAACACCATCATCTTTCCGCAAATGGGGCAATTTGGCACAGCGTCTTTGTGTAATTCCATATTCCAAAGTGGTGTAGTTTTGCCAACTTTCGTTACAGCAATTTGAAACAAAGAAATCACATCCGCCGCATCGTACGTTTCAGCAGAGGGAATATGTACCAAAGGAATCCCAGCATCTGTAAACAACTCTTCCATAAATTTATCTGCTTCGCGTGCGCCGTTTTTGGCAATCGGCTTCACCATCTCCACCCCAAATGATGGCTTCATCGTCTTCAAATCACACAACAAAAAATCAACATGCTTGCGGAAAATTTTATTAAAAAAATGCACGTTCTCATTGGGGCGCACAATATAAAACACATCACTTAAAGCCACCTTTGGCGAAATCACATAACGGCTCGCCATCATTTCCGTCAACGTACGAAAAAGAGCCAACTCCGTTTTTGATAGGAATGGCTCTCGTAAACGATAAGGCAAACGCTCTTTTTCTGTCATGGATAGACATTATAAAAGAGGATGGAAACTTAGTACAGGATTAGAGAGAGATTAATTTCCGCTTCTTTCTTGACTGCAACCTGTTTCGGCTAGGAAGCATTTTCCTACCTTCTAATGCTAAACCCAATCAATTGCGCCCGAAGCCAGACTCCCCAACTATAATTAGCATCTGAACCTGAAAATACTTTTAAAATGAAGATGCCTCTTCTTCCATATAAATCTTTGGGAATATCAAAAGAAAATTTTGTAGTTTTGCCATCTAAATACTCAGTCGTTTCACCAAGTAAAATTTGATTATCACCATCGGAAAAAAATACCTGAAACTCAATATCATACGGCAAAGGCAAATCTTTACTATCAGGAAAAACATGCCCTACTTCGGCTTCAAACCTATCTCCAGATTGCAAAGTGATTTTTGATAAATCATAATACCCTTCCACATAACTATAAGGATATATAGGATGAGTAAAAACCAAAAGAGATAATTCGTGTTTAGAGTTGTCTTCAATTGGGGGAAAATTAAACCAACCAATATACGCTTCAGGATAATCTTCTGCAATCGCCTCAGCCGATTCGTAATCTGGGCTCGGTTTTTCAAAAAACTTATAATCATTAATGACGCTTAGTTCATTCCAATAAGCAGCTCGCCAATTGTACGCCTCATCCGCTCGAGCCACAAAATCATACAAAACAATTGGTGGTCGCGGGGTAAATGTTGGCACAACTGTATTTATACTTGTCACTTCAATCTTTGGTGTGAGCAAATCTATGGTTGGAATAAGCGTTATTGTTTCAGTAGGCGGAGGAATATCCGTTGGAATTTCGGTAGGTGGAACAATTTCAGTTGGAGTTAGCAAGGCAGGTAAAAAAGTAACGCTAGCAACAATTATTAATGCTGTAATTACAACAACACCTGTAATGCCACCCATAATCATAAATCTTCTAATGCTCGTAGATTTTAAAGATGAGGCGCCATTCGGCACAGGCAAATTTGCTAACATATTTAAATTATGCTGTGTTACTTGCAAACCAGGTTTATCACCAATCGCTTTACGAATGTTCAAAGCCTGATTCAGCAATTCGCTCGCTTGCACCTTTGAACCCATACACATGGCACGGCTACCGAGTTGATGAAAGACATAACCTTCCAAAAATTTATCTTTCAAGGCGTTTGCCGCCATACGCAACAAATTCAAAATTTTGAGCCAGCCTTCCCACTTCTTTTTTAGAGCATAAATTTGTTCAAGTTTACGACCAATCGTTACAACGTGTTTCCATTGTTTCTTTTCACCCGCACGTTGAATTAAATAAAATAATGTGCTTGCTACTTGGTCAACCAACATATCTTGCGGAGCAGTTTGCAACCAATTTGATAAATGACTAATCAAGGCATCTTCCCAACCTGATAAATCCCACATGCGGACTAAAGACGCAATCGCTTCGCCACTTAGGCTGAAACTTGCTCCATCTGCAGAGACAAATCCTTGCGCCAACAATGGCTTCATATCAGCGTCAAAATTTAATGAGCCTGCTAACTTTTGCAAATGTTCGCGAGTCAATGCAAAGCCACCTGCTACTGCTAATAGACTCAATATTTTTTTCTGTGTTTCGTTTGTTTTGTTTAACGCCACTTCTAAAACTGGTGACTGGGTGCGAGTCTTCGTCAGCATAGCAAATGCTTGAGGGATGCCGAGTCCATCTTCCCGAATCATTGAGGCGGTTTGTAATATCCGCAGGGGATGATAAAGAAGTATTTTACAAATCTGCACGGCAGATTCTTTTTCATCATCTTTAATAGCACGACCTAACTCACGTTCAAAAAGTTGCAAGGCTTCATTTTCAGGCAAACCATCCAAACCAACTGGCTGACCTTCACCCCACAAGATTCGCTCGGTGGACGCAAAAATAAATGTGCTGTTTGGAACAACATCTAAAAGAAATGCTGTATCTTCGCGTTTAAGTGTGAGGTCATCCAAAATGATGAGGGCTTGAATATTTTTGAGGTCTTCACGCAATTGTGCATCGGTCGGCTTTTGATTTTGATTGCTGGTATAAAATGAATCGAAAATTTGTTGAAGCAAATCGCCGCGTTCTTCACTATTGGCAATGAGGTAAATAACACCATCATTAAAATTTTTTGTTTCAGTGAGGTGTGAAACATAACGTAATAAAGAAGTTTTTCCAATTCCATTTTCACCAAACAAAGTGATTGGCATAGAATTAGTAATTGCATTTTTTATATTTGCAATTTCAGTTGTTCGGCTTAATAGACTAGGAAATGCGCGTGGACGCAAGTTGATTGGGCGAGCGCGTGATTCAAATGCAAATTTTTGTTTTACTTTATTAACAATTGCCCCACTTTGATTACCATACACAATATTATTATCGCCAATAATAATATTGCCGCTGAAATTTCCTTCTACATTGATGTTTACATTTTTCGCCGCAGGCATGGATTTGTTCCTATGAGAAAAGGCGGGTTATTGATTTTCAGCAATTAATTTCTTCAACATTTCTTCTTCTTCAGTTTTAGATGTTAACACACCATCGAGCCAAGCGGTACGAAGCGCTGACAATATTTCTCTAAATCTTGGTCCTGGCGTGAGGCCTTGTGCTTTCAAGTCATCGCCTGTGGTGTGGGCTTTAACATGCCGCCAAATGGAGATATAACTCAACAATGAATTTTCGCGTGAAATTAAATAGACTGCGTAAATAGACAGCAATGGCAATTTTTCTAAAGCATACGTCCACACGCTGGGTTTGGATTCTGTTAAATGTTGCAAGCTCCACTTCAACTGCGCGGCTGACCAGACTGCTAAGGTTAGTTCATTTGAAAAATCTAAGCGATTACAAATTGAAAAGATTTCCTCTTCAGATAAATCTATGAACCACAACATATACCCCATCGTGCGTCTGTCGGCGGGGATGTCGAGGCGAGAATCCATATCGAGAAAATCTGAATAATCTTCTTTGAATTCTGGGATGCTTTTATGAATATAACTTAGTAAGCCCAAATTGGCTACGCGCAAAATAATTTGGCTGGCTTTTTCTTCGTCTAATATCAAATCCAGTTCATTGCGGATGCGTTCACCACTGAGTTTTGAAAGCACAGATAATGATTCGGCGTTGATAAGGTTTAAGGTTGAAGGTTCAAGGTTGAAGGAATATCTTGTTTCATAACGAATGGCCCGAAAGATGCGAGTTGGGTCATCAAGAAATGATTTGTCATGTAAAACGCGGATGAGTTTTTTTTCTAAATCCGCTTCCCCATTTAACGGGTCTAGTAGTTCGCCAAAGTGGTCTCCATCCATGCGAATTGCCATTGCATTGATTGGAAAATCACGGCGACGTAAATCTTCTTCAATGTTAGACGGTGTAACAGTCGGTAATGCCCCAGCATGTTCGTAAGATTCTTTTCGGGCTGTGATTAGGTCTAAGGTTTCAAGTTGAAGGTTGAAGGTTGAAGGTAAGTGCCAAATGGCTGTATGAAATTTGTAGTGATGTGTGAGCTTGCCACCATATTTGTTAACTAAAGTTTCACCAAACTTAATTGCATCACCTTCAAAGACGAAGTCAATGTCGCTATCGTGCGTGGGCAGGTTGAGCAATAAATCTCTCACTACACCGCCGACAAGATAGCATGGCATGTTAAGTTCTGTCGCTTGCGAGGCAATGTTTGAGATAAGAGTCTGTACTTCGGGCAGAATCAGGTTTGGGTCACGTAAGAGGCGTTGCAAGTCCTTTTGCATAAAATCAATTTTACCCTTATAATCGCGTGCATGAAGTTAATCCCAAACCCATCCCCGCGAATTTGTAAATCTACGTCTGGTTAGGTTTGTTTTCGTGTGGTCAAACGGCTCCCAGACTTGGTGAGCCGTTTTCATTTTATAAACGTCCCGCAGGTTAAATTGAACATCAAAATTAATTTTAGAAACCTGCGGGACGGTTAGGAATTTTATGAACATCACAATTTTTGGTGGCGCACAACCACAAGCAGGAAGTGAAGCATACGAAGAAGCACGTTTGCTCGGTTCTTTGCTTGCACAAAAAGGACATACTGTGATTACAGGCGGCTACATGGGAACGATGGAAGCGATTTCACGCGGAGCAAATGAAGCAGGCGGGCATGTAATTGGCGTGACGTGTATTGATATTGAAAATTGGCGCGGTTCAAAGTTGAATCAATGGGTGAAAGAAGAAATACGAAAACAAACATTGATTGAACGCTTGCATGTATTGACCAGTCATTGTGATGCGGCGATGGCATTAAGTGGTGGTGCGGGTACATTGACAGAAATTTCGTTGATGTGGAATTTGATGGTGATTGAATCTTTGCCGCGAAAGCGGTTGATATTAATTGGAGATGGCTGGAAGAATACATTGAATTCTTTTTTTAATTCATTTGAAAGTTATACAACGGCGCATCACCGTGAGTTGTTATACTTTGCAGGTGATGTGAAAGAGGCAGTGAAGTTGTTGGAATAATCGGTGGTCGAGTAATTGCGAGTAGAACGAGCAATGTATCGAGACCACAGGTTTAATGAAAATTTTTATTCAACTGGTGGTTTCGATACGGCGGGCTGCTTCGCGACACCGCCTACTCAACCACCGGGTATAAAAACCATATGGCATGGATGTATATACTTATAAAGATTTAGAATATCGCTTCTCTGAACATCAAGCAGGTAAAGGAGCAAAATATACATCACAAAGATTACCTGTTGAATTAGTTTATTCAGAAGAATATGAAAGAGTAGTTGATGCTTATATCAGAGAAAAACAAGTTCAAGGATGGAGTCGCGCAAAACGCGAAGCGCTGATAAATAGTAAACAAGAATCTTTGCCAAAACTTGCAAAGAAAAGTTTTAAGAAGAAACCGTTGGTCGAGTAGCCGAAGGCGTATCGAGACCAATAATAAACAGTGAAAATAAAAGTTTATATAAATTTGAAAGTTGT
>JAEURH010000124.1 GCA_016789365.1 Anaerolineales bacterium
ATGCGCGAGGCAATCTCGCAAGCACTTATGGAAGAAATGGATAGAGACCCTGCTGTTTTTATTATGGGTGAAGAAGTTGGTGTGTGGGGTGGGACGTATGCCGTCACCAAAGGGTTTTACGACAAGTACGGACCAAAACGAATCAAAGATACACCGATTGCAGAAAATGCAATCATCGGTGGTGCTATTGGCGCGGCGATGGTTGGTCAACGACCTGTTGCAGAATTGATGACGATTAACTTTGCCTTCTCTGCCATGGATTACATGGTCAATCAAGCACCAAAACTTCACTACATGTTCGGCGGACAATTTACATTACCTCTGGTGATTCGTGCTGTCGGTGGTGGCGGTCGTCAATTGGGTGCAACGCATTCACAAACACCAGATGCCATCTTTGCACATTTCCCCGGCTTGAAAGTCGTCTCACCCGGAACACCAGAAGATGCCAAAGGTTTACTTAAATCAGCGATTCGGTCGAATGACCCGATTCTGTTTATCGAGCACGCAACTATGTATCAAGTCCGAGGCGAAGTACCAGAAGGTGAATTCACCATCCCGATTGGAAAATCAAAAGTACAACGTGAAGGTAAAGATTTAACTATCGTCACATACTGCAAAGGTTTAGAACTTTCGATGAAAGCCGCTGACGATTTATCCAAAGAAGGTATCGAAGTAGAAATTGTAGATTTACGCACGCTTCGCCCACTGGATATGGAACCCGTGATTGAATCATTCAAGAAAACAAATCGCGCCGTTGTGGTTGAAGAAGGTTGGAAGTCTTACGGCGTTGGCAGTGAAATCGTTAGCCGCATTTATGAAGAAGCATTTGATTATGTGGATGCGCCTATCGTTCGCGTTGCACAAAAAGAAGTTCCGCTTCCGTATAATCGCACACTCGAGCAAGCCGCACTTCCACAAGTAGCCGATATTATCTCCGCAGTAAAGGAGGTATTGAAATAATGGCTGAAACAATTTCTATGCCCAAACTTGGTTTCGATATGGCGGAAGGCACGCTCGTCCGTTGGGTGAAACAAGTTGGCGATAACATCAACAAAGGCGATGTGCTTGCAGAAATTGAAACCGATAAAGCCACCGTTGAAGTTGAATCATCTGCAAGTGGCGTTGTGCTTCAACATATTGTTGAGCAAGGCACAGTTGTTCCCGTCAATGCGCCGATTGCAGTTGTGGGAGCGGCTGGTGAAAAAGTAGATGTGGCTTCGCCAGTTGTAGAAAGTGGAAAGAAGAAAGAAGAAACGAAAGCCGAAGAAAAAACCGCGCCTCCTTCTCAGGTGACATCTGATCCTGTTTCCTCAACGCCAGATTCATCTTCAATGATTAAGGCAAGTCCGCTCGCTAAGAAAATTGCAAAAGATAACAACGTCAATCTTGCATCTCTTCAAGGTTCTGGACCAAACGGAAGAATCGTAAAGAAAGATGTTGAATCCGCACTTACGACCGCAGACCGTAGACCGCAGACCGCCGTCTACAGTCCATCGTCCACGGTCTCTTACGAAAACCAAATTATCCCAACAACCAAACTGCGCCAAGCCATTGGTCGCAGACTTGTCGAATCAAAACAAACTGTTCCACATTTCTACGTCACGCATGAATTCAAAATGGAAGCGTTGATGGACATGCGAAAGCAAATCAATGCCTATTTGCCTGATAATGAAAAAGTCTCCGTCAATGACTTTATTCTCAAAGCAGTTGCGTTATCTTTACGTCAATTCCCAAACTTGAATGCAACCATTAAAGGGAATGAAATTACACAGTTTGGTGATGTAAACGTCGGTGTGGCAGTGACCGTGCCAGGTGGCTTAATGACCGTCGTTGTCAAAAACACAGACCAAAAATCATTACGCCAAATTTCAGGTGAAGTTAAAGCCATGGCTGGACGCGCCCGCGAAGGCAAAGTCAAACCTGATGATGTGGATGGTTCTACATTCTCAACCTCAAATTTAGGCATGTATGATGTTGAAGATTTCATCGCCATCATCAACCCACCTGAAGCCGCGATTTTAGCAATTAGTTCTGCCAGAGAAGTTCCTGTTGTGGAGAATGGTCAAATCAAAGCAGGCTGGCGTATGAAAGCCACCATCTCTGTTGACCATCGCGTCAGTGACGGAGCCGAAGCGGCGCAGTTCATGCAGAAACTTGCAGAGTTCTTGGAAAATCCAGTCAGGATGTTGGTGTAAAATAAAAATTCCGAAGTCTTTAAGACTTCGGAATTTTTTTATTGACATTTACGGCACATAATACTCAATCATCAAATGCGGACGGTCTCGTTGGTCAACATAATCGCCGCTGTAAAATGAGATGAAGTCAGCACCGAGGTCATCATTATCATCCACTTGAAAAGCGAGGCGGATTTGCGTAATGCCCGTCTTATCAATTGCTGAAAATGCCATCGGGTCTAACATTGCCCAATACCACCCACCGACTGAATTACTTTGAATCTGCCCGACGTTATATAAACTGGCTGGTGCTTCAAAGTCTGAATTTTGTAAGGCTTTAATTCCAAATGGACCAAACGAACCAAACGGACCATAACGAATATCAATAAAGATATTGCCATGCGTGGTAAATGGGTCTGTGCCAGTGATGCTTTGCACTTTCATCATCAAAATCGCTTTGGTAATCACGGCATTATCTGGTAAATGCAAAGTTGGGAAATGTAAAATGGAACGATATTGTTTATCTTGCGCGTCGTCGCCGATTCTAAAAGTAGTATCCGTTGAATTTTTAGAACCACCTTTATTACTATCTTCATTGGATTCTAAAATCCAACCATCGTTTGTTCCATTTGAACGGATTTTCTCCGTTTGGATTACATAAGTATTTTTAGTAATTGTATATGTTGGACCCGTAAAGTTTCCATTGCCAATGCCTGCGCCACCTAACGGGCGATTGCCAATATCAAAAATGCTATCGTCATCTATCACATCCAAACGAATCGTGCCGTTGCCTGTGCCAGTGTTAACTGTCACGGTATATAAAGTATCGGCGCGGCTGGTTTCGGTAATACTCGCGCCCGAAACGCCAGTAGTCACTAAAACAAAATCATTCACATCCACGCCGCGCACAGGTTCAGAAAAATTAATCACAAAGCGAATCACATTCGCCGCAGTTGGATTAACATCTGCTCGCAAAATGCTCACAATGAACGGTGCGATTTTATCAACGGTATAAGAATCGCCCAGCGTAAAGTTGCCATTGCCTGCGCCAGCCCCACCCAATGGATTTCCATTCACATCCACAATGCTATCGTTATCAATCAAATCAATATGCAAAACGCCGTCACCAGTTCCAGTATTTATGGTGACGATATAAAGATTCCCAGACCCGCTAACATTAGATATGCTTACGCCTGAAATACTCCCAAGTGTGGAGATAGTGAAGTCGCTTCCATCTACGCCTGTAACTGCTTCTGAAAATGTGACATTGAAATTAACCTGAGCATTCTCTGTCGGGTCTGGGTCGGCGCGTGTGATGCTCGTGACTGTTGGTAATGTTTTATCAATCACATACACGCCGCCTGTATTGAAGTTGCCATTACCTGCACCCACTCCGCCCAATGGATTTGAACTTGAGTCAATGATGCTATCGTTATCAATTACATCTACTCGTATTGTGCCATCGCCTGTGCCAGTATTGACATTAACTGTATAAGTATTTCCTGAACCTGTTACATCAATGATGGACGCGCCAGCAATTGAGCCTGTAACTGTCAAAGCAAAATCATCGGCTGTGACTCCAGTGACTGCTTTGGAGAACGTGGCTATAAAAGATATGGTCAATGCTGAGGGTGAGCAACCAACTTGACACGAAGGTTGAAGCGAAGAAACCGTCGGTGGCACATTTGCTTGGAAAGTAACTTCTTTAGCAAACACATCAAATACGCCATTTGTATCGCCACTAACGAGATTGCTTGCTCTAGAGTGAAATACCAAAATCGCATTGTTAGAAATTGCCGGGCTAGAAGGCGAGGCATCTTCTGGAGGTCTGGGCGTTGCAGAAGTAGTTGTGCCTAAAAGCAAATCACGAACATAAATCCAACGCAATGGCAAGCCATCACCTTTATCATCAAACTCAAATGCGATGTAACGACCATCTGGAGATAATGAAGCGTTTTCAGTATTAGCAATCATTATGCTTCCATCGGTCTCGCGTGAAGCAAGTGTAGTTGTATTGTTTAATAAATCACGAATATAAACATGTGTAAAACTAAATGTATCTTCGGTGATTAAGTTTGTGGCGGCAGATGAAAAAGATACATAACGACCATCGGCTGAAATGGAAGGTTCGCGCGCGCCAAAGTTTGCAATAAATCCAGCCGTACTAAGCGAAACAGTTAATGTTTGACCATTCGAGCGTCGGCGAATAAAAACATCAGACCTGCCGTTTGTATCGTTGCCATCTAAGTTAGTTGCATTAGATGTAAACGCAATGATATTTCCATCGGCTGAAATGGCTGGGCTAAATGAAACACCATTTGCTACTGCGCCATCGCTAGTGCGTGAAATTAATTCGGTTGTCCCAGTTTGGGTATCACGGATAAAAATATCCGCAACACCATTACTATCATCAGCAACTAAATTGCTTGCATCGGATTGAAATGCTACAAAGCGACCATCGGCTGAAATTGCGATTTCTGTATCGGAAAAATTATTGGCTTGCTCGCCACTTGAACTGACTGAAATTATTATTGTTGTGCCTAATGAACGGTCTCGCAGAAAAATATCGGTCACGCCATTTGTATCTCCAGCGACTAAGTTAGTTGCATCAGAAGAAAATGCAACAAAACGCCCATCGGCAGAAATGGCTGAACCACCAGAGCCGTTATTCCCTTCTATACCAGATGAATCCACTGAGACGCGAGAGACTTCGCCAGTGAATCGGTCTTTGACGAAAATATCGGTTGCGCCGTTTGTATCACCACTAACTAAGTTGTTCGCATCGGATTCAAAAACCACATATCTTCCATCTGCTGAAATGGACGCAAAGCGTGACATATCATTTCCTTCTACACCGCTAGCACTAACAGAAATACGAGTTATATCACCATGTGCGGCAAGGACTGGGTCCTTCTGGCTTGGAACTATCAGCATGGTTAAGACTAACAACAAACTCATTCCCCGTTGAAAGGCTTTCAGGTAAGTGTTCATAGGTACTCCTTCATGGAATCGTTGCCCCATAGCAACTCCACACTTTCATCATACGCCTATGAAGATAGAATAATATTTCAGAATCGTTCTAATTTTGTTAACGGTCTTTATGTCATTGCGAGCACGGACGTGAACGTCCATGCTACTATTACGAAGTCCGCTTAAGCGGACTAGCCGACTTTAGTCGGCTTTGTAAAAATAGCGCGTGGGATTTATCCCCGCGCTACTACGATAAGCTTTTCTGCATTATCTCTCTTGCCAATTCAATCTCTTCTTCATTAATAGTATGCCCCATGTTTGGGTAAATTCGCTCGGTCACATCGGCATTCATGGCTTGCAACAATTTTGTTGTTTCTTGTACTCTCTGTAAAGGAATATGCGGGTCAATATCTGAACAGCCGATAAAAACTGGCGTATTTTGTAAATCACCTTGTGGTTCACGGTTTTGATTTAACGCGCCGATATATCCACCGCTGAACACAAATAATCCGCCATATTTTTTCGGGTTGCGAATCACATATTCACTTGCTAAACATGCTCCTTGTGAAAAACCGCCGATAAATATTTTTTCTGACGGAATATTATTTTCTTCAACATGCTTGATGATTTTATCTATCACACCCAAAGCAGATGATAAATGCGGCTCATTCTTTTCTACGGGAAATATGAATCGGTTGGGATACCAAGTGTAAGCCTCAGCCTGAGGTGCTAAGTACACAAGCCCGGGGTGAGTCAGATGCGCTGATAAAGAAAGGATATCTTCGGCATTCGCACCACGTCCGTGAATCAAAATCATGGCGGCAGTAGTTTCATCTAATTTTTTACCAGCAGAATACACAGGTTGATTTTCGTGAGGCATGTTATTTCTCAAATGCTTTCAATGTGATTGGCAAAAGGCTTTCTTCAATGGCTTTACGATTCGGTTCAAACCATGCGGGCAATTTAAGCGTTTCGCCCAAAGTTTCTACTGGCTCATCAATTGCGAAACCTGGCGTATCGGTTGCAATTTCAAATAATATGCCAGCATGTTCGCGGAAATAAATCGAATGAAAGTAATTTCTATCCATTACCTCAGTAATCCGATAACCAGCATCACGAATCAAACTTTGATATTCCAATTGTGCTTCGTCATTCGGCACACGAAATGCAATGTGATGAATTGAACCCGCGCCAAAATTTGCTTGCATTTTACCGGGGCGATGAAGGATGTCAACGATATGACCTGAAACATTTTTATCACCAATGAAACGATAACGCTTCTCTTCTTGACCTGCAACTTGGTAGCCCATTTGATTCTTTAGCAACTCTGCGGTTGACTCAAGTTCATCTACCCACAAAGTGACGCTGTGAAAGCCTTGCAAAGCATATTCTTGCGGAATGGGTCCTGCTTCCCAAAATTTTGTGGGTGAGTTTGATTCTGATTCAATCAATTCCAAACGCATACTATCTGGGTCTTCAAATGACAAAACTTTTTCTCCAAAACGCATTTCAATTGGATTTGTTGAAACATTATTTTTCTTAAGATGTTCTTGCCAAAATTCTAAAGAACCTTGTGGAACTTTATAAGCAAGTGCATTTGTTTCGCCATTTCCACGCACACCACGAGGCATATTGGTCCAAGCGAAAAATGTGAGAATACTGCCGGGCGAACCGATTCGGTCACCAAAATAAAAGTGATAGGTATCTGGCGCATCAAAATTGACTGTACGTTTGACAAATCTCTGCCCTAAAACATTACGATAAAAATCTATATTTCTCTGCTGGTCACGCGCTACAGCGGTGACGTGATGTAATCCTTGAATTGCTTGCATAATATACTCCTTGATATTTTGATTAAGGCAGGAGGGATTCTCTTACAAATTGGTTTGCATGAATTGTATAAGAAAAAAACTTCGGAAGTCTTAAAGACTTCCGAAGTTTGGATTAACCATACAACTCTTTCCTAAAAAACTCCGGCAGAGCAAATGCCGCCTTGTGGATTTCAGGATTAATATAGTTATTCTTCCCGGGCGGATATGGTTTATTCAAACCATTTTCCCACGGCATATCAGAGACGTACATAAATCCAATGCCACCGCCGGGGTAAGTTGGAATATTGGCATAATAATAAGCAGGATTCTTGGTCAACTTTTTCGCAGATTGATAAATGGTTTTAATTAATTCTGTGTCAAAATATGGTTGCTCACATTGAGTCGCCGCCGCGCCACCGGGCACTAAAGCGCGCACAACTAATTTTTGAAATTCATCCGAAAACAATCTTTCAGCCATACCGATAGGGTCAGTGGTATCAGAGATGATGACATCAAATTGACCAGGATTCTCTTCGAGATAACCAAATGCGTCTCGAACGAGTAGTGTCGCGCGTTTATCCAACCATGGGTCACCGAAAGAGGCGGTGAAAAATTGACGAGATAAATCCACCACACGTTGGTCTAATTCACAGACAACCACTTCTTCTACTGATTCATATCGCAAGGCTTGTTGAAGCGAGCCACCATCTCCACCACCGACAATCAAAACACGTTTTGGTTTTTCAACCGCCAACATAGGAACATGCACAATCATTTCGTGATATCCCATGTTGTCACGCTCGGTGAGTTGGATAATGCCATCCAAAATCATAGCATTGCCAAAAAATTCAGTTTCAACAAATTGCAAATGTTGATATTGAGTTTGTTCATCCGCAAGGACTCGTTTCACACGAATCCCTTTGCGATAATATGGATGTAATTCTTCTGTAAACCAAATGCTCATAATTTTATTTCCTTAAAATAATTAACCACGAAGGTCACGAAGTGCACAAAGCATTATAAAATAATTCGTGTAAATCCGCGAAATTCGTGGCTAAGATTTCTTTTTAAGTAATTACATCGCAATCGCTAATTTTGTTTCGATAGACGCTTCACGGTCTAACTTGCGGACAGCGAAATCATCTGCTCCAAACGCTTCCTTGATTCGCATCAGCACGGGCATAAAA
>JAEURH010000125.1 GCA_016789365.1 Anaerolineales bacterium
ACCCTGAGCATTTCTTCCGCCCAGATTCTTTTTAATGACTAATAAAGAACGTTCTGGCGTATCCTT
Organism: Anaerolineales bacterium; assembly: GCA_016789365.1. Classification (GTDB taxonomy): domain Bacteria; phylum Chloroflexota; class Anaerolineae; order Anaerolineales; family Villigracilaceae; genus Villigracilis. Next base: position 67 of record JAEURH010000125.1, read on the forward strand.
TGTAATTTCTTCAAAGGTATGCCCGGTCATGTCGCGCATACCGGGGGTAATTGGTTTATATTTCTTAACTGCCATTATTGCACTCCCTCAAAAATTTCGAGGGGTTTGCTTCCCTCGGCAAGGGTAATGATTGCCTTCTTAAAAGAAGGTTTGCGAATCAACATGCGGCGAGCGCGTGTGCGTCGTCCGCGTTTTGCAGGGACATTCATAATATTTACGCGCGCTACGGTTACATCAAACAAAGTTTCAATGGCATCTTTTACAGAAGTGCGGGTGGCATCTTCTGCTACCACAAACACATACTGACTTAATTTGCTAGATTGATAACTTGATTTTTCAGTCACCAATGGGCGCACGAGAACATTGTATAAATTAGTCATGTCTCGCTCCTATCCACCGAATTGCGCCACAAGCGCATCAATCGTTTTGACAGGCAAAACGACTTTATCAAAATTAAGCACGTCACGGATATTCAAATAACTAGCGAGCAATACTTTGGTATTGTCAATGTTATTGGCGCAACGCATCACAGAATCATAGGCTTGGTCTTTGGTTGGCATCAATACTAAAGAAGTAGAAGTGCCGACCAAGTTATTCAAGGCTTCTGCCATTGCTTTGGTCTTTGCTTCTTTAATATCTAACTCTTCCACAACCACAATAGAAGATTCTGCGGCTTTGACAGACAATGCCGAGCGAAGTGCGGCTTGGCGCATTTTCTTCGGCATTCGTTGCTCATAACTGCGAGGATGTGGTGTATGAATACGACCACCACCTACCCATTGTGCCGCACGGCGAGAACCTTGACGGGCTCGACCAGTACCTTTTTGCTTCCATGGTTTACGACCGCCGCCACGAACTTCTGAACGAACTTTTGTGTCATGTGTACCGAGGCGGGCATTTGCCATCTGGCGAGTGTATGCCTGATGCATCAAATCTACATTTACAGGGGCTTCAAAAAGCGCGGCAGGTAATTCAACCTCGCGAACTTTTTTGCCTTTGATATCTAAAACATCTACTTTCATGGTTAATCTGCTCCTACACGCTTATTGCTTGCGCGACTCCTTAATTACAACAAGGCTGCCCTTGCCGCCCGGAACAGCACCATTAATGGCAATCAAATTACGTTCAGCATCCACCAGCACAACTTTGATGTTTTGGGCAGTGACACGGTCAACGCCCATGTGACCTGCACCACGCGCACCTTTAAGCACGCGACCTGGTGTAGTACCAGAACCACGAGAGCCGGGCGCGCGATTACGGTCAGATGTACCATGTGTAGCATTCATACCGTGGAAGTGATAACGCTTCACGCCACCTGCAAAGCCTTTACCTTTGCTAATGCCAATGACATCAACACGTTCACCAGCGGCAAAAGCATCGGCAACTGTAACTTTATCGCCAACTTTTAATCCATGTTCTTTAGCACGGAATTCACGCAAGAATTTTAATGGTGGAAGTTCACTCGTTTTCAAGTGACCCATTTGACCATTGGTCAATTTTTTGGGATGCACTTCAGCAAAACCAAGTTGCACAGATGAATAACCTTCTTTTTCATTGCTACGAACTTGGGTAACAAAACATGGCCCAGCTTCAATGAGGGTGACAGCGTAAGCAACACCGTTTTCATCGAAGACTTGGGTCATGCCAATCTTCTTACCAATCAGCCCTTTCAACATCTTATATGTCTCCTTTATCAAATATTGACGAGACTGCCAGTCGGGGCATCGACCGCATCATCTCCGTGCAGCGTAGTCAGTAGGTCTGGTGCGAAGCGGTTGTGTCGGTTCTACACACAGACCTGCTCTTACGCTGTCTCACAAATAATCTGCTTTTCAGCAGTTATTTACAAACTAAATTTTAATTTCGATATCAACACCTGCAGGCAGGTTTAAGCGCATCAACATATCAATCGTTTTTGAATCTGGGTCTAAAACATCAATCAAACGATTATGGGTGCGGATTTCAAAGTGCTCGTGCGAATCTTTATCTATGAAAGCAGAGCGCCGTATTGTAAAGCGTTCTAGTTTGCTTGGCAAGGGTACTGGACCAACAACATGAGCACCTGTGCGTTCAGCAGTTTCAACAATCCGCTTGGCGGATTGGTCAAGCACGCGATGGTCGTATGCTTTAAGGCGGATACGGATTTTTTGTTTAGCCATGATTCTCCGCCTTACTCAATAATCTTAGTAACAACACCAGCACCAACGGTGAGACCACCTTCACGAATAGCAAACTTACTGCCTTGTTCGAGGGCCACTGGCACAATCAATTCCACGGTCAGGTTGACATTGTCACCCGGCATCACCATCTCAACGCCATCGGGTAACTTGATGTCACCTGTCACATCCATGGTGCGGATGTAAAACTGCGGACGATAACCACTGAAGAATGCTTTGTGTCGTCCACCTTCTTCCTTTTTGAGGACGTACACTTCGGCTAAGAATTTCTTGTGTGGGGTCACTGAACCTGGTTTGACTAACACTTGTCCACGTTCGATGTCATCACGTTCAATACCACGAAGCAAGATACCAGCGTTGTCACCTGCGACTGCTTCGTCAAGTTCTTTGTGGAACATTTCGATGCCTGTGATGACGCTGTCTTTGGTGTCGCGTAAGCCGACGATGGAGATTGGGTCACCTTTTTTGGCGACGCCTCTATCTACACGTCCTGTTACTACGGTTCCTCGTCCTTTGATGGAGAACACATCTTCAACTGCCATCATGAACGGTTTGTCCATTTCACGTTTTGGTTCTGGGATGTATTCATCTACGACGCGAAGCAATTCTTTGATGGGTGCATATTCTGGTGCGTTCGGGTCAGTCGAGGCACTGTCTAAGGCGTTCTTGGCACTACCACGCACGATTGGGGTGGTGTCGCCGGGGAAGCCATAGGAGTTGAGGAGTTCACGTAATTCGAGTTCAACCAGTTCTAAAAGTTCTGGGTCGTCCATCATGTCCACTTTGTTGAGGAACACGACGATGCTTGGTACTTCCACTTGGCGAGCCAAGAGGACGTGTTCACGAGTTTGGGGCATGGGACCATCTGGGGCGGCTACCACTAGAATCGCGCCGTCCACTTGTGCCGCACCGGTAATCATGTTTTTGATGTAGTCACGATGTCCGGGCATGTCCACATGGGCATAGTGGCGTTTTTCGGTTTGGTATTCCACGTGGGCAATGTTAATCGTGATGCCACGTGCTTTTTCTTCGGGGGCGTTGTCGATTTGGTCATACGCCTTGAACTCTGCGTTGCCGGCTAAGCCCGCTACTTTGGTAATTGCCGCTGTCAGTGTCGTCTTGCCATGGTCGATGTGTCCCATCGTTCCCACGTTCAGATGCGGCTTGCTTCTGTCAAATTTTCCTTTTGCCATTTTGTAAACTCCTTGAGTAATAAACCGATAATTATGCTTTCAAAATTTCTTCCGCCACTGACTGCGCAACTGGCGCGTAGTGGTCAAATTCCATACTAAATACACCGCGTCCTTGAGTGGCTGAACGCAATTGTGTAGCATATCCAAACATTTCTGCTAAAGGAACCATAGCGCGGATGCCCTGTGCATTGCCTGGGCGAACTTCCATACCTTGAATCAAACCACGACGGCTGTTAATTTGCCCCATTACATCACCAAGATATTCTTCTGGCACAATGACTTCAACTTTCATCATCGGCTCAAGCAAAATGGGATTACCTTTATGTACACCCTCTTTGAAACCGATTGAAGCGGCAAGCTTGAATGCCATTTCACTAGAATCTACTTCATGGAAAGAGCCGTCAAACAATGTGATTCTCAAGTCAACAACTGGGTAACCAGCAAGTACACCATTTTCAGCGGCTTCTTTGAAACCTTTTTCAATTGGATTAATGTATTCTTTCGGAATAGCACCGCCCACAATTTTGTTTTCAAAGACAATGCCGCTTCCGCGTTCGCCGGGGTCAAGAGAAAATACAACGTGACCGTATTGACCTTTACCACCCGATTGTTTTGCATATTTATAGTTAACTTCTTTAACTGGCTTGGTAATTGACTCACGATATGCAACACGTGGTGTACCGATATTTGCTTGCACTTTGAATTCACGCAAAAGGCGGTCAACAATAATATCTAAATGAAGTTCACCCATACCGCGAATAACTGTTTGACCAGTATTCTCGTCAGAATTGACGCGGAAAGTTGGGTCTTCTTCTGCTAACTTACGCAGAGCCTCACCCATTTTCTCTTGGTCACCAGAACTTTTCGGTTCGATGGCAATAGAGATAACAGGTTCAGGGAATGAAATACTTTCAAGCGCGAGTGATTTTGTATCGCACAAAGTATCGCCAGTGAAGCTTTCTTTGAAGCCAAGTACAGCTCCAATATCACCAGCGCGGATTTCGGTAATATCTTCACGGCGGTCTGCGTGCATACGAAGTAAACGACCAATACGTTCTTTTCTTCCTTTAGTGCTATTTTGAACAGTTTGACCTTGGCTCAAAACGCCAGAATACACGCGGATATAAGCCAAACGTCCAACATACGGGTCGGTAACAATTTTGAACACCAAGGCACTCAAAGGAGCATCATCTTGTGCAGGAAGTTCAAAAACATTTTCTGGGTTATCAGGGTCAGAGGCTTTGACAGATGGAATATCTGCTGGGGAGGGTAAATAATCCACCACGGCATCTAACAAAATTTGTACGCCTTTATTCTTTAAGGAAGAACCACAAAAAACTGCTGTGGCTTTATTTGCAATAACACCCTTGCGTAATGCGGCTTTCAATTCATCAACACTGATTTCTTGCGCTTCAAGGAATTTGACTGTCAGTTCATCATCTAATTCCGCGATTTTTTCTACCATTCTAGCACGCGCTTCTTCGGCTTGTGTCTTGAGGTCTGCTGGAATTTCAACGACTTTTGGCTCTTTGCCGAGGTCGTCTTCCCAAATAATTGCTTTCATAGAAAGCAAATCTACTGCACCCTTAAATGTAGATTCAAAACCAATTGGCACTTGCATAGGTATCGGGTTAGCCCCAAGCCGCTGGATGATTGACTCAATTGTCCGCTCGTACGAAGCGCCGACTCTATCCATTTTATTAACAAAACAAATACGCGGCACACCATAACGGTCAGCCTGTCGCCACACAGTTTCGGATTGTGGCTCTACACCTTGTACGGCATCAAACACAACGACGCCGCCATCTAAAACACGGAGCGAGCGTTGTACTTCAGCAGTAAAGTCAATGTGACCAGGCGTATCAATAATGTTGACTTGATAGCCCTTCCATTCAGCCGATACAGCCGCGGATACAATCGTAATACCGCGTTCGCGTTCTTGAACCATCCAGTCTGTGACGGTTGTACCATCGTCTACAGACCCAATACGATGAGTCAAGCCCGTATAGAACATAATACGCTCGGTAGTGGTAGTTTTCCCGGCGTCAATGTGGGCAATAATGCCTATATTTCGATATTTCTCTAACGGATAAACGCGCGCCATTCTAAAAGTTACCTATTTCCTTTAAGTATCTAAAATTCAAAACTAAATTCGATAATGAGAGAAAGCACGGTTGGCTTCTGCCATTTTATGGGTTTCATCACGCTTGCGGATAGAAGCGCCAGTTTCATTAAACGCATCAATTAATTCGGATGCTAATTTATCTGAGAAAGATTTGCCAGCACGCTCACGAGCTGAAGAAAGAATCCAGCGGATGGCTAACGTGAGGCGACGGTCTGCGGTCACTTCCATAGGCACTTGATAAGTAGCACCACCCACACGGCGTGGGCGAACTTCCATAGCAGGACCTACATTTTTAAGTGCACCATCAAAAACTTCCATCGGATTTTTTTCAGTGCGTTCTTTAATTAAATCCATGGCATCATAAACCAAACCCATAGCAACGCTTTTCTTGCCTTGCTTCAAGACATGCTGAATCATGGTTTGGATATTGAGGCTATTAAAACGGATATCGGGAAGCAGTTCCCGTCTTTCTGGTTTTGCTCTTCGCATCTTTAACTACTCCTAATTGCTACTACTTCGGACGCTTTGCGCCATACTTCGAGCGACCTTGTTTACGATTGGCAACGCCAGTGGTATCCAACGAGCCGCGTACAATGTGATAACGAACGCCGGGCAAATCTTTTACACGTCCACCACGCACAAGCACAACAGAGTGTTCTTGCAATTGGTGACCTTCACCTGGAATGTAAGCAGTTACTTCGATACCATTGCTTAAGCGTACACGTGCAATCTTCCGCAAAGCTGAATTCGGCTTCTTAGGAGTCATGGTACGAACCACTGTACACACACCACGTTTTTGTGGTGCGCCTTTATCTTGGCGAAATCTGCGTTGTTTGTAACTGTTCAATGTGAACTGCAACGCAGGTGCTTTGGATTTTGCATTTTTATTTTTGCGGCCCCGGCGGACCATTTGATTTACTGTAGGCACTGTTGCCTCCGATTACAAATTTTTCAACTTTTTTCTTTTGATATTCGCAACAAATGAGACCATCAACGTCAATCCCTGATGGCCTCATTTGTAGTTGCCAGTGTATTGCCTTCGAGCGGGGTTTGATATGCCGCTCTCTTTCCTTACAAAAGCATGTTATTTTATCATGCCATGTATATAGCGTCAATAGGAAATCTTACTTTTTCCGTGATTGACCCTCTCCCAAACTGAGCAACCCGCTTTCATGTTTAGGTGGATGCGTCTTCTCTTCATCTTTACCAAACTTGACCACATCACCGCTTTCATTAATCGCTTCCACTGCCAAACCTAATGATTGTAATTCTTTCACTAACACGCGGAAAGATGCAGGGATGCTTGGTTCTTCAATCGGCTCACCTTTCACAATCGCTTCATAGGTGTTGACACGTCCAACTGTATCGTCAGATTTTACAGTTAACATCTCTTGAAGCGTGTGTGCGGCACCGTATGCTTCCAATGCCCACACTTCCATTTCACCGAAGCGTTGACCACCAAATTGAGCCTTACCACCAAGCGGCTGTTGAGTGACTAAACTGTATGGACCTGTTGAGCGCGCATGGACTTTATCTTCAACCAAGTGATGCAGTTTGAGAATAGTCATCACACCAACTGTAACGGCTTGGTCATATTTCAAACCAGTTTTGCCATCGCGTAAAGATTGTTTACCAAGAATTGGCAATGGAATTCCTTTTTCTTTTGCTAACTCTTGAGCAGTTTCATGCACTTTATCTTCCGCAACACGGCGAGTTATACCATTCACTTCTAACCACAAGCGCAAACAAGCGATGATGGTCTTTTCATCTAGCTCAGGGTCTTTATTTGCAATCCCGCGGTCTTCAAGCAAAATTTCATCTGGATTGTCGTAGCCTTTTTCACGCAACCATTCACGAGCCGTAGCGCGATGTGCATATTCAGGTTCATTCAAGCGATACACATCATAGCGGCGTTTATCAAGCCAGTGTTCTAAATACAAACGGCGGACTTCATCATCATCTTCAATCGAGTTCGGGTCATATTCTTGTTCAATTAACCATTCCCAAGCACGTTGAGCGGCTTCTTTCCACGCTTGGTCAATAATCCAAGCGCGGGCGAGTTCGGCTTCGATTTGTTCTTCGCTGGTCCCATCAAATACCGGAGTGACAGCACGGAAGCCCATACGTTTCGCCGCCCAACCTAAATGAACTTCTAATACTTGACCAATGTTCATACGCCCAGGCACACCCAAAGGATTCAAAATAATATCTACAGGTGTACCATCTTCAAGGAATGGCATATCTTCAACAGGCACAACTTTAGAAACTACGCCTTTATTACCATGTCGTCCCGCCATTTTGTCACCAGCAGTAATTTTGCGGCGTTGCGCTACAGACACACGCACCATCATATCCACACCAGCGGCAAGGTCTGAGTTATCTTCGCGTGTGAATACTTTTACATCCACAACTTTACCGCGTTCACCATGCGGCATTCGTAATGAAGTATCTTTCACGTCACGAGATTTTTCACCAAAAATAGCGCGTAACAATCTTTCTTCTGGAGTTAACTCTTTTTCAC
>JAEURH010000126.1 GCA_016789365.1 Anaerolineales bacterium
TCCAAACCAGTCACCGATGCGGGTTTAGTTTTTTCATTCGTTATTGGCACTGCATTATTTTCTGTATTGTTGCTGTACGAAATTTATAAAAAATTTCAAATTCCCACATGGGCATTTTGGGGCGGCATACTCGCTTGTATGATAAACGTTCCATTGATTTGGTTGCTCACCCGCCCAACGTTTTACGAAGTCTCTATTTCAGGTGGACAATTCTTTTTGATAGCAGGCTTCTACTTTTTATTTTTAGGATTTCGCAATCCCCAACCGAATCTTATCTACTTATGCGCCTCTTCTCTAGCGTTCGGCTTGAGTGGTGCTACCCGAATCAATTTACTACCTGCAATCATTGTGCTTACCGCCATCGTCTTACTAAAAATTTATTTTGCAAATCAAAAAAACTTTTCAAAGTCACTTTTAACATTTGCCGTATTCCTAACCCCTCTCATAGTAACTGCCATCTCCCTATCTTGGTACAACTATATTCGCTTCGGCTCCATTTTTGAGTTTGGGCATCGTTATCAACTCACAGGTCCAGCCCTCACTGCCAACTATGAAGATATAAGCTCAACAGAATATATCATCCCAAACATATACACATACATATTTCGTTTACCTTCTATTCATCAAGAGTTTCCATTTTTTACCATCCTAAAAATCAAACAAAATATGTGGCCATTTTTTATTCGGGTACCAGAATATTACAACTATACTGAACCATCAGCAGGGATACTATTTATTATTCCATTAATTGGCTTTGCAACGTTTCTCTTAGCAAGGTTGTTTTGGCTATTCATTAATGGAGATATTCCTAAAACCACATCCTCAGTAACTAACACAAATCAAATATGGTTTGCACTATATTTATTGATTTACACCTTCATACAGTTTTCCATTTTGTTATTATTTTTATACGCCTCCGTTCGCTATCTACTTGATGTTTCCCAAATCTTAATAATTCTCAGCACTTTGTTTGTTGGGAATTATGTTCAAAGATTTGATACAAACCCTGTTGTAAAAAAAATAATCTCAGTAAGCTGGGTAATTGTGTCTATATTAACATTTGCTTTTGGTTTTATGATTGGGCTAACAGGAGATAAAAACACTTTTCTCAATCAAAACCCTGCTTTATTTCATCTCATGGCATCTTGGTTCAATTAATAATGCGCATTCTGTATTTTTCTCTCGGCTACTCCACTCACGATTATCGCTTCCTTAAAGCCATTTCAAATGGTGGGCACGAGGTTTACTTTGTTCAACTTGAAGGAAATCAAAGACAAGTTGAATCTCGTCATGTGCCTGAAAATGTAAATCAAGTGATATGGAAAGGTGGGAGAAAACCTTTTCAATGGAAAGATTTAATTTCTTTGACCTTAGACTTTAGACGTTTGACTCGTGAAATCCAACCTGATTTGATTCATGCGGGTCCCATTCAGACCTGCGGGTTGGTTGCTGTTTCAAGCGGCTTTCATCCTATCTTGACCATGTCTTGGGGCTTTGATTTAATGGAAGATGTCAATAAAAATAAATTAATGCAATGGATTACGCATTATGTATTACGCAATACGGATTACTTTACAAGCGATGCAAACGTAACAAAAGAAAAAGCCATTGCCTATGGAATGAATCCAGAAAAAACAATTGTCTTTCCTTGGGGTGTTGACCTTGAACATTTTTCAGCGAAGAAAGATGAAAGAGGAAAGAAAGATGGATTTATTTTATTCTGTAATCGTTCATGGGAAGCAAGATATGGTGTAGATGTTTTAGCACATGCTTTCGTTCAAGTTGCACAAAAACGTGATGATGTGCGTTTGATTCTTTTAGGCGGTGGTTCACAAGGTGCAAAACTTCGTCAAATTTTTCAACGTGGAGGCGTAGAAGAATTTGTAACGTATGGTGGGCAAATTTCACAAAATGAGTTGCCAAATTGGTATCATCAAGCCGATTTATACATCTCGCCTTCGCATGTGGATGGTTCATCTGTTTCGTTGATGGAAGCGTTGGCTTGTGGTCTTCCGTGTTTAGTTTCAGATATCCCTGCCAATAAAGAATGGGTATTTGAAAATGAAAATGGTTGGTTGTTTCGAGATGGCGACTCGAATCATCTAGCGGAGAAAATTTTAATGGCGATGAATCAGCGAGAAAAACTGTATCAGATGGGGCAAGCAGGTCGCAAGTCAGCAGAGAAGCGTGCGGATTGGAAAAAAAATGCCGAAGCGTTGATGAATGTCTATCGAAAATTAATTTGATTCGTCATTGCGAGGACGATAGTCCGAAGCAATCCCCAACACAATGTAGGAGATTGCTTCGCCAAAGTGCGGCTCGCAATGACGGAAAGAGGATTTATGCTATCTAAAAAAGATTTGTTGAATGGATTTTCAAAAATAAAAACCGAAAGTGATACGATTGTGGTGCATACATCGTATAAATCTTTGGGCGGTGTAGAGGGCGGCGTGGATACGGTGATTGATGTGATGCAGGAATTGATTGGCAAAGATGGAACGGTTTTGTTCCCTGCTTTCAATTTTCAATCGTGGACGGAGACACATTATTTTGATGTGATGGAAACGCCATCGAAGATGGGCATGATTACAGAACAAGCGCGCTTGCGAGCAAATGCAAAACGCAGTCCGCATCCGATTTATAGTTTTTCTGCTTTAGGCAAACGCGCCGATGAATTTGCAAATGCGGAAGATGTTGAAGCATATGGACCAAACTCAGCATTTGCTTTGATGCATAAAATCAATGCGACAATTATCAGCATTGGTTTAGATTTCAATAATTCTTTTTCGATGCATCATTATATTGAATACAATGTCGGCTGTAATTATCGGCGCATTAAAGAATTTGCTGGGATTTATATGGGGTATGATAGAAAACCGCAAATCAAAACCTATACAATGTTTGTACGCAATAATGACCGCGTGAAAACATTTATAACGCCTGGTATGAATGATTTGTTACATGCAGGCGTTATTAAAGAAATTGAAGTCGGTGAGGCGAAAGTTCATTACATGACGGCGAATGAATTTTTTGATAATATGTCTCCGATTGTGCGTGACCACCCTGAGAAGTTGCATTATATTGAAGAGCCGAAGTATTAGAGAGCAGTAATTAGTGGTGTTAGAATTAGAAAGATATGAAAAAGCAGAAATCTTTTGGTGACTATAAAGTAGATGGTGCAAATTGGATTACTCTAGCCACAGGAGAGTATTACCCTGATATTTTGCCACAAGCATGTGACCTTTATGAACCAATTATCGTTTTATTTGGTGAATTGCTCAAAACTTCAGAGTCTTCTGAACGTTTATTTCGCCAAGTTATGGAGCAAAGTGACGGCTGGACTCGTATACAACTTGCGCGGGTTTTTAGAAAATATGTAAGCCCATCAACACCTGTTGAAATGCTTAAGCGAAAGTCAAAATCCGAAGAACTAATTAAAGAGTTTGGAAAAGGTTTTCGTCCTATTCAAGAAGTGCAGAAAGCATATAACACTCGTCCGAAACGTGATGAAGCACTTTGTGCTTTATTATGGGAATACAAAGATAGAGGTAAAAAAGGGTACGATTTAACAGAACGTTTTTTTGATTTAATTCGTACTCGTTTCTCTGGCGTAAAAATTACTGGTCCTGAACGAGCAGGACAAGATATTTTAATGAAGGATGTTTTTTCAAATTATCCTAACCCCAATCGTCCAGTAGATTTTGTCATTCAAGATGGAAAAGAAGTTTTAGCAATTGGGTTGGCACGTTATGATTCTGATCGAGGTGGTTCACAAGAAGATGACCGTACAGGTCAATATCATACTGCTGTTAATGAAATTCTTGGTTATGCCCATAAACATCATTTGAAAACAAAAGTGATTTTATTAAATGATGGGCCTGGTTTATTGCTTGGTTCTATGTGGAATGATTACAGCAAACTTGAAAATAGCCACGCTGGAGAAGTCCTTGTAGTTACTTTAAGAATGATTCCTGAACGATTAACTTTGACTTGGTTAAAGAATAAAAAGGTTAAGAAATAATGGCTTCTGGATTATCTAAAACAAAATGGCATGATACCTCTTTGCCAACATTTAATCTGCCAATAGCAGATACTTCTATTGATGTTGATTTATCTTATCAAGGAAAAAAATCAATACCTGAAATTCTTTCTACAAAAAAATCAAACATATCTTTGACTTGGCAAGGAAAAACAACAACTAATCGCTTGTATTATGGAAATAATTTATCAATTCTTGCTAATTTGTTAGAGGATGAGAAAATTCGTGGGAAAGTTCAACTCATTTATATTGATCCTCCCTATGCTACAAAAGGCGTTTTTCAAACGCGATCTCAAAAAGATGCTTATTCCGATTTACTAGAAGGAAGTCATTATATTGAGTTCCTTCGTGAGAGATTAATAATTTTACGAGAATTACTTGCTCCAAATGGTTCAATCTATGTTCATCTTGACGAAAATATGGCATTCTATATCAAAGTCATTATGGATGAAGTTTTTGGAAAAAATAATTTCCGAAACTGGATAACTCGTAAAAAATGTAACCCAAAAAACTATACCCGCAAGACTTATGGCGATATTTCAGATTATATTCTTTTTTATACCAAGTCCGATGAATATGTTTGGAATCGCGCGTATGATAAATGGACAGATGAAAAGGCTTTGAAAGAATATTCTTATGTTGAAGAAGGAACAGGCAGAAGATATAAAAAAGTTCCGATTCATGCACCAGGCACAAGAAATGGTGAAACGGGAAAAATGTGGCGAGGAATGATGCCTCCCACTGGAAAGCATTGGCAATATACTCCTGAAACTTTAGATGCAATGGATGCTAGAGGTGAAATTTTTTGGTCATCAAATGGGAATCCTCGCCGTAAAGTTTATCTTGATGAAAGCGAAGGAATTCCTGCCCAAGATATTTGGTTAGATTATAAAGACGCACATAATCAAAATATTGAAATTACAGGCTATCCTACTGAAAAGAATCCAAACTTATTGAAGCGGATTATTGAAGCCTCATCGAATGCTGATGATTTGGTGTTAGATTGTTTTTCTGGCTCAGGTACAACTTTAGAAGTCGCTTCTCAATTAAATCGAAAATGGATAGGGATTGACAATAGTCACGAAGCAATAAAAACTACTCTTAATCGTTTTGCTAATGGAACTGAACCAATGGGCGATTATGTTGGCAAAAAAACAAAAACAAAATCCATGCCATTGTTTAGAATTACAGATTTTGAACTATATTCTGAAACTGAAAGAAATAAAGAACTAGATGAATTAGTTAAACAATGGCGTGAATGGATAGCCGATAGCTAGATGGCATAGAGGCGGCTAAGCCGTCTTTATTTTTGTATAAAGATATGAAACCCTATACATCTCTCAAATCCATCCTCGCGGAATTTTTTCCATTACATCGAACACTCGCTTCTGATGACCATGATAAAACACTTGAAATCATCGGCTCGTATATGCCAGATTCATCCAATTACACAGTTGAGACGTATGCTCCGCTTACACCTGTGTGGACGTGGAGAGTGCCTGAGAGATTCGTTGTCCATGAGGCGTATTTAGAAATTGAAAATGGCGAACGAATTATTGATTTCAAAAACAATCCACTTCATATTGTTTCATATTCCTTACCCATTGATGGAACATTTACATTTGAAGAATTGCAATCCCATTTGTATTTCAATGAGAAACGTCCGCATACAATTCCATGGGTGTTCAAGTATTATGACCGCGTGTGGGGATTTTGCTTATCCAAAAATGATTTTGACAAACTTCCGCGCGATAAAAAATATCGCGCTGTGATTAAGTCCGAGTTTGTAACTGGAAGCGAGAACGGATTCAAAATCGCAACAGCAGTTATCCACCCAGAAGGAGGCGAAAATGAATCCGCTGGTGAGATTGTTATTCAAGCGCATACTTGTCATCCAATGCAAGCGAATGATGATGGCGCAGGAGTCGTCAGTGCAATTGAATTAGCAAATCGCCTTGCAAAAAATCCATTGCCTGCTGGTTCTATGAGTGTCCGCTTTTGGTTTGGACCAGAAACCATTGGTACGATTGTTTGGCTTTCTCATAACGAACATCTGATTCAAAATATGCAAGCCAGCATATTTTTAGAAATGACTGGCAACAAAAATAAAATCTCATGGCATCATACAAGGCAACATAAACATTTGTTAGACCGTATCACTGCTTCGGTTGTTAAAGATATGGAACATGAAGAAAGAAATTTTGCTGATTATCCGCCCAACGATGAACGTGTAATGAATGGACCTGGCGTGAATGTGCCGAGCATTTCAATTAATCGCTGGCCCTATGATGAATATCACACCACCGATGATAACCTTGATATTATTCATGATGAAATGTTAAGTGGCGCGGCAGATGTTGCTGAAAAAGTTGTGCGAATTTTTGCAAGCAATTACATTCCCAAAAGAACTTTTCGTGGTCCAGTTTTTCTCAGTGGTAATGGTCTGTGGGTTGATTGGCATGTAAACCTTGCATTGAATCGTGCCATTGAAAAAATTATGATGAGTTTTGAAGGCGACCTTTCTATTTTTGAAATTGCCGAAAAAGTTAATCTTGATTATTGGACTGTCCGCGAGTATGTTGAAAAATTTAGAGCAAAAGGTTTTGTGATTCCTTTGCCGATTCCATCTGAGGCGCAAACAAAATAATTCACCACAGAGGGCACAAAGCACACAGAGATTTAAGAGGTTTTTTTATGAAGCAGATGACCATGGAAGAGTTAAATAAAATCACAGAAGCAATTATTGGTTCAGCTATCGAAGTTCATCGAAACCTTGGGCCTGGCTTGCTTGAATCTGCTTATCGTGAATGTTTACGGTATGAATTGTTAGAAAGAGGATATGAGGCATTTCAAGAAGTTCCACTTCCATTAATTTATAAAGGCGTAAAACTTGATTGTGGCTATCGTCTTGACCTTTTGGTCAATGATGCTGTCATTGTTGAAATTAAATCTGTTGATAACCTTGCACCTATTCATGAAGCACAATTAATTTCTTACTTGAAAATATCAGGTGGGAAACTAGGTCTGTTGCTAAATTTCAATGTGAAAATTCTCAAACATGGCGGAATCAAGAGACTTATCAATTAATTCTCACAAAATCTCTGTGCCCTCCGTGTTCTCTGTGGTAAATTCTTATATTATGAAACAAAAAATTGTTGCCATTATTCAAGGACGTATGTCTTCATCACGTTTGCCAGGAAAAATATTAGCAGATATTTCTGGTCAGCCAATGTTGAGTCGTGTGATGATTCGTGCTTCGCGGGCGAAGACTCTCGACCAAATTATTTTTGCCACGACAACAGACGCTTCAGACGACCCCGTTGCTGAGTACTGCGACCTTGCAGGTTTAAACTACACCCGAGGCAGTTTGTTTGATGTGCTTGACCGTTATTACCAAACAGCCTCTCAAGCCAAAGCGGATGTTGTTGTCCGCATTACAGCAGATTGCCCAGTCATTGACCCTGAGTTAATTGATAATGTTGTAAATACTTTAATCGAAGATGAATATGATTTTGTTTGTAACAGATTGCCTCCGCCACATGCAAGAACATACCCAATTGGTTTGGATGTAGAAGCCTGTACTTTCAAAGCATTAAAGAAAGCATGTAAAGAAGCCAAAGAACCACAACATCGGGAACATGTTATGCCTTACTTTTATGAGGAAGTGAAGT
>JAEURH010000127.1 GCA_016789365.1 Anaerolineales bacterium
GGGAGTTCTGTAAACTTGAGCGCCATATCCAAACTCGGAATCTCATCCTGCAATTGCTCCAACTCACGTAACTGACGCGAGCCTTCAATAATAATATTCTCAAGGTCTAACCGTACGTTAATTCTGTCATCAGGTGGCAGAATATCATTCTCAAAACGAAAAACGCCCTCAACCCAAGTAAACAACTTACGAATTAAATCTGTAAAATAACCTTGCAGGTTTAACAAAATATCATCTTGCGTTACATAGCCTGCATTAATCAACAACAAACCAAGTTCTTTATCGGTCATCTGCCCGGCGCGGTCAGCGATTGCTTTATATTGATTGACATTAATCTTATTTGCCTTATACAGCACCGATGCCAAACTACCATCTTCTTTACCGATGCGAGCATACGCCAACTTGCCTTCACGGAAAGAAATATAAGCCTGCTCCGAAGAGCCATCCACAATTAAAGTGCCGGTCTTGCTGGCAAGGTTAATCAGATTGAGTAATTGTGTAACTGTAAAATCGCGCAAATTTCCACGCAGTGCCATTTTTCCTCAACTTTCCCTATAGATTAGGGAACGCCCGAAAATTATACTTGTAAACGTCAAAATGCGTCAATTAATCTGCCTAACACTCTTGTAGGTCAGGAGGATTTGACATCCTCTACGTCTCAACAGAATCTTTCACCGCCTCATTCCTAGACTGGGAATTTGCTCTGCTGACGAGAAACATTGCCGGCGTTAGAAGCAAGCCCGAAAACATAATCGCCGCTTTGACCGATAAATACCTCGCCACTAAGCCAGAACTTCCGCCAGCAATTTGACCAATCGAATCCACTTGACCAGACATAGAATGAATCGTAGCGCGCGTTTGCGAATCTAATTTTTGATTCACCCATGCCGTATGCAAAGGAGACCGAACGTCGCGCAATGTGTCAATAACAAGATACAGGCATAAGGTCAATGCAAGAAGCGGTGATAAAGCAAAGCCAATCATCGCCGCCGCGATTAATCCAGTCACAATCATCATCGCTCTTCCAATCGCTAATGAACTACTTGAGTCCACTTTCTTTTCAACATATTGCACAACGAAAATTGTCAACACTGCCGAAGCGATTCGCAACACAGCAAAAAACGCCACTTGATTGTTGCCAAAAAATATTGGAATATCAAAATTATCTAACAAATGTTTTACCCACAACCTGTCAAAGCCTTCGCTATATAAACCATAAAAAAAGCCAACGCCTAAAATCGTCATTAACCGCGGACGAAGCTTTACAGCTTTCAAGCCTTCATTAAATGTGTGTAACATGTGTTGCCAATTTGTGCGTTCTTCTTGAGGCGTAGGTTTAAAACCTGTTTCAGGCATAATAAAAATTAAAACAATGCCAATTAATAAAACACCAATTGCACCAACGATAATTGGCATAGCAACATTGTTCGCGCCAATAAACAAAGCCAATCCCATTCCAATTAATGAAGCAGTTAAACCAACTCTTGTAGCGCGTAAAAATAATGCGTTTGCTTTTTCTTCGCCAATCTCGTCAGAAATCCATGCTTGGGTTGCGCCGCTGGTAAATGTATAACCGAGTCCCCATACAACTTGTGCAAGTAATATCGGCAAAAAGGCTGGGAATAAACCTTCAATTAAAAATCCAACGCCCATCAACACATAACCGATGATGATAGATAATCTTCGTGAATATACATCAGCGACTACACCTGTTGGTATCTCAAATAAAAAAGCAGATATTTCTAACGTCGTTCCGACCAACACCAATTGCAAAGGAGTCAAGCCAGCCACTGTGGCTTCATATAAAGACACGGTCACAAACATCATCGAGAAAAATGCTGAAGCAGTAAACTCAATGAATAAATATACTTTTGAGGCTTCAATTTTCATTTCGATAATTTTTTAATTTGATTTATCACTTCATCAACATCACGGAATAAAATTCCATGCATCCCCAATTTTTGACATGTTTCAATATTTGCTGAGACATCATCTACAAACACCGCCTCATTTGCTTTGACCTCAGCCTGTTCCAGCGCGTGGAGATAAATCTTTGCTTCGGGCTTGGCAACTTTGATTTCTGCTGAAATAGTAAGTGTGTCAAAAGCATCGTCTAACTTTTTGCGGATTATGTATTCTCGCATATCAGACCAAGCATTGCTGATTAAGCCTGTTTTGTATTTTGGTCGCAAAGAACGAATAAACCGAACAAAGTCATGGTCAATCACATCGCCAGCGAAAAATTCAGATTCAAATTTTGCGATTTCATCTTTCCCGAGTTTGAGCCGTTTAGCAATCGCTTTCCAATGTTCTTCTACTTTAATTTCACCTACAGTTGCTTTTATAGCAGTTGGGCTGGCAAATACGAGTTTGTCAATATCTTCATATTCCATGCCAAATTTTTGCGCTAAATGTTGGCGCGGAGATTGATATTCTGTGCGTTGAATCACACCACCAAAATCAAAAAAGATTGCTTTTATTTTCATATTTCACCTTTTATGTCACCCTCAGCCGTGAAATGGCGAAGGGTCTCTACGATAATCTCAGAGATTCTTCGCTTCGCTCAGAATGACATGATTGTATAAAAAATCCCGCAGATAAAAATTCTGCGGGAGATTGCTTCGGGCTATACCCTCGCAATGACATAAATGGCTATTTCTTTTTCTTCGCTGGAGATTTAACTCCGCGCGGTGCTGGTTTGGCAGGTGTTGTCTTTTTTGCAGAAGCAGGCTTAGAAGCACGTTTGCGTTTGGAAGCCGAAGGTTTAGCAGAAGTTGCCGCAGATTTTTTGCTAGCGGATGTTTTCAATTTTGATTTTAACAATGCCTTAGGCAAAGGCTCCGTTTTCAGGGAAGCAGTAGCAGGCTTCGGGTCAGATGATGAAGCGGGTGCCGGGGGCGGCATATTTTTTGCAGCTTCTTGCCAATTCGGGTAGAAAAGTTCCATCCGCTGGCGAGAAATCGAATTCGCGCGACGGCAACGCGGGCAGTGTGCATCGTAATGATTCATGTTTTTATCTTTCATCATTACAAGTGCAGTAAGCATTTCGTTGCGGCTGAGGGTAAAGGGGGTTTGGCAATATAGACAACGCAGGTTCATAAGGGAAAGTCCTTCTTTCGTGACGTAATTTCAAAACTATTCTTTGGTTATCTTGATTCTACCTGATTTTTGATAACTCGTAACTTGTATCTTGTTACTCACTCTGCTTCCCTGCCCGCAATTCTTTTTCATAAGCGACATATTCATTGGCAATGCTCATGCCTGCTTTTTCATACAAGCGAGTTGCGCCTGTTGGATTGGCGGAATCTACGCCTAGACCTACAGTTTTGATACCGCGTTTGTAAAATTCTGCAAAGGAATGTGTGAGCAAAGCCAAGCCCATTCCTTTTTTACGCCACGGGCGGCGGACTCCTAATGTGCCAACCCAGCCTATTTCATTCATGTAACGATTTTGAGAGAAGCCTGCAATTTGGTTGCCTTCCCAAGCAATGAGCCAAAGGGTTGGGTCATATTCGGGTCTTTCTAATTTTCGTTGATGCCATTCTTCATATTTTGAGTCGTGATGCCCCCAATGGTCGCGGAAGGCTTCGTTATCGGCTTCCCAAACCAAGCGGGCATGTTCTGCTTGGATGAATGGACGAAATTCAACGCCTTCTGGTAAAGGTTGAACTTGTGGAGCATTTTCGAGTTTAATTTCCATGCGCCAAAAATATCGCACAACAGCAAATCCATGCTTTTCATGTAAGGATTGAAAATATTTATCTTTGATATTCATAGCACTATGAACAAAAACGCGTCTATCCGCTGAGGCAAGCGGAATATGTTCGAGTGCGCGTTTTTCTGCCTGTTGAAAGAGCATGTCACCTACAGGGGTATTCTCATAATCTTTATGAATATAACCATCGAAGTGTAATTTGGCATGTTCATCGCCATCAAAAACTTCCCAATACCCAACCACTTCTTTTTCAGCATTTTCTACAACAAAGGCATCGGTTTCAGGGTTAAATCCTGTGGCACGCCAGTTATGTTCAACATCTTCTGGGGTTTCAGCAGTCTCAGCATCACCATCTGCTACACTAGATAAGTACATTAATTTTGCTACTGCTTGCACATCGTCCCAACGAACTGGACGAAGATTTAATTCAGTCATTTCTTTTGTTTCCATATTTCCTCGCTTTCTTTTATTTTCAAATTCCCTCTCCCAAATGGGAGAGGGCTAGGGTGAGGGGAATTTCAACCATTCTTCGCGCAAGATACCCATATACAAACTATCGTAACGAACACCATCACGCAGACCTTCACCACGCACACGTCCTTCTAAAGTAAAACCAACTTTTTGATATGACTTCAAGGCGCGTTCATTGTAAGAATGTAAACCTAATGTGATACGGCGTAAATTTAATTCGCCAAATCCATAGCCGACAATTAAACGCATCGCATCCGTCCCATAGCCTTTGCCCCAATACTCGCGCTCGCCAATGAAAATACCAAGCCAAGCATCGCCTAAATTCCAACGTTGAATCCAAAGCCCGGTACTGCCAATCAACAAGTCATTTTCTAAGGCGCGAATTGAAAAGCGAAAACTTTTATCGCCTTGTTTTTCATCACTTTTTTCAACAAACTCTTTCAACTTTTTTTCAGACCATAATTGTGACGGAGCAGAATCTGCTAAGCGGTGAAATTCAGAGTCACGGTCCCATTTGATATAAGTTTTCGCCATCATTTCAGGTGACTCAGCCGCCAAGCGGACAAGGGTTCCACGATAAATGTCTTTCATCGCTTCACCCTTGACCCTTCGACAGGCTCAGGGCATCGCCTGTAACTTGGTCGCGCCATTCGGCATTTAACAAGCCGAAAGAGACTAAATCCCAAAATTCGTTGTCACGATGAATGGCTTTGCGTCGGCGCACTTCTTCCATGAAACCAAACTTTTGGAAGAGTTTAATCGCGCCTTCGTTATAAGCAGGCACAACGGCGGTGACACGGTACAAATTTAATTCGTCAAATGCAAAACGGAGCAACATGCTCAGGGCTTGTGAACCCAAGCCTTTCCGTCTATGTTCTGAGGCGCCGATACCGAGGCGTAAAAATCCGTTGCTGTTTGTCCAATCAATCCACTCAACCACGGCTTTGCCGATGAATTGATTATCTTCTTTGGTTTGAATTGTGAAATAGTATAGATTCTTATCCTCTTCCATTTCTTTTTCGATGGCTTCATACTGTTTCTTGACCATCGCTGGTGAAAGCGGGCGAATCGGTTTGAGTTCCATCAAGCGCATGAATTCAGCATCATGCGTCCATTTGGATTCGACTTCGGGATGCGTTTCATGGTCTATTGGACCAAAACGAACATCCTTCGCTTCAAATAACTGGGTTTGTATTGCTAACATTTTTCCTCTTCTTTTACCCCCATCCCCTGCCCTTCCCTCAATATGGAGGAAGGGTTTAGGACGTGGGTCGTCAATGTAAATAAAAAAAACAATCACAAGATACTGACCTGTGATTGTTTTTCACCGTTAAATAAAAACGACCACAGGCATTGTGCGCTGTGGTCGCATAGACTCGAATAAAAGCCTACCGACGTACAGGCGCACTACGGCTATCGAAATCAACCAAGCCGATTTGAGAGAGTTGCATGATGTAAAACTTAGTCATAAACATTGGGGCGTGCGCCTCCTTTCTTGAAATTTGCTTTGTGAAGCGGCGTGAGTTTATCACGCACTTTGAAACATCGTCAAGGACGAAATTACAAAAACAGTACTAAAGTAACAGTAGTATTTTTATTTATGGGTTCGATGTCAAAATTCTACCAGCCAGCAATTCATTCAAAATAAATTGCACTTGTGCCAATTTTCCATCAGGCAAAATGCCGGGGTCCACATCCGCAAGCCCAAGTGGAGATTGAACCGCTTGCCCACCTTGTCCGGCAATCAATTGGGGCCAAGCAATCTGAATCGCTTTAATCGTATCAGGCGAAACAGTCATCACCCAACCGCCGGGGCGCGTGGGCGGCATTCGCGTTCCAATCAAATACACGCCTTGCGTGCCAACATAAGTGAGCAAATCATCGGTTGCAATAGATGGGTAAATATAAAGTGAATCTACATCACGGTCGTTGATTAATACATTGGCATAGCCGCCATGCAATGAAACATCTTCAGTAGTTGGAATAGATAAAAAGGTTGGGTATTCAACTGCAGTGAAATAAATTCGTTTGCATAAACCACAGTAATATCTCATCCCATTATTAAACGCATTGACAGCCCGCACAGCATTATCATCCCCTTCGGGATATAACATGCCAATATGATATTCATACGTCAACATTGCCAATGTATAACCCGCTAAAAACGCTGGCAATTCCACTTGATTGCTCGGCGCAAGCACGCTTACATTTCCGCCAGCAGTTAAGTCTGGAATATTGACTGCCAAAAATTGCACGTTTGGAGCGGTTGACGCAAACGCAACAACACCAGGGTCAGGCGGAAGCGCAATGACCACTTTCAAAGTTGGGTCAGCCATATCCAATTCATTCAAAGCGTTACGAACCTGAAAACGAAATCCTGATGCTTGCGCCAAGTCATACACGGTTTCTTGATACAAATCTGAAGTCGTTTTATCCATATCAGCAGGCACAACCAAAATTGCCAAAGGCGTAGATGCGGTTGGGATTAACGTTGGCGGTGGCAATGGTGTGTGTGTTGGCACAACCGTTGGCGGTGGAATTTCTGTCGGCTCATTTCCTCCGCAAGCAACCACAAGCAACATGATGAATGTAATTAAGAAAAATTTTTTCACACGCACTGGTTTTCTCCAAAATAAAGATACAAGGATTATACCTAAAACGTCCCGCAGGTTTTCTATTATGAAAATATTTATTGATGAAACCTGCGGGACGGTATTAAACAAAAAGAGACGCATGATTAATCACACGCCTCGTTTCGACAGGCTCAACGCCTCGCTTTCTTGATTGATAATTCTTTCTTGAACTTCAACTTTTATTTTGGCTGACAATTTGTATTGTCAATTCGAGTTAGTTAACAGCAATTTTAATTTTCTTCGGTTTCGCAGATTCTGCTTTTGGCAAAGTGAGTGTTAACACACCGTCTTCAATTTTGGCTTCCACTTTTTCAGCATCAATTTCAGCAGGCATTCTTAACGTACGGCGGAATTCACCTTGTGGAATTTCAGTCAAAACAAAATCTGCATTT
>JAEURH010000128.1 GCA_016789365.1 Anaerolineales bacterium
CCACAGGCTCGCCATTTTTAGGGCTAGTGGATTGGGTCAAGCATAATCAAAGCAAGTGGCAAGCAAATTTAACCATGGCGTCTGTATTGCCTTCTTATTTTCTTGCAAAAAACGGAATCATTGACTGGCAGTTGTGGGGACAAAAATTAATGGTCAATAGTTTGGATTATGTAAAAAATATTGATGAAGAAAAATTAAAACAAGTTTCTGAATGGGTTGTGGAACATAACTTGTGGAAAAAACGCCGCGAAGATGTGATTGACCGACTCATCAAACATCGTGAAGGCGGTGCAAAAGTTTATATTGCCAGTAGTGTGGTTGAGCCATTCATTGAACCGTTTGCAAAAAAAATTGGCGCGCAAGTGAGCGGCACACCTGTTGAAATTAAAGATGGTCGCTTGCGCATGGTTGGTGAATTAATTTCAAACGAAAAAAAGATTGAGCAAGTTTTGAGCCGCTTAGGTGTAGATAAAATTGATTTTGCTTATGGCGATACATCATTAGACATTCCATTGCTTGAATATGCCGAGCATCCTGTGGCTGTGTATCCGGATGCAAAATTGAAAAAAGTTGCTTTAGAAAAAAATTGGGAAATCATCGGCGATACGCCGAAATACGGTTAACTCGTCATTGCGAGCCGTCGCTCTTGCTCTTTGACGGCGAAGCAATCTCAAGCATAATTATGGGATTGCTTCGGGCTGGGTCTCGATACGTTGCTTCGCAACACTCGACCATCAGCCCTCGCAATGACATAGGAGAAACATGGGTCTAACAACAATCAGAAGAATCCGAAAACGAAAAGCTGAAAATAAAGTGTATTTATGTGCGCCTGTCAATTCTTTGGTGGAAGGAATTTACGAACAGAACATTCCATTTTCTGAAATCAAAAAACATGGTGATTTTGGACTCGGCACGTTCAACGATTTAGACGGCGAGATGATGATGGTGGATGGAGAAATTTTCCGCGTTGGGTCGGATGGGAAAGTGAATCAAATTACTGACGAAGAAGTCTGCACCCCATTCGCTTGTGTGACAAATTTTCAACCAGCCAGTGATGAAATTCTTGATAAAGAATTAAATTACAACGATTTTCTAAAATGGATGATTGAGTTGATGCCGTCGCCAAATATTTTTTATGCGTTTCGTATTACGGGGGATTTTGCTTATGTTAAAACTCGTTCTGTTCCAAAACAAGAAAATTATCGTCCACTAGTGGAAGTGGCAAAAGAGCAACCAACTTTTGAATTTCATAACGTCAGTGGAGCCATGGTCGGATTTTACACACCACATTTTATGGCTTCGTTAAGTGTGCCAGGCGTGCATTTACATTTCTTGACTGACGATAAATCCAGTGGCGGGCATTTGTTGGAATGTCGCCCGAAACATATAAAAATTGAGTTGCAATATTTATACACATTGGAATTGTCTTTGCCATCGAATTTAGATTATCTGACTTGGGATTTTCAACGCGATATTGGTAAAGATTTGGATAAGGCGGAGAAGTAATTCGTAACGAGTAATGCGTAAATGTGTAACAAGCAAGAACAAATTACGTATTACGCATCACGTTTCACGAATCATCCCGTATTTCTCAACCCAGCCGCAATACCGTTTTATTTTACAACCCCTCTATCATCTAAAAACTCATTAGGTTCTTTATCTTTCCCATCTTCCCACATTAATGAAAAAAACCAAATCCCACTCTCACCAATCCAGAAATCGGCAGGAGTGAAAGTCATATTTGAGTCTAAAGGCTTTTGGTCACTTTCAGGTGTATATTCCGCCTTCCACCCAAAAATTTCTCCTTGCCAATGTTTATCTAATGAATGTAAATGATTTGCAAAATCTTTTACTTCGTTTAAGTCAGGAACAGCCAGTGGAAGGATTTGTTCATAATCCATATTGGCGGGTATTTTTACTTTAACCGTTAACATGTTTGCTCTTCTCCTCTTTCCATGCGTTCAAGAGAAATTCCAAATTGTCGTTAATAATTCGCTCAATATCTCGTAATTCATTCTTTCTAAATCTGCCTTCACGCGCAACCCGAACTGGCTCTAACCAAAATTTTGCTTCATTTCCATCTTTGGTTACATGCACATGTGGAGGTTCATTGGCAACATCGGCTTGATAGAAAAAGAATTTATACCCATTAATTCTTAAGACAACTGGCATTTTGCCTCCACATGAAATGCTCAAATATTATAGCACTTCTCTAACCCGTATTTCTCAACCCAGCCGCAATGCCATTGATAGTCAACGCCATCACTTCGCGTAAAGATTTTGCTTCTGCACCTTCTGAATCTTTCAAAGCACGCAAGCGTTTCAACGTTTCCACTTGAATATAATTCAACGGGTCAACATACGGGTTGCGAAGTCCAATCGCTTGTTGAGTCACAGGTTCAAGTTCAAGTAACGAATCATGTCTGCTGATTTTCAAAATCAAGTCGCGAGTCAATTCATATTCTTTGCGAATGGCAGTAAAAATTTCATCCGCAAGTTTTTTATCGGGCACCAAATCCACATACAACGCAGAAATTTTCATATCCGCTTTCAACAAAGACATTTCACAATTATTTAACAACGTCCGAAAAAACAACCAGCCATCATACATTTCTTTCAATAAAGTTTCATCGTCAATGGCGGCTAAGCCCGAACCGAGGCTATACCAACTCGGCAAATTGAATCGACTTTGCATCCACGAAAAAACCCAAGGGATTGCCCGAATCTGATTGACAGCACCCAACTTTCCGCGTGATGAAGGACGCGAACCAATATGCAAACGTTTGATTTCATCTAACGGAGTCGCTGATTCCCAAAAGTCAATAAATCCAGATGTTTCATAAACGAGTGAGCGATATTTTTTCAACGCAGCATCGGACATTTTATCTAACGCGCTTCGCCACTGCGGGATAATTGATTCTTGTTTCTCGGGAATAGATGCCAAAATGACAGCGCTTGTGATTTGCTCAAGATGACGATGTGCCAAAGCAGGGTTTGCATAACGTGACGCGATAATTTCACCTTGCTCGGTGAGACGAAATCTTCCATTGATACTGCCAGCAGGTTGCGAACGAATGGCATGATGAGCAGGTCCGCCACCGCGTGCAATCGTTCCGCCGCGCCCATGAAAGATAGAAAGTTTTATATTATGTTTCTTTGCAGTTTGTGTAATGGCTTCTTGCGCTTCATACAAAGACCAATTCGCCATCAGATAACCACCATCTTTATTGCTATCTGAATAACCAATCATCACCATTTGTTCGTTGTGATGAGTTTGTAAATGTTCACAATAAATTTCTGATGTAAACAACGCTTCAAGAATCGTAGAAGCATCTTTCAAATCTTTGACCGATTCAAACAACGGCACAATTTGTGGGATGGTTTTACAACCCGCCCATTTTGCCAGCAACAAAACAGTTAACACATCGGCGGCGGCGTGCGTCATCGAAATCACAATGGGACCTAATAATTCTTTTCCATAAATTTCATGCGTTCTTGCAATCAATTGAAACAATGCCCATGTTTCTTCTGAAGCAGATGTGACGCCCGGATGACGTGCTAAATTCGGCGCAGGTTCACTTAATAAACGAATCAACAATGCCATGCGTTGTTCATCGGATAAATTTTCAAAATCAGGTTCAATGTTCAAAGCGCGTAAGACTTCGCTCAATGCAAAATTTAATCTGCTTGAATCTTCACGAATATCTAAACGCGCAGAATGCAAACCAAAAATTTGCACTTTGCGAATTACAGTTTGTAATTCATCTCTTACCAGACTTTCAGGTAAAGCCGATGCAATTAATTGCAAAGGCTCTAATAAATCATTTTCTTTCAAATGCGCTTCATGTTCGTAATCACTTAACAAATGCTTCACCATGTCATCTTTTGAAGCAATGGCAAGGTCATTTGCCAGCAAAGCCAAAACCAAACGATACGGCTCGCGTTCATACCGCTTGGCAATAAAATCTGCATGAAATGGAAATGGCTCACGTTTTTTCAGCCATTCCATTAAAGCTTTTGGTGGCTTAATCCGATTTGAACTGACACTTAAATGTCTGCCCAATTCTTGAAACGTCTTGCGATGATTTTCCACAGCAAGCCCACGATGTAAACGTAACGTCTCAGCTGTCACAGCCGATGTGACAAACGGATTGCCATCTCTATCACCACCAATCCATGAAGCGAGTTTCAACCAACGAGTTGAAATTTTTATTTCAGGATAATATTTTTCAAGTGCTTTTTCTAAATCACGATAAATCAACGGAATCGTATTCCAAAAAAATGAATCAACAAAATATAAACCAGTCTTCACTTCATCGGTCACAGATAATTTTTCGGCGCGGCTTCGGTCTGTGAGCCATAATGTAGAAATCGCACTGTGCAATGAAGCGCGTATCGCTTCCTTTTCACGCGATGAAATGCCCTCTTGATTAATTTCTTTGAGCAATTTTTCAATGCGTTGTGTGTTTGAAAGAATCGTTCGTCTACGTGCTTCGGTTGGATGAGCAGTCAAAACCAATTCGATAAATAAATTTTCTAACAATTTAGATACTTCTTCGGCGCTGACATCTCTTTGTTTGAGAATCTTAATCGCCTCACCAATTGACTCGTGAACTGGCTCTGGATACGATTCATCTTCTCGTTGATTCAATAACTGCACTCGCCGATTTTCTTCTGCTAGATTCACTAAATCAAAATAGGTTGCAAATGCCGCCGCGACCACGCGAGCATCTTCATTTTTTAATAACGAAACTTCTTTTTGTAAATTTTTCGCAGCATCTACATCCCCGTTTCGACTGGCTTTGGCAAGTAAACGAATTTTTTCTTCAATTTCAAATAATTTCGGCGATTCAAGTTCAGAAATGACTTTGCCAAGTAAATCACCAAGTAAATGTATATTTTCAGAAATATCCATGCGCCGAATTATACACAGTGAATAAAAAAAATTACGAATTTAATGCTTGTATAAAAACTTCTACCATTTTTTGAATATTGATTTCTTCTGAAACAATCCGAAACGATTCTTTGCCCATTTCTCTCAATCGCTTCACATCAGATAATGCTTCTTTCATTGTAGAAACTAATGCTTCATAATTCTCTGGTTCAATTTGCCAGCCATTTTTTTCACGCACCAAATCATCTTGTGTGCCATCGCCTTTTGCCACAATCACAGGTAATCCATAACTCATGGCTTCTTGAACAGCAAGTCCGCCAGTGCCTGGTAATACGAATAAATCCGCTTGCTCAAAATAAGGTTTGAGTTCAACTCCATGCTTCGCGCCAACAAATTCAGTTTGTGGATACATTTCTTTTGCAAGCGTTTGCAAAAAATCTTTTTCAGGTCCATCACCAACAATGATTAAACGAAGATTTAATTTTATTTCTGCACAAGCACGAATTAATGAATCAATTCTTTTTCTTTCTTGTAATCTTCCTACAAACAAAATCGTCACATGGTCAACAGTCTGTGGTCTGCGGTCAAAAAAATTTTCTGGTTTTGATGAAACCGAATTATGCGCCACAAAAATTTTCTCGCGTGGAAAACCCAATTGAGCGTATTCATCCGCGCCACGTTGGCTGTAAGCAATCATGGCATCAAATTGATTGATAAATTTTGCCCTTGCCCTCACCCCCAACCCCTCTCCCGTTGGAGAGGGGGAGCCGAGTCCCCAACCGATAACTTTTCGTCCACGTTTTTGCATCCACTTCACAGCCGATGGTGTAGATAAATATCGCGGGTTCGCTTCCACAATTAAAGCATCAGGGTTTGATTCTTCAAGCCATTTGATGAATCCTTGCTGATAACAAAGATAAAATTTCCCATTTAACAAATGAATATTTTTCGCTTCAACATGGACTGCAAGTTGGGTACTGCCTCCTGCAATCATTTCTTCGCTTCGGGCTTGACCCGCAAAAAGAGTCATGCCGTTTTCGCAATGACTTGCTAGCAAGTCAAAAAATGGCACGCGATAACTTGGAAGCACGCGTTGTTGTAAAGCCAGTTTGCCTTTGAATTTCATTTCGCCCCACAACGAGAGAAGATGACGGCATATTCATCTTGATATTCTTCACACCAAATATTTGATTGTGAGACCGCTTGAATTAATTTTGGATGTGCAGATTGTGAAAGCAAAAGTAAATTAATATCTTCTTTATCAAAAAATTCTTGCCAACCTTGTGCGTTTGTGACATTAACATACTCTTGCCATTGCTCGACAGAAAAACTATACATACGAGTATCTATCCATGTGGGGCGAGAAGGCAAAGCAAATTGAAGATACGAACCAAAAGCATAGTCATTCCATAATGGTTGCGGTAATTCTTCGTGTATTTTCAAAAATTCAACGGCTTCAATTGGCGTTGTTGATAATTCATAAAGTGGTGGTGCATCTTTCCACCATGAGTCACGGAGGTTGGGGGTAAGCAAAAGTGGCAGGGTCAGCAACACAAGCCCCACCGTCGTATTGAGGCGTGGATTAATTTTCTCAATCGGTTTATCAATCCACTGATGACTCCAATCCGCAATTAGTTTTGATGTGAAAATCGCTAGCAAAAACATAAACCAAATCACATAACGGATGCCTGAAAGCGCGAGCCAGCCGAAGCCGAGAAATAAAATCCATTCGAGTAGAGATAATTTATTTTTGGATAAACTTGCAATGATGGGAAACACGAGCAACCACGCGAAAAAAATATTCATTTGCCAACCTTCGTTTGTTGGCGGATACCACTCAACGCTGAAAAGATAATCGGATGGGTTGTTCAAAATAAAAAATAAATATTGCCAAACCCCAAAGCCATGCGGATTTATTAAACTTGCAACAAGCATGGCAACGATTGCAAAAATCATTTGTTTGCGATTGCCGCTACCAAATACAAATGCCGTGCCTGCTAACACAAACGGCAAAATAAACGAGCCATGCACATTGACCCACAACAAAACAGAAAGAGGAAGTAAAAATAAAAGTTTGTTATTTTTTTCTTGCCATTGATAAATTGCAAACAAACATAATAAAAATAATGGATAGGCAAATAACTGCGGACGAATCATCCAGTTGTTAGAAGTGGAAAGACCTAGAATAAATAAAAGAATCGTAACTGTCCGTGCGCCAGACCATGTGCGCATTAAAAACCAAATCAGTGCGTAGGTGAT
>JAEURH010000129.1 GCA_016789365.1 Anaerolineales bacterium
GGCGGCTGAAAATTGGGCGCGCGAAAAAGGCTGTATAGAAATGGGGTCTGATACCTGGTTGGAGAATGAATCCAGCATTCGGGCGCATGAAAAGCTAGGATATAAGGAAGTAGATAGACTCGTCCATTTTGTGAAACAGTTGTAGGCAAAAGAAGGTTGGGGATACAGTCAACAGGTTGGGGCTAGGAAAGAGGCGGGAAAGTCGTTAATACTCAAGGTCAATCTGACATTATAATTAAGTTGCATTTCTTTCAGCCTATGGTTTTGTCTTTATAATGGCATTGCCAAAGGTTGTGCTTGAAAGCGCAAGTTGGTGCTATGAGTCTTCGTCTCAAAGTTGCCCTGCCGTTTGTTATTTTGACCATGGTCGTTTCGGTCATTGGGGTGTATGTTGTCACGCGCCTTGTGACGGGGACGTTGGGTGAACGGTTGACGAATCAGTTACTTGAATCGGGCAGGGTGGTTTCAGATAGTTTTATCCGCCAAGAGGCGGCGCATGTGGGGTCGGCGCGAATTGTTGCTTATACAGAAGGTGTTGCAGTTGCTCTTAAGAATGAAGATAAAGAATCACTAGCACGTTTGGCGTTGCCTGCTTTTAGTGAATCAACAATTGAAAATTTAATTTTGATTTCACCACAAGGAAATGAGATTGCACATTTTCTGAAAGATGGTGGTGAGATTACTAAAGTGGATTTAGATACAGGTGCGGCAAGGTCGCCTTTGGTTTCTCAATTTTTGAGGAATCGAAATCCAGATGAAGCCCCGCGTCGCTTTTTGGGGGTCAATTTGGTCAATGAAAAGACATATTATTTTACGGCTCTACCTGTGACTGTGGATGGACAATTTGACGGTGTGATTGTGGTGGGCACTTCGATACAAACGATTTTGCCTGCATTCAAAACTGTTGCTCTGGCAGATATAGTGTTGTATGGGGCGAATGGTCAGCCAATTGCAACAACACTTGGCACAATGGACCAAGAAACGTTTAACGTGCTTGCAATTAGTGAGGCACAATACCTTGAAGCGATTCAAGCGGAGGAAATTGTATATGGTGATAATTTTGAGTATGCTGGGCGTAGTTATACCTTAGCACGTTCACCATTACAAATTGGGAATGACCGCATTGGGGTTTTTGCAGTCATTTTGCCATTAGATTTTGTGGTAGATTTTGCAACTAGCAACCGCAATACATATATTTGGGTATTCACTTTACTCACTCTGGTTGTGATTGTAATTGGCTACTTTGTTTCTCGTATGATTATTGTGCCGTTATACAAGTTGGTATATACCTCACAAGCCATTGCGCAAGGAGATTTTGACAGCCGCACTGGGATTAATAGTAAGGATGAAATTGGTACACTTGCTAGCACGTTTGATGATATGACTGCAAAATTGCAAGAACGGACCCGTCAATTAGAAGAAGCAAACGCAACCTTAAAACAAATTGATAAAACCAAAACAAATTTTATTCAAATCTCTGCCCATGAATTAAGAACACCGCTTACATTAATTATGGGTTACTCGCAAATGTTAGAACAAGATACAGAGAAAGACCCCGAATTGCAAAAATTAGCCACAGGTATTCTTGAGGGGGCAGAGCGTATGTCTGATGTGGTGGACAGCATGTTAGATGTTTCGCGCATTGATAGCGACGCACTCTTCCTAAGAAAAACAAGTATAGAAATTCAGCCAGTCATTAATAAAGTACATAGAACCTTTGAGAGTGCTTTTGAAGAACGAAACTTGAAATTCAAAACTGAAGGCTTAGAAAAACTACCCGCCTTTTCTGCCGACCCTGATATGCTTCAAAAAGTGTTTTATCATCTCATTATGAACGCTATCAAGTACACACCAGATGGGGGTGAGGTGAAGGTTGTCGGCAAATATCGAAACGGAAAAAAACCACCTGAACTTGAAGTGGCAGTAGTAGATACAGGCATAGGCGTTGACCCATCTAAAAAAGAAGCGATTTTTGAAAAGTTCCATCAAACAGGCGATGTGTTATTACATTCTTCTGGTAAGACAAAATTCAAAGGCGGAGGGCCGGGCTTGGGGTTAGCCATTGCGCGCGGAATCGTGCAGGCGCATGGCGGAAAAATTTGGGTGGAAAGTAAGGGGTATAATGAGGAGAAATTACCCGGTAGCAAGTTTATTGTTTCGTTTCCGCTTCAAAAGGAAAGTGAGCAAGAAGTATGACAGTTCCAAACCGTGAACGTGAGCGCCGTGATTGGACACTTATCGTTTTTATTATTCCACTTGGAATCATCCTGATTATTATCGTCGGGCAATTGGCGATTCGGCTTTTCCCGAATTGGTCTGTCAATGCGGATATGCATTCTAACCTTGACCCGAATTCTGCGCCCGGACAACCCGCCTCATTACTACAACCCCTCTTGCCACAAATCCTGACGCAGATGGCTTGGGCTGACACCTACCTAACCCCTAGTGGTGATAGTGTTTTCTTCCCGCCGTTTATCGTTTTAGAACCAACTGCTACACCTACTATTTCTCCTACTACTCCTTCACCGACTGCTACAACGCCATCCCCTACAACCACTATAACACCTACCTTTACGCCAACCACTCCGCCCCCAGCAGTTTGTGAAAACTCTAACGCTAGCAACTATGGCGGTCCATTGCCATGTGTTTTTCCACCACCACTAACTTGTCAAGACTCTAATGCTAGCAACTATGGCGGTCCATTGCCTTGTGTTTATCCACCGACTTGCCAAGACACTAACGCTAGCAATTATGGCGGTCCTTTACCTTGTATCTATCCAACCCCAACAGGTTACCCTTCTACGATGGAACCTTCTTATACATTAGTCTCATCACCTCCACAATTGGGTGTCAACACTCTGCCGGATAATGCAATTGGATTGATACTAGACGGAAATTACGTTGTTTTAAGCCTAAGTGTAGTTGTAGAACCGACACCAGATGCCAATTATGATATTGCTTTCTATGAATTCAGTAATGCTGGTTACGTTTACATGGATTGGATGATTATTGGTATTTCTCACGACCCTACTGGAGCGGTTTATTATGAAGTTTTTAACTGGGGAGCAAATAATACACCAGATACAAACTCCAATGTGGATACAAATGTAATCACCCCTGACCCTCTTTGCACAGCACCAGAAGCCCCAGAGTGTGATAATCATCGGACAGAACTTTCTGATTTGCATGACCCAGATGGTGCAGGACCCGCCCCGCAAACGGGTGTGTTGATTGATGTAGATAATGCCCCGAGCCAACCTCCGCCCGGTACCTACAACTATATTGTAATTATCGCTCCAATTGGCGGGAGTGCGGGCGAACCAGTAGAAATTGATTCTATCGAAGTAACAGAAATACCTATTCCCACTCCTACCCCATAATCAACAAAAAGAGACTGAGCAATCAGTCTCTTTTATTTATAAATAGTTGTAAAATAAAGCAACTTCATTCCAGGGAGTTGCTATGACTGAACCTGTCCCAAATCAAAAACCAACATATCGAATATCAGACTTACAAGAATCAGACCGACCACGTGAACGGTTAGAGACGTTGGGTCCGCAGGCGTTGACGAATGCTGAGTTAATAGCAATCCTGTTGCGGGTGGGGGTGAGAGGCGAAAATGCGGTGGAGGTAGGTCAAAGGTTGTTGCAAGAGTTTGGCGGGTTACAAGGTTTGCATCGTGCACCGTTTAAAGAATTAATGAATCAGCATGGCATGGGTGAGGCGAAGGCATCTCAAATTAAAGCGGCAATTGAATTAGGAAGAAGATTAACACTAGAAGCGCCCGAAGAAAAATTAACCATCAATAGCCCAGCTGATGCGGCGGCACTGGTGCAATATGAAATGTCGGCATTAGAGCAAGAACATTTGCGCGTGATTTTGTTGGACAGGCGAAATCGAGTTTTGGAAATTGTGGAAGTGTATAAAGGCTCAGTCAATTCGTCACAAGTGCGTGTGGGTGAATTGTTCAAAGAGGCGATTCGCATCAACGCTTCTTCTTTAATCGTTACGCATAATCACCCCAGCGGAGACCCAACCCCCAGCCCCGATGATGTGGCTGTGACTCGCGCGATAGTGCAAGCAGGTAAGTTGTTAGATATTGATGTGTTAGACCATTTGGTGATTGGGGCAGGAAAGTTTATTTCGCTGAAAGAAAAGGGTTTAGGGTTTGGATGAGGTCGAAGAGAATCTTTAGTAGGGAACAAGTTATGAGAGGCTCGCGGACGAGTCACGACATGTTTGCCAACAAGTTATGAGAGGTTTACTAATCAGTCGAGCAGGTTTTGCCACCTGAGATTAGATTATGATAAGTATTTGTTATTTCCTAATTGCTATAAAACGCTTTCTTTACATGAAAACCCGTTAACTCCCCAAGAGGTTCTTCATATTCGATTTTCGCTTCATCTACACGGGCAATGTTGGGACCTTTCTTTACAATTTCTATAAATCTTTCAACTTTTTCGCGTTCGCCTTCGGCAACGGCTTCCACGCCATCTTTATCTATATTTCTCACCCAACCGAATACCCCAATTTGTAGTGCATGATATTCCACATGCGCCCGAAAGCCAACGTTTTGCACACGCCCTTTGACGATGATATGCACACGGATAATGTCATTTGGATTCTTGTTTTCCATTTTTTCTCCTTTGGCGTAACAGGTCAATTGCACTCCATAATGGCACAATGAGTACCAAGAGCATAATTAACAAAAATGGTAGTAAATTACGAGCCGCAACCCCTCCTATGTTTTGACCTAATACTGTTTCGCGCCAGCGTATATCTAATTGACTTAATGGAATCCCCAAGGCTTGCGTAGCACCTAACTCGCAATTGAAGCCTTCGCTATATGCGCCCATCAAACGCGATAAGCCAGATGTACCGTACGAATCGCGGATGTAGGTGACAAAGGATTGGGATTGAGCATAAGCCAGAAAAGCAGAACCAGCATCCACTGGGAAAGAAGCGCATAAATCATTAAACGGAATCAATGAATCATTATCGCTAGCAATTTGCATCGCGCGGGCATAATCAGGGTTTGGGTATAACTCAACCATAGAAGCAATGCCTTCAATCAACCAAGCAGGTTGTCTTTGATAATTTTCACCTAACGAACGATATAACATTACATGCGCCAACTCGTGCGGAATTTTTGTTTCCATTTCTATAAATTGACTCGAACTTGGCGGAATAGCAACTAACACAACGCCTAATTCTGGATGGGCATGTGCGCCGACCCATTCATTACTACTTGATACTAACGTGCTTTGCAAATCAGTGATGTTTGAATACACATAAACATCAATGGGGTCGTCGAATGAAATTGGAACAAAATCGCGCATGGCTAAAATGCCTGAGCCTGCCGCATCTAATGCCGAAGCACCAAACGAGTCGTCACCTGCATACCAATTAATTGTAACGTTAACGCGGTTCACTTGTCGCCACGGAAAGCGGTCGTCATAATATTGAAATTTTATCGGGTCACTTGTATAAGTAACGCCATCACTCAAAGTGGCTTGAAACCAAAACAAAACCCAACTAAACGGTGGAAAAACATTTTGGGTTGCATCATAAGTAAAACTCACTGCGCCATCTTCGGCAACTTGCAAAGTTTCTACACGCGTAATTTCTTCATTGGCTTCTCGAAATAATAATGAGGCTTGTTGAATAGGAAGTGTTGATTTGATGTTGGCTGTAAATGTGATGGAATTTCCAAACGCGACTGCTACGCCAGCATTTTCGATGACGATTCCACCCTGACCGTGAACCTGATTCGGTTTCAACAGCAGGGTGACTAGGCTGATAGCGATGATGAGTTTGATGATGCGCGGGTGAAGCATGTTTACCTCGAAAGAAAAACAATCAGTGGCGTGAGCGTGAGCGGGCTTAATATCGTACCAAGAAAAACAATAGCTGTAACGAGTGATGACTCCAAACGAAATTCATTGGCAACAACTGTGGTGGCAACGGCGGCGGGCATGGCGGCTTGCATAACGTTGGCTTGCTTTTCAAAGTTTTCAAAGCCAAACATACTCGCAATGATAAGACCAACCACAGGGGCAATTAATAACTTTGTTAATACGCCAATGCTTAATGCTTTGAAGTTATATGTCCATTCTATTTTAGTCAATTCTAAGCCAAGTAAAACAATCATAGATGGAACCGCTCCATGAGCGGCGATTTCAATTGTGCGTTCTAGCGAAATTGGGATTTGAAAATCAGTGAATTTCACCAGCAACGCCAAGACTACTCCATATAAAGAAGGTATCTTGAATAAACCTAGTATAGCGGATTTCAAGTTTGAGTGACCAAGTGAAGCGATAATCACACCTGCCGTGTTGAATAGAATCGAAGTGCCTACAAAAAAAATCGAGGCGACGGCGAGGGCTTGGTCTCCAAACGCATATTTGACCACAGGTAAACCATAATTACCTGTGTTGCCAAACCCAACGGTGAGAATCACTGCTAGCAAATGAGCGCGTTCTAGTTTGAAAATTTTGCCAACGATGAAAGCAATAATTCCCATGCAGATAATGAACACGGTAGTGAATCCAAATGTGGAAATGGCTTGATTTAGATTCAAATCACTAGTAACTAGCAAATTGAAAACCAATAATGGACTGAATATATAAAATACAATTCTCCCGATAGAGCGTGAGTCAATCGGAAATGTTTTTCCGACGATGTAACCTGCGGATGCAATTAACAAAATAGGGAGTAGGTTGTTTGCAAATGTAGTGAAGAGTTCGGGGAAGGACATAAATAAGATTATAAACCCCGTTAAATTTTGTAGGGGCGAGGTAACCTCGCCCTTACATTTTTATAACGAAATCAATTCAGGTTGTTTTTGCAATACCGCTTGCATTGACCATGGACCTGTCCATGTGATGGTTACGGGAAGAATTTTTCCGCGTAGGTTTTCATCAGATACGACGAAGACGAGTTTGTTGGTGGGAGTTCGTCCACGCCAACGGTCTTTGACTTTTTCTTCAAACAAAACTTCCACTTTTTCGCCAAGATATTTTTTGTTGATTTCATCTAATATTTTTTCTTGCAAATCATCAAGGATGTGTAAGCGGCG
>JAEURH010000012.1 GCA_016789365.1 Anaerolineales bacterium
AAGCCGTTAATCCAAGTTCTAAAGCACAGGCATGTAAATCTGCAAATAATTTATCATCAGTCAATGCGGCGGCGATTAAGAGAATTGCATCTGCTCCGTTAACTCGCGCTTCGTAAATTTGCGATTCGTGGATGATAAAGTCTTTACGAAGTAATGGAACTTGAACATGATGCGTATTGCGTAATGCGTAAAGCGTTTCGAGTTTGCCCATGAAAAATTTTTCGTCAGTTAATACAGATATTGCAGATGCGCCATTTTCAATATAAATATCCGCTACTTGAAACAAATCAAGATGAGGCGCAAGAATGCCTTTCGAGGGAGATGCCCGTTTGAGTTCAGCAATCAGGCTGGGGCTAGTCCCGAAGCGGCGGTGCTCCCTCACCCCTTGCCCCTCTCCCATTGGGAGAGGGGTTGGGGTGAGGGAAGCAAGAAAATTTCGAGGCGTTGGACTCTCTTGGGCGGAGAGTCTTAAAGCTGAGGCGTTGAGCGCCGCAATCTCCATCTTTTTTTGTTCAATGATTTTTTCAAGAATGTTCATTGTGCAAAACTTTGTGAATATTCAATCAGCGCATTAAGTTTTTTCAACGCCTCGCCACTATCAATCGAAGCGGTGGCTTCATTTAATGCGGATTTGAAATCACCCGTTTCGGCGGCGAGCGCGGCGGCGGCATTTAATAAAATTGCATCACGGCGCGCACCTTGTAATTTATTGGAAAGAATCGCTTTCATCATCACAGCCGATTCATCGGGCGTGCCACCGCGTAAATCTTGAACGGTTGAAGACGCGAGACCTAAATCATTTGGATTCAATTCATACGTTTTCACTTCGCGATCTTTAAGATGACTAATTTTATTTATGCCCGTTGTATTTAATTCATCAAGATGATTTGCGCCATGAATCACCATTGCGGCTTTTGAGCCAAGTTCATTTAACACTTGCGCCATTGGTTCAGTAAGGTTTGGGTCAAAGACTCCAGTAAGTTGAATATTTGCACTTGCTGGATTCGTAAGCGGACCTAAAATATTAAATATCGTTCGTTGTCCAATTTCTTTACGCGGACCAATTGCATGTTTCATTGCTGGATGAAATTTTGCCGCAAACATAAAACCGATTCCAATTTCTTCTATTGCTTTTGCAATTTGTTCGGGAGTCAATTCGAGGCTAATACCCAAAGCCGAAAGCACATCAGCAGACCCGCAGTGAGATGAAGCGGCGCGATTTCCATGCTTGGCAACTTTTCTTCCAGTGCCTGCTAACACAAATGCGGCGGCAGTAGAAATATTAAATGTATGCGCGCCATCGCCACCTGTGCCAACAATGTCATAAATTGATTCATCAGTATTCAATTTAACTTTTACTGAATTGGCACGCATAGCACGCACCGAACCTGTGATTTCATCAATCGTTTCGCCTTTCATACGCAATGCCGTTAAGTAAGAACCAATTTGCGCGGGTGTGGCTTGCCCCGTCATTATCACATTCATGGCTTCTTCGGCTTCACTTGCGGTTAAGTCATTTCGATTAATTGTTTTAGCAATAAAAGGTTTTAACATATCTTCTTCTCGCTTTGCTGGTGCGGGATTCAAATCCAAAAAGTTTTTGAGCATTTGTTTGCCGTGTTCGGTCAAAATAGATTCAGGATGAAATTGCACGCCATAAGTATGATGTTGTTTATGTTTCAATCCCATAATTTCTTCTTCGGGTGTAAAGGCTGTCACTTCCAATTCATCAGGCACGGGGTCATACACTACTAATGAGTGATAACGCATCGCTTCAAACGGCGATGGAATGTTTTTGAAAATACCTTCGCCATTATGATTCACTTTCGATGTTTTTCCGTGCATCAGCCGTTGTGCGCGTTTCACTTCGCCACCAAACACTGCGCCTAAACATTGATGACCTAAACAAACGCCCAACACTGGAATTTTTCCTGTGAAATGTTTAATCGCTTCGGATGAAATGCCATCATCTTTGATTGGCTCGCCTGGACCTGGCGATATAACCAAATGTGTAGGATTCAGTCGCTTCAATTCTTCGATTGATACTTGGTCATTGCGAAAGACTTTTATCTCAGCCCCAAGTTCGCCGAAGTATTGAACGAGGTTATATGTAAATGAGTCGTAGTTGTCGATTAATACAAGCATAAAAAAATCTCCATTTCAAATGTCGTTGCGAGCCACGCTCTTGTTCTTTGTGGCGAAGCAATCTCCTAATAAAAAATATATGTTTGTTTCAGGGAGATTGCTTCGTCGTTGCTTTGCAACTCCTCGCAACGACATATCAATCGTATTCTCCAAAAATATCAACTTCATCGGCAAACAAATCCAATGAATACGACAATCCCGTCTTATCGCGGACAAGTTCCATTGTGGATTTGGCTTCGGCTTGCATACGCTTAATTCCATTCGCCAGCACATCGCGTGGAATAGTTGGGTGTGACAAAAAGTAACTTCGCTTTTCACGAATCGGTTCTAGAAAATCATTAATCGCTTTAGCAAGTTTTTGTTTCACTTCCACATCGCCCACTTTGCCTTTTCTGTATCTTTCTTTCAAATCGTCCACTTCCGCTTTCGATTCATTAAACGCATCGTGATAAACAAACACAGGATTGCCTTCCACGGTTCCAGGGTCTGTGGCTTTGAGGCGTTTTGGGTCGGTGTACATGTTCATCACTTTTTCTTCAACAACCTTTGCATCATCTGAAAGATAAATTGCATTATTCAATGACTTGCTCATTTTGCTTTGACCATCTGTACCAACCAACAAAGGTACATCACCAATGATTGAATCAGGTTCAGGGAAAACTTCGCCATATAAATTATTGAAACGACGCGCCATTTCGCGAGCAAGTTCAACATGAGATTGATTGTCTCGACCTACAGGAACAACTTGCGCGCGCGGTAACAAAATATCCACTGCTTGCAAAACGGGATAACCCAACAAACCAAATGGCATGGTCTCCATGTTTGCATCACGCGCCATATCTTTGAGTGAAGGGATTCTTTCCAAGCGTGGAACAGTCACCAGCATTTCAAATAACAGATTCAACTGATACGTTTCAGGAATTGCTGATTGCACAAAAATTGTGCTGACGTTTGGGTCAATTCCTACAGCGAGATAATCCAACACAGTTTCTTTGATAAATGTTGGAATCTCTTTGATAAAGTTTGGTTCAGGCTTTGTTGTGAGTGTATGCAAATCTGCAATGATGAAAAATGATTCATATTGATTCTGCAAACGCACACGATTCGCCAACGAACCAACATAATGACCAAGATGTAATCGCCCTGTGGGTCTGTCACCTGTAAGTAAACGAGGTTTGGTTGTCATGGTTGTTCCTTTCGTTTCAACTATATTCCGTTGGTCGAGTAGCCGAAGGCGTATCGAGACCAACAATTGATGAAAATTTCTTTATTAACTTGTGGTCTCGATACGACATTCGCTTTGCTCATGTCTACTCGACCACCGATTTCCTAATTCATCATTCATAATTCATCATTGATTTTGCTCTGCCATATCAATTGCACGCAACATTGCACTTGCTTTATTGACCGTCTCTTGAAATTCAGTTGTCGGATTCGAATCTGCAACAATGCCAGCACCTGCTTGCACATGAAAAGAATTTCCACGAGCAACCATGGTACGAAGTGCCAAGCATGTATCCATGTTACCGTCAAAACCAAAATAACCAATCGTGCCTGCATAAATATTTCGTGCATCGGGTTCTAAATCAGAAATAATTTCTAACGCACGAACTTTCGGCGCACCACTGACTGTCCCTGCGGGAAATGCGGCGCGGACTAAATCAAATGCGGTTAATTCAGGTTTCAATTTTCCTTCCACATGTGAAACGATGTGCATCACATGTGAATATTTTTCAACGGTGAAAAAATCTGAAACTTTGACTGTGCCATATTCACACACACGCCCTAAATCATTGCGACCTAAATCAACTAACATGACATGCTCAGCACGTTCTTTTGGGTCAGCAAGTAATTCTTGCGCCAACAAACTATCAGCGTTGGCATCTGCTCCTCGTGGACGAGTCCCAGCAATGGGGCGGAGTGAAGCGGTTCTTCCTTCCAAACGCACAAACATTTCTGGCGATGAACCCACAATAAAAAGCGGTTCATCATCAACGAGTCCAAAATCAAAAAAGAACATGTAAGGCGATGGATTCAAACGACGCACAGCGCGATACACATCAAACGGCTCAACATTACTTTCGCGCGTGAAGCGTTGCGAAAGCACCACTTGAAAAATATCACCCGCGCCAATATGTTCTTTGGCATCGCGCACCATGTCTTCAAATTTTCCTTGCGTCATGTTTGATTTTGTTTTTGAATTTTTTATATCACGCTTTGGTGCAGGCGGAATAGATTGTTGAATGAGCGATTTAATTTCATCAAGTTTACGATTTGCAGAATCAATATCGCCATCCAACGCATTTGCGATTAAAGATAAACTGCGACGCGCATGGTCAAACGCGATGACTGTATCTGCTAATAAAAAGATTCCATCTGGCAAATTTCCGCGCTTCATTCTTGACCTGAGAACTGGTTCAAAATATCGAACTGATTCGTATCCCAAATATCCGACCAATCCCCCAATAAAACGTGGCACACCTGTTTGCGCTTTGAAATTAAATTTGCTCATTTCTTCTTGCAGAAAAAATGTTGGGTCATTCTCGTAATTCGTAATTCGTGATTCGTGGTTTTCTATCACTTCAATTTGATTATCACGAATAATGTATTGTGCTTTGGGTTTGATACCGATAAACGAATAACGCGCAATACGTTCCCCACCTTCAACGGACTCCAACAAAAACGATGGACCATGTCCGCGTAGTTTCATATACACGCTGATGGGTGTTTCAAGGTCTGCGCTAATTTCGCGAATAATTGTTTGGGTGGTGGCTTCTAATAACATATTGCTCCTTTTTTTATTTTCTGTAGGGGCAGGGTCTTCCTGCCCAATTGGGCGAGATGACCTCGCCCCTACCAAATAATTTAAAACAGAATCCCTCCTGTCCATAGGGACGAGAGGGATTCTCGTGGTGCCACCCAAGTTTAAACGCATCGCCTGATAAAAAAATTCTCTGTATGAAACAGAGAAATTAGCCAGCGTCACTTTTGTAGTTTGCTAGTTGGATGGTTTGATAGTCTTTTAGTCATCCTTCTAAGAAACTCTGCTTTGTAACGGGTGCAGTTCCCGTTTCTGTTACTCAATACTAGTTTCTAATTATCTAATCTCTAGTATCTTTCTCTTCACAACTCGAAGGTCCATTCAGTTTCTGCGCTTTTGCCTTGCTTTCAGAACTTACTGCTTGGCTCTCTGGAAATCGCTTTGAAACGTACTCGTCCTTGTCAGCGTTTTTGTATTTGATTGGTCGCGATTGTATGACTAAGAGTGAAGGTTGTCAAGAGGGAAATAAACAATCACAAACCTTGAATCACTAAACGCAAACTTGAAAGAACTTCCGTTGAGAGTATAGATTCAAACTTTCTCTTCTTTCTAGCATTAGGATGCGGTAAAAAACATACGTATCTTTCCTTGTTCATTACATTAACAAGATTAGAGCTATTTATATCTCTGTCAGAAATATTAAAAGTTTTCTTAAAAACCATATTTGCTTTATCACCAAGAAGCACTACAACAATAGATTTGGATATTGATAAAATTTCCTTTAAGTATCTAGTTGAACAAAAATCCATAGCATCATCCACCCCAATTTCATCTCGTGACTTGCAATGTACAATTTCACTTAAGACATGATCAACACCGGGTATAACTTCTCTCTGAAATAGTTCCTCAGAACGTTTTTGAATCTCAGCCCAAAATTTGATAGCTTTGGAATATGAGCCATCTTTCTTCAAAGAACGCTTTCCATCTTTTACCCATTCTTTATATCTTCCTCCAAACCTATTATAAAAAAAGTCTTCAATTATGGGATCGGATGATGACCAAGTTGGATAATCTTCGGTAAAATCTATCGATGGGTTAGAGCTTAAAAATAATACTGGAGCAGATTCTATTTGACCATTCCATGGCTCTGGCAATTGAAATTCGCTCAAAGAGCTTATATTTTGAGATTCAATAATCTTTCTGCAAGGATGGTTAGAACGTGATTCAAAAACCAATTTTACTATTGGGCAATGAACCACTTCAAAAAATACCTTTTTTGATTCCATATTCAACTTTTTGAAAAACAATCAACCATTATCACGATAATCTTCATCATCCAACACACTGCCATAAGGGTAAACAGGTCTTTCATTCTTCGCGCCGCCAAAAATCCCAGAGAATAAAGGATGAACACATAATTCATCTTCTTGGCTCAATACCAATTCATGTGCAACTGTATATTCAAAATTGCCTTTTATATACACATCTGATTCTTTATTGCCGGGCATCACACGTCCGATAGCGCCAATTTCTAGCAACATTCTTTGGAAATCAAATAAACTGTCACTGCCAAAAACTGCTTTGCCATGACGTGTAAAGACGCGATGCAAATCACCCATCGTGAATTTATGTCCGAGTTCAGGCAGGCAACGTTTACAAGTCTCTTCGGCGGTGGGATAAATCAATTTGAATGCCACAAAAATTTCACTAGCAATGAATCCTTCCACTTGACGGATGCTATTCACAATCTGCTCTTGGCTGACAGGAAATGGATTTAACTTTTGCGTTGTCCGTGCCGATTTGAATATAGAGTTGAGCAACTTCAAGAAATGACGTGGCAATAACTGCGTATGACGCAAGATATAAGAAATCGTCTCTTCTTGATAGCCTGCCGCATTGGTAATTTTTTCAGGAAGCACAGCATGAAATAATTTTAAAGCATCGGCACGTTTTGTTACATCCAATGGGAATAGTTTACGGATGAAGTCTTCATAAAATATAGAAAGATATAAAGTTAAGCGATTGGCTCCAATCAAAGTTAATTCTGTCGCTGACCATTGCAGTTTGAGCGCACGCTTAAAATCTTTGTTAGCGTTTGATGAAATTTTTACAAAGCGTGGGTACACTTCACTTGGCAAACAGAAACGAATATCTACGCGGTCTCGTGGTTTATTCATTGAGCCAACTAATTTCAATAACCCTTTCAATGCACGCGAAACGGATTCAAACTCTAATTGAAAATCCTCAAGCGAATCCATTAAGATGACAAATTTTTTGTTTGATTTTTCTAAATTGTTTAATACAATCTGTTTAGCATTTTCAAAGGTCACGCCATTTGTGCCGTGCAAAATTTCAGAAATAAAAATAGATGGGTTTGTCTTTGTCTTTGAATTGAGCGTATTAGCAAGATTCCATAATACGCCGTCCACATCGGCATCTTCTTCAACGCCTACGCTTTCAAGATAAGTATCAATCACGTTCAATTCTTGCCATGAAAAAACAGTTTTCTTACGCAGTTCACA
Source organism: Anaerolineales bacterium (assembly GCA_016789365.1). Lineage (GTDB taxonomy): Bacteria > Chloroflexota > Anaerolineae > Anaerolineales > Villigracilaceae > Villigracilis. The sequence continues at coordinate 7,429 of JAEURH010000012.1, forward strand.
GAACACGCTAATCCACAAAATCATTTCCCACAATTCTGCAACCGATTCTGTAAAGACTGCATCGTCGGTCATTTGTTGCACTACTTGTGTGATGTGACTCAAAACACGCGGCGTGCGAATTTCCACATGATAGTCATAGCCTTTTTCAAAGAAGACACTTCGCAGGTAATGTGTTTTTCCTGCACCTCTGCGTCCCATAATAATGGAGGGGCGGTTACGAAGATTTTTATAAATCCAATTATGTTTTTCAAACAGATATTGAATGGCTTTGACGTCATTTGATTCAATATCAATCGAATCGATGGGACCGAAAGGTTCGTCTTTTGTAATGTAGGGGCGGATGCTGTTTAACATAATATGTCCTCGCTGATGAAAAAATTATACAACAAAATAAATGTCGAAGTCTAGTAGCAGGTGTGGGTTAAGAAAGAAGCGAAGTCAATACCATTTCAAAGTTTTTGGGTTAATAATCTATAATCAACATCTACGGAGTTGACAATGAAATTTGACATCAAAAAAATTTTGCCTATTGTAAGTTTAGGCGTTGTGATGGGGGCGATGGGTTTGACGACCGTACTTTCGTTTGCAATTTTGGTGTATTCAACGAATGAACTTGGCACGTTCGCTGGCGCGGGCATTGGTATTTTGTTATTCGGCGGCATGATTGTGCAAATCATCTTGGCTTTGATGAGTTCTATTTCTGGTGTAGTTGGCGGACCACAAGATAGCCCGATTGCAATTATGGGTTTGGTGACAGTGACTTTGCTGGCACAAATGGCAGACGCAACAGTTGAAGCAAAATTTATTACGATATTAACGGGGATGATGTTAACCACCATTATCTCTGGTGGATTTTTCTTAACGATGGGGATTTTCAAACTCGGCAGATTGGTGCGCTTCATTCCCTACCCCGTTGTGGGTGGTTTCATTGCAGGCACTGGATTTTTATTGGTACAAGGTGGTTTTAGTGTAATGATGGGCATGAGTCCATCGTTTGAAAACTTTAGTTTATTTTTTACATCACAAGGTTTGTTACGTTGGTTACCAAGTTTTATTTTCGGTTTTATTTTAGTTTTGGGCGCAAGGTTTTACTCACATTTCTTAACACTACCAATTTTATTAATCACAGCCATTGCCACATTTTATGGCGTGGCATTTTTCAATGGTCAAACAATTGAAAGTTTACGCGCAGGCAATTGGCTATTAGGTCCATTTCCTGAAGGCAGTTTGTTAAAACCAATTGACCTCACATTATTTTCACAAGTCAATTGGGAATTTTTAGCAGAGCAATCTAGCAATCTTGCCGCAGTAGCACTCATCAGCATGGTGGCGATGTTATTAAATTCAAATGCGATTGAGTTAATTGCTAAGAAAGATGTTGATTTGAGTCGTGAGTTAGTTGCCACTGGCATTGCAAATATTGCTGGCGGTTTTTTCGGCACCTCAGTTGGATATCATTATTTAGGATATACCGCCATCCCATTGCGGATGAATATTCACAGCCGCTGGATTGCAATCATTTCCGCTTCAGTTACGCTCTTCGTCCTGCTTTTTGGAGCGGGAGCATTATCTTTACTCCCAACTTTGATTTCGGGTGGCATTCTCTTTTTCCTCGGCATTAGTTTCCTTGTGGATTGGTTATATGATGCTTGGTTCCAATTACCAAGAGTTGATTATTTGCTCATTGTCATCATTCTCGCTGTTGTAGCAGGTTTCGGATTCTTACAAGGTGTTGGCGCAGGAATTGCCATTGCTATTATTTTGTTTGTGATTAATTACAGTCGCATTGATATTGTCAAAGACACATTGACAGGAAAAACATATCAAAGCAAAGCCGAACGCCCGTATGACCATCGTCAATTGATTCGTTTGTTTGGAGACCGAATCTTGATTTTACGTTTGCAAGGCTTTGTATTCTTCGGCACTGCTCAAGCATTATTGCAAAAAGTACAAACGCGCCTGAAAGAGAAAGAAAAAGAACCATTGCGCTATTTGATTTTAGATTTTCATTACATCACCAATGTAGATTCATCTGCTGTATTTAGTTTTGTTCGCCTCAAGCAATTAGCCGAAGCCGATAATTTCAATTTAATTTTGGCAGATGTAAACATAGACACAAAGAATAAACTCATTCGGGCTGGTCTTACCCAAGAATCGGCTGTGATTCATTACACCGAAAACTTAGATTTCGCCATGGATTGGAGCGAAACACAGTTATTAATGGAGGATATTGGCTCTACCATTATCCAGCCTAGTTCATTAGCAAAGCAATTGAAAAAAATATTTTCATCTACTGAAGCAGTCAATCAATTTATGAAGTATTTAGAAAAACAAGAAATTGAAGCAGGTGCCACCCTCATTCAACGCAATGATTTACCCGATGGTATGTATTTTATTGACTCAGGAGAATTAGATACTGTGCTTGATACCTCCACAGGAAAAAGCATTCGCTTAAAAAATCAAGGTGGTGGAACAATGATTGGTGAAATTGGACTGTTCCTCAAACAGTCACGTACAGCCAAAGTCATTGCCAAACAACCGAGCGTGGTGTATTGGTTGTCAAATCAAAACTATGAACGTATGATGAAAGACGACCCAGATTTATCTTTCAAGTTACATCAATGGATTGGAAGAGTCTTGTCTGTGCGGCTGGCGGAGAATAATCACACGTTGGAAGCATTGCTTGGGTAACAGATTCAGAATCAAGTTTGGGCATAGGAAGCGAAGCGGTCTTTCATCTGAATAAAAGGTTTTTCGAGCAAGTAGTAACTCAACGATGCAATCAAAATTGTTCCAACAAATGCTAGAAAATCGAACTGGAAGTGAGAGGCTTTTGCAAAACCGATATCGCGGATGCGAATGGCAAACCAAAGCATGGGGAAATGATAAATATATAATCCGTAAGAAATTTTTCCGAGATAACGAAGTGGGGCGGTTTCGAGAAATTTCAAAAACATTTTTTCTTTAACAACACAATAAATGATAACCGCGCACCAATAGTTAAGTAACGTATATGCCCATATAAATTGATAAGCGTGTGGCATTGTGTTTGGATACCCCAAAGCAGAAAGTATGCCAAATTCTCCAGTGGCTAAGTAATGAGTGCTGAATCCAATGATGGGGATAGCAATTGTTAAGTATTTTAGTTGTTCTTTTGCTTTGGGAATTGAAAAGCGTGAAATATAAGCGCCAAATGCGAATGCGTCTATATGCGTAAACGGGAGAGAATACAGAGCTGTTGAAAATGGTGTACGTAAAAATTGAAAATCTGCTAATTCATATAAAATGAAAAAGGACAATCGAAATAGGGGTCCTAAAATAATGCCAACAGTAAATAATTGTTTGATATATTTTGTAGGCATAAAAAATATCAATAGGGGCCAGAAGATGTAAAATTGTTCTTCTACTGATAATGACCATAAATGTTTTATTAAGGGAGAGGGTTGAAAGTTAATGTGAGCCGCAAAGAAGTTATAAATGTAAAGAAAAGCATACCCGATTTGGTCTATATATACTTGCATTACAGTTGTTTTGTAATTGATAGAGATAAAGTAAGTTGAAATACCTAACATGACGAGCAAAAAAAAGTAATATAAAGGGAAGATTCGTAAAAAACGCCGAATGTAAAATTTAACCAAATATTCTTTGAAAGATAGTTTTTCTTTCATTCTTAAGAGAATATCAGTTATCAGAAAACCTGATAACACAAAGAATAGTTGAACGCCCATCCAGCCGAACTGTAACCATTCAGCATGTAAAGCGAATAAAGTGAGAAATGCGACAGCGCGTAATCCGTCTAAACCAGGAATCATAAATGCCTTGTGAGGAATTTTTGTTTAATTTTATCTTATTAGATACTGGACAGATTAGGTAAAATTAAGAAAACAAACCTGCCGCGAAAGCATTGGGCAGGTTTGTTTTGTCTTTTGCTGTGACGAAAATTAAGCCACAGCCGCTTGCTCATACATCTGTTGCTTGATGGATACAATATCCTGTTCAAGTTTTCGGTCAGCATGAATTTGTTCTTTGATTTTTTCGTAAGCAGACATGACCGTAGAATGGTCTCTGCCGCCTAATACTTCGCCAATTTGTGGGAAAGAAATTTTTACTTCTTCTCTTAAGAGATACATGGCAATCTGACGTGGAAGTGCTACCTCTTTGGTTCTATCTCTTCCTAAAAGTTTTTCAGCCGTTAGATTATATTTACGGGCAACGAGGTCAATCACAAAATCGGGTTTAATATCGTCACGAGAAGGCATTAAGTCGGCTAAGGCAACTTCTACAAGTTCGGGTGTGAGTGCAGAGCCACTTAAGTCAGCAAAGGCAATGATGCGATTCAACGCACCTTCCAATTCACGAATGTTGGATTGCACTTGCTTGGCAACGCTTTCAAGAATTTCATCAGAAATATTTCTGCCTGTTCGTTCGGCTTTAGAACGAAGAATCGCAAGGCGGGTTTCAAAATCAGGCGCTTGGATGTCGGCAGTTAAGCCCCACTCAAAGCGAGAACGTAGGCGTTCTTCTAACGTAACCAATGATTTCGGAGGTCTATCAGACGAAACAATGATTTGTTTGTCTTGTCCGTGTAAGGTGTTGAATGTATGAAAGAATTCTTCTTGCGTTGATTCTTTCCCAGCAATGAATTGAATATCGTCAATTAGCAAAACATCGGCAGAGCGATATTTTTCACGGAAGGCTTGAGTAGTATGAGTACGAATGGCGGTAATCATGTCATTCGTAAATTCTTCGGATGAAACGTATAAAACGTTAAGTCCGCTAGCGTGACAAGCATTACCAATGGCGTGGAGTAAGTGAGTCTTGCCTAAACCTACGCCTCCATATAAAAATAATGGATTGTATGCTCTAGCGGGCTTCTCTGCCACTGCTTGACATGCCGCATGTGCTAAACGATTTCCAGAACCAACCACATAAGTATCAAATGTATAACGTGGATTCAGTGTAATATGGCGCGGTTTTGGCTCGGGTGGAGTAATCTGTATGTTTGCAGGGGCAGGTTCAAGGTCAGTAGATGAAGCGTTTTGTTCATCTGCTTGAGAAACAATGAACTTAACAGCCACGTTTGAGTTCAAAACGTCAATCAGCAAGCGGTTTACAGTTGTCGCAAGGCGGCTTTCAAGCCAATCACGCGCGTAAGCGTTACGAACTCCCACAGTAATGAGTCCATTATCATACGCCATTGGGCGTGTATCGCGCACCCAAGTGTCGTATGAGGCGCGGGGCATATCCATTTGAAGTTGTGCGAGAACTGATTGCCAAGCCTGCTCTGCGTTCATAAGCATTCCTCGATGTAGATTTTTATAGTATTTCTTGCAATATTGAACAAACCCGCCTGAAAGCGGCTTCTTTTCTTACTTTATTTCTATTGTGATTTAGTCTTACAGGAATTTAGATGTTAATGGGCAAACATCCGTTATATCAGCGTGGCGTTATTGTAGCAGAACATTGATAAAGATAATAGGCGTTATACCTACGTTAACTTAAAAAGATTTGTTTTTTTAAGGTTTATAAATGTTAAAAAAATTTTTGTCATTCAATCATAAAAAACTTTTTTTTTAGAACAAGTGTATTAGCCAACAACGCCTATTAACCTGTTGTTAACCCCCATATATGGGCATTAAAGGCTATTTTGGCATATACAGGGCATATCAACCTTAAAAAATGTATAGGTAAAAATTTTTTGATTTAATGATGATGAGTCTCTGAATTTTGTGATTCATTTTGTATTTATATTTTGATTCATCATTTTATATTTTTATTTGATGAAGATAACAAAAAAATTTAGTCAATGATGTGTATGATAAGGATAAAAAATATTTTTTATTACCGAATCATTGCATAAACATAAAAAATTTTATCATCATAACGGAAAAATTTATAACTTTTTGAATACAAACTTGCTTTTTGATAGAATTTGCAAGCAAGTTCACCTTATATTCATGGAAAATCGTATGACAACTTCACGCATCTCTGGCTTTTATAACTTGAATCTGGATGAAAGACGAGCGAAAATTGCTGAATCTTCCTCGCTTCTGGACTTGTCCATGCTTGATTCTGCTCTTACAACTGGTCTTTCACTTGAAAATGCCTTGCACATGGTCGAAAATGTAATTGGATTATATGCTTTACCACTTGGAATCGGACTTAATTTTCAAATCAATGGTCGTGATGTGCTTGTTCCAATGGTGATTGAAGAGCCATCAGTGGTTGCTGGTGCATCATTTATGGCAAAACTTGCTCGTGCAGGTGGTGGATTCATTGCAGAATCAACTGAACCTTTGATGATTGGTCAGTTACAAGTGCTTGATATTGATAATCTATACGAAGCAAAAGAAAAAGTTTTAGCAAATAAAAATGATTTAATCAAATATATAGATGCGTTTCCTTCATCTATAAAGAAATTAGGCGGTGGCGCAAGGGATATTGAAGTAAAAATCATAGAAGATTCACCAATTGGAAAGTTTTTAGTTGTTCATCTAATCTATGATGTGCGCGATGCTATGGGTGCAAATGCGATTAACACGGCGTGTGAACAACTTGCCCCTAGAGTCGAAGCGTTAACAGGCGGAAAAGTCCACTTGAAGATACTTTCTAACCTCACAGATAGACGAGTCACCAAGTCAAAATGCTTGATTCCAGCCAAAGAATTAGCATTCACCGCTCAAAGCGGGTCTGAGACCCGCGAATTTACTGGCGAAGAAGTGAGAGATGGAATTATTGCCGCGTATGCTTTCGCGGCAGTTGACCCTTATCGAGCCACAACTCACAACAAAGGAATTATGAACGGCGTAGATGCAGTTGTGATTGCCACAGGCAATGACTGGCGCGCGATTGAAGCAGGTGCACATGCTTACGCCGCTCGTTCTGGCAAATACACTTCATTATCAACTTGGAGTAAGGATGATGAAGGAAATTTAGTCGGTGCGTTGGAAATGCCGATGGCTGTAGGCATTGTTGGTGGTGCCACGAAAGTTCATCCAGCCGCGCAAATGGCGATTCAATTGATGGAAGTCAAATCTGCCAATGAATTGGCTGAGATTATCGTTTCGGTTGGGCTTGCTCAAAACATGGCGGCACTTCGAGCTTTAGCCACAGAAGGCATTCAACGCGGACATATGTCTTTACATGCACGTCAGATTGCGATTTCAGCAGGTGCAAGTGGTGATTTGATTGAGAAAGTTGCAAGCCAAATGGTTTTGGAGAAGAATATCCGTTTGGAAAGAGCGAACGAGTTGGTAAAGAAGTTGGAAAGTGGTGAGTAGAAAGTGGAAAGATGAAAGATTTGTGGAGAGAGTAAAATTAAGCAGGTTTAAGTCAAGAGTTTTGGTCTATAGAAAATTAGACATGACATGTGTCCACGAAAGCCTGATTAAATATGACCTAAGTCCATGTATAAGTTATGAAAAGCAAAGGTTCTAATGAGACATGTCATGTCTTTTGCAGAGATTTTTAGGCAGGCAGGTTTGAAGTCAGAGTTTTGGTATATTAAAGAATAAATATGGAAAAACAAATTCTCACATCCGAAGATATTTCAAAAATCGTAAATGGATTTTCACCTATTGATTGGGTTCAATTGACATTGCTTGCCAATATGCCGATTGAAAATAGACTTATTCCAATTTTGAATGCCCAAGAATTTGCAATGGCGGCTCTACGCGGTACATTTCGCAATAAATTTCCTGATTTATCAATGTCTGAAATTAACATGAAAGTTTTGGCTTATCTAACGCCTGTACGCATGGAGAAAAAATGACAGCCATTACTTTTTATGTTCAAATTGTCAAAGCATTAGATGAAATTGATGCACCTTATATGATTGTCGGTGCATTTGGAGGTTATCCATTCGGGATAACTCGCGTAACATTTGATATTGACATTCTCGTAGACTTACGCGAACAAGATTTTGAAGCCTTAGCAAAAAAATTCCCATTACCTCGTTATTACGCCGACCCTGAAATGATGAAAAATTCTACTCAAATGGGAATTATGTTTAACATCATAGATACAAGCGAAGGAATTAAAGCAGATCTAGTGCCACTGAAACGCGAACCTGAATATAGAGTTGCTTTTCAACGTAGAGTAAGGCGTAATTTTGTTGACCCCGCTGGAAATGCGTTTACTGCTTGGGTTGCTCAACCAACAGATATTATTATCGGAAAGTTAGAAGCATGGAATGAGGGCAGGTCAGACAAACATCCAAATGATATTTATTCTATGGTTGCATTTGACCTAAGTGATTTAAGTGATTTGTCTATTAATTATGAACTTATCACCCAAGAAGCAAAACGAATTGGACAAGAAACTTTAGAAATGTGGAATCAAGTTTTTGCAAAAGCAAAAGATGAAGTTGAGAAATACAAGAAATAATCGCCAGCCTGTCCCCTCTCCTTTAGGAGAGGGCTAGGGTGAGGTCGCAAGCAGGTTTGAGGTCAGAGTTTTGGTATGCAAGATGAATCAAATCCCTGCCTCAGTTCGTGAAAGTCCACTAAAGTGGACTGGCGCAATCAGCCCGCGGGGCTTCCATGCACTGAGGAAGGACTTTAGTCCGCACACCGAGCAAGATTTTTAGGCAAGCAGGTTTGAGGTCAGAGTTTTGGTATACAAATGAATAACATTAATTTCAAAAATAAATGGGTTGTTGCAATTAGCATTGGAATTGGATTAATTCTATTTATTTGTATAGTCATACCGTTTCTGCGCGAAAAATACTTATATTGGCGACTAGGTTACGTTGACATTGCTCCTGTTCTAATTCAAGATAATGATTTACCTAATGGTTTTACTGCCGGGAATATTACCGAAATAGATCCATACTACTATGAATCGGCTAGAGCAAAAAGTCAGGATATATTAACAGTTAACGGAAGTGAAGTTGGAACTTTAAGTGTTTATTTATTCGCATCAACTAATGAACAAAGTGAGATGTATGAAATTTATAGTCATGTTGAATCTCAAGAAGGAATAATTCCATATGAGGTTACCAACATTGGAGATAAATCTACTGTTTTTAGCATTAGTGGTTGTGATATCCGAGTGCTTTTCACAAGATGCACCGCAGTTGCTGTAATAGAATTATATAATGTATGTCAAGAAGAATATGATTTTGATAAATTAGTTGCACATGCAAAAAGACTAGATGAAAGTTTAAAATCAATTGCTTGTTATTAAATGCAGAAAGAAAAAATAAAATGACAACTCCTCACACCCATTCCCCAACCCTACTTAAACCTGCCAAACCTGTTGGCATTGTCGGTTACGGCGCGTATGTGCCAAGATTCCGTTTGCCCGCCAAAGAAGTCGCGCGTGTATGGACAGGTAAAACTAGCGGAATGCCAATCAAAGAGAAAGCTGTGCCCGGCTTAGATGAAGATGTGATTACCATGTCTATCGAAGCAGCGCGTAATGCCATGAAACGTGCTCAAATTGACCCAACCGATTTAAGGGCAGTCTGGGTCGGGAGTGAGTCACACCCTTACGCGGTAAAACCAACTTCCACCTTAGTCGCTGAAGCGATTGGTGCAGTCCCAAACACGCAAGCCGCAGATTGGGAATTCGCATGCAAAGCCGGCACAGAGGCTTTAGTCGCCGCGATGGGTTTGGTCGGCTCAGGCATGGGTCATTACGCCATGGCAATTGGCATGGATACTGCACAAGGCAAGCCCGGCGACGCGCTTGAATACACGGCGGGTGCTGGCGGTGGCGCATATATCTTGGGACCTGCTGAAGAGTCGCTGGCACAAATTAATTTTTCATATTCGTTCGTCACCGACACACCAGATTTTTGGCGACGTGAATATCAAAAATATCCTGAACATGGCATGCGTTTTACGGGCGAGCCTGCTTACTTCAAACACATCACCGAAGCCGCCACGCATTTGATGCAAGCCGCAGGCACCACTGCCAAAGATTACAAGTGGGCAGTCTTTCATCAACCGAATACAAAATTTCCGCAACGTGTTGCGGGTCAACTTGGTTTTTCGATGGAGCAAATTGAGCCTGGATTTTTAGTGCCTGTGATTGGAAATACATACGCCGGCGCCGCTATGATTGGACTGACCGCGACTCTTGACGTAGCCCAACCTGGTGACAGAATCCTCGTCGTTTCATTTGGAAGTGGAGCAGGGTCTGATGCTTTCGATATCACCGTCACAGATAAAATTTCTGGGAGAGCAGGTCTGGCTGTCAAAACCCAAGAATATATTTCACGAAGAACTGAAATTGATTATGCAACCTATGTCCGTTATCGTGGCAAGTTGGCGATGAAGTAAAAACTCCGCTGGTTGAGTAGCCCTGAGCGATTTTTGCGAAGGGCGTATCGAAACCAGCAATTAAATATATATACATGAAAGTTGTGGTCTTGATACACCGCAAAGAACAATAGCGCGGCTACTCGACCACCGAGGCAAAATTAAAACATGACAGAAGTCGTTATTGCAGGAATAGGTCAAACAGAAGTTGGCGAGCATTGGGATATTGGTTTAAGAGATTTAGCCTTTCTCACCATTCAAAATGCAGTTAAAGATTCAGGCGGTTTGAAACCACAATCATTATTTGTTGGCAATATGCTTGCGCCGAATCTTTCAAATCAAGCACATCTCGGTGCATTGCTTGCTGATTATGCTGGATTGCTTGGCATTGAAGCCGTCACCATCGAAGCCGCAGGTGCATCTGGTGGTGCGGCGTTACGTCAAGGTTATCTCGCCGTCGCCAGCGGATTTGTAGATGTTGCACTCGTCGTTGGCGTTGAAAAATTTACGGACAAAGTTGGTTCAGGTGTGGATGCCGCTTTAGCCACAACAGGTGATTCAGATTTTGAATCTATACAAGGCATGACTCCCGCCGCGCAAGCCGCATTGTTGATGAAAAGATACATCCATGAATATGAAACTCCCAAAGATGCTTTCGCTGGTTTTGCGTTAACCGCCCATGCAAATGGTGTTGCCAATAAAAACGCGATGTTTAGAAAAGCAATTAAAGCAGAGACGTATGCCAAAGCAGAAATGGTCAGTGACCCACTCAATATGTTTGATATGGCTCCCAATGCAGATGGAGCCGCCGCGCTTCTTTTGACTAGGCGCGAGTTGGTTGCTGAACCTCAACATCACCCACTCGTGAAAATTATCGGCTCCGCCGCATCGTCAGATACGTTGGCATTGCATGATAGAAAAGATATGTTGTATTTTGATACAGCACAAATTTCCGCAGGCAAAGCAATGAAGCAGGCAGGTTTGACTTTAGATAAAATTAATTTCTTTGAATATCACGATACTTTTGGAATCTATGCCGCCTTACAACTTGAAGCAGTTGGATTCGCAATCAAAGGCAAAGGCTGGAAGTTAGCCGCTGATAATGAAATTGGTTTGAAGGGGAAAATCCCATGCGCGACAATGGGCGGCATGAAAGCACGCGGGTTTGCAGGCGGCGCATCAGGTGTGTATCAGGCAGTAGATGCAGTCATCCAACTACGAGGTCAGGCTGAAGCGAATCAAATAGCCAATGCGAAGATTGGTTTGATTCAATCGTTAGGTGGTCCTGCATCAACAGCAGTGAGTCATATATTACAAAGAATAGATTAATGAGTGGGTGCGTCGCACCATTACGATAAGATAAAACTGATTAACAAGATTTTTCAAACGATAGAATCAATTTTGTTAACTTTGGTGCGACGCACTCTTAGTCATCTTTATCAAACTCGGAATCGTCAACGCAGAAAGTAAAGCCGCAAAACCGAAAAACAGATTCGGTAAAAGCCAACGTGCATTGACCAGAAAACTTTGATACAACAAAATGCCTTGAATTTTTATTTTGGCTAACATAATAGGCGGGAGATTTAATACCGTGAAATACAATGCGCCAATACATAAAGCAATCACAAAACTTAAAACAAAATCATTCCATGTGATAAGTTGAGGTCGCGCATCTTTTTGAATGCGAGTCATGACATTGTTTGTGATGCTATGTGGCATGTCTGCCAACGGATAATGGTTGAGTGCGTCTTCAATTTGTGAATCTTGTATTAGGCGGCTATCCATGATTCCTCCAAGTGTGCAAGGGTTTTGCGAAGCTGTTCCTTTGCACGAAAAATGCCTGTTTTAACCGTACCCAGTGGCAGGTTAAGAGTCGAGGCGATTTCTTCATAAGACAATTCATTTTGATAGCGAAGCGTTATCAAAATTTTGTATTGACTATCCAATTCATCTATGGCTTGATGTAAAAATTTTCTAGTCTCATTTGATTCAATTTCAGAAGCGGGATTATCAAATTGGGGAATATCTTCCATAACATCATCACCTAAATCATTGAGCGATTTTCGCAAATTTGGCAAACGGTTGTAACAAAGATTTGTGACGATGCGATACAACCATGTGCGAAATTGTGATTGACCTTTGAAATTCGGTAGAGCCGTCCATGCTCTTACAAAAGTTTCTTGCGTTAAATCCAATGCTTCGTTTTCATCTTTGACGACACGCAATGCCAAGTTGTAAACGTATTTTTGATGCTCATTGATTAATGAAGCAAAGGCATCGTGGTCGCCTTTTTGGGCTTTTTGAATCAGGATTTGTTCGGCGGTAGGCATAGAGGCTCTAAAAAGTTAGACAGGGAAAGTTGGGAAAAGTTTCACTTGTTATGTCGTTGCGAGGGCGTTCTTGCTCTTTGCCCGAAGCAACCTCCTAATTAATTTGGAGATTGCTTCGTCAGGATGCTTCGCATCCCTCCTCGCAAAGACATTGTATTTGGTTGAAACTTTTTCTCGATTCTTCTGTCAAACCTAATAGAAACATCATACAACAAGGAGCAACAAAATGAAAAGACCCGTAATTATTGGATTGTTGATAGCGGCATTGGTATTGGTATGCGTTGGGATTGGCTCAGTGATTTACTTCGCCAATAACTTCAATGTCAATAATCCATTTGACCGTCAACATATCCCCTCAGTGTTAGAAGAAAACAAAACATTGGAATTTGACGCAGAACAACCCGTAGACTTGAAAATTGAAAGCGCGTCTGGAAGAGTTGTAGTCACTGGCGCAGATGTAGATGAGATTGAAGTCAGAGTTATTAAGACTGCTTATGATTCTACACAAGCCCGCGCGGATGAAGAAGTAAAGACCATTCAATATATCATTGAGCAAGTTGATAATAAAATTATCATCAGGTATGAAGTCCCTCGCTCTGTGAATATTAGCAACAGAATCAATACCGTTGACTTTATCATCACTGTACCGAATGATACCGTTGCAAACATCAAAACCAGTTCTGGCATAGTGGATGTCTCTGGGCTGAATGGGAACGTCATCATCAAAAATGATTTTGGTGATATCAGCGTCACTGATATTGAAGGTGCAGTAGATGTTAAAACAAACAGCGGCGAAATTGAATTCCGTTCTATCAATGCAGGTAGTGGTGATGTAACCATCGCTACTGATTTCGGAAAAATAACTTTAGAGCAAGTCAATGGCAAGGATATTTCCATCACCTCCAATAGTGGAACGATTACATTAAATAATGTCCGTGCTACAGGTGAATTATTTGCCAAATCTGATTTTGGAAATGTAAACTTCCAAAACGGCTCTGCCGCTTCACTAAAAATAGATACAAACAGCGGCACAGTTTCTGTCACCAAAGTAAATGTACGCAATGAGTTAATCATTGACAATGATTTTGGCGATATTGAATTAGTACAAGCTACAGCTAATGCTTACGATTTACATACGAACAGCGGTGGCATTAACATCAACGGTGCCAAAGGCAAAGTCAAAGCCTATACTGATTTTGGTAACATCAAAATTGAAAACGCCCAATCCGTTACATTGGATGTAAAAACAAACAGCGGCACAATTAACTTCAGCGGTTCGCTAGGCGAAGGTCCGCACAATGTCAAATCAGATTTTGGCGGAATCACTATCAACTTGCCCGCCGATTCAAAACTTGATGTAGATTTGAAAACCGATTTCGGTAATATCAGTTCCAACATTCCCATCACCATCGTCTTAGATGGAAATGCCGAAAAGAGCAAACAAGTTGGCACAATGAACGGAGGCGGGGCGTTACTCACAGTCCACACCAACAGCGGCGACATCACAATCACAGCCATCAAGTAAAATAATAGGGCTTGGAGAATTCCAAGCCCTAAATTTTTGCAAAGGATTTCGCATGAATGATATTATCCCCTGTGCTGGTGTTCTCGGTATACTCGCAATCATTTTTGGTTTTCTAGCATTTCTCCGTTACATGAATTACAAAGAAACGATTGCATTGGCTGAAAAAGGTTTGACGAAACCTGAATTAAAAAAAACAAGTAAAGGTTTATTAAGATGGGGAATTGTCATCACTGCACTTGGAATTGCGCTTTCGATTGGACTTTACACAATTGGATTTGTTGCTGACGAAAATAATTATCCGCTTCGTCTCGGACCGTGGATGCTGGGTGGCTTCGTTCCGCTTTTTCTTGGCTTAGGCTTGATTCTGCTCCACTACTTAACCGAGAAAGAGTAATAAGAGAACAGTAATCAGTAATCAGTAATCAGTGACCAGTTTATTCAACTTGAAAGCATTTTCTGTAATCTCAAATTCATCATTTTCAAACCCAAAGAATGTCCAAAATGTGGCATTATTTTGATTTGTCTCTAACTGCACTGAAATCGCTGGTTCTTTGTGTCCATAATATCTTGACCGCCAGCCTCGTGTAGAATTTTCATCCGCACGCACTAAAGACAAATCCCCTTTCCCGTTAACAACTCCAATTTGCATTTTATATTTGACTGAATCTAAAGAAAGCAAAATTGAATTTAATTTTTGCTCATAAGGAAAATCACTCAGCAACCAATGCAATTTATAGTTATGAGATTCATTTGCATTGAGCGTATCAATCACCAACCAACGATCTAGGTCAAGTGACATCACTTTTCGTTGATGAATTACTGGCTTGTAACCATCATGTTCGCCGTGCCAAAGATTTTCTTTGTGTCCTAAAACTTTTCCCTTTGACCAATTCGTCCACGTAAAACGACTGACCATGGACATTTGGTCTTTGTCATCTACAATCACAGTATTATGAGCAGACGTGTGAGCCAGTCCGTTTCGCCAAAGCCCTTCCCCGCTGTATAAATATGTGCCTGCATCAATCGCAATGTTCTGATTTCCAAGCCCTAAATCAAGGTGAAGTTGGTCTGCATGTGAAGGTCGGGATTTGAAGTCTCTACAATGGATGATGGCTTTGCTATTTGTGTTTTTTAGAATGTAAGTGCCTCCCTCATCCCCAGCCATTCTCCCAGTGGGAGAAGAGAGTCGTTCCCCTCTCCTCTTAGGAGAGGGGTTAGGGGTGAGGTCACATAACCAAAATATATCTTCATCCCATGCACCTGATTCAAATAACAATTCTTTTTTCGTAATGTATGAACCCAATTGCAACAACGGACGAAAATCTGTGAAGTCACAATTATTCAAAGGCAAAACCAATGCACCATCATTTGAACCATAAAATGGGATTTGACCTGTTTGTGGGTCAATCAGTTGGGAGAGATAATCTATTGATTTCGAAACTGATTGCTTTATGTTTGTAGAAAGTGGAAAGTGGTTAATTTCTCCTAAACGAATTGCGTAAAGATATATATGCAGAATGAAGCGATGATAGTTAAGTGAGTACATCGAATAACTACCATCAGGAAAAATCTGTTTGATTTCTTCTTCAAGAATCTTCTTACCTAACGAAAAATATTTTTCTGAATCTTTCAATTCAGGGAAAAGCAAACTAATCATCCATAATCCAAAGGCTTCGCTGATGGTGTGGTTGCTTTTGGTGGAAATGGCATAATCAATATTTTTATAAATCCGTTCGGCTTGGGCGGCGACAAAAATCGTGAAATCTGCAATACGTTGTGGTGTGGTTAATGGAGAATGGATAAATGCATAATAACCGAATACCCACGCCATTAATCGCAAAGAAATTTCTTGACCATCTTTCCAATTCGCACCTGTGTTAGGTGGATTATGTTTTGCCCAATCTTCTATCAATGTCCAGAAGGCTTGGGCATATTTTTCATCTTGAGTACCAGCATAAGCACGGACTAAGGTGTATACAAATGCAAAGCGATTTGGTTCCCAGATGAATTTGATGTCAACATGTCGTTGCGAGTCGCCGCTTTTGTTTTTTGGCGACGAAGCAACCTCCTTGTAATGGGAGATTGCTTCGTCGTGGTGTTTCACACCACTCCTCGCAACGACATAATCATCCGTGATTTGTGACCAATGTTTATTTTTTGGAGATTGGAGATTAGAGACTGGGTCAGTATGCCAATTGGGTGGGAAACCTATCTTATGAAATTGATGTGAAAAATATTTTATTTCGCCTGATAAAAGTTTATCGGTTTCGTCAATTGCTGGTTGTGTATTCCAAGTTGGGCGAGATGACCTCGCCCCTACATTTGAGTCAAAGAAAAATTTGGGGGAATTATTTTTTCGATATTGGGCATAAGCTTCAATATCTGATGGAATATTTTTTTTCAACCAAAAATTTAATGGACGGTCAGTCCATTTGTATTGCGGAGTTTGCAGGCGGATGAGTCCAGTGCGGAGGCGAAAGGCGTAAGCAAGGCGAAAGGCTGACCAACGAAAACCAAGTTGACGGTAGAGAGAGGCGAGATTTTTTATCTTAGTAAGCATGAGCAATGAAAAGTGATCAGTAGTCAGTAATCAGTTTACTTCTTTAAAGATTTGGCATAACGAGATAGAAGAATCCAAATCAATGGTAATCCAATAATGATTAATGGCGGTGCATAAATTTGCCCCAAAGACCAAGCATACGAAAGCAAGCCTGCAAGTAACGTCAGAAAAATATAAAGCAAACTGATAGCCGCATGTTTGTATCCACCAGCAACGAGGCGTTGATACAAATGCGTGCGATGCGCGGCAAAAACATTTTCACGTTTGATGGCGCGGCGAATAAACGTCACACCTGCATCCATGATGAACGTCCACATGATGAGCGTGCCAAGCATGAGCGCGTCGCCACCTTCATCAGCAGAAAGCAACGGCAACACTGCAAACGTATAACCAAGAAATGTGCTGGCAACATCGCCCATAAAAATTTTTGCAGGTTGCCAATTATGAAACAGAAAACCCAAACTGCTCGCGGCAATTGCAAATGAAATCCAAAACACAAAATTGTTACCCATGTTTGATGCAATGAACATCCATGCACATGCACCCGCCAACGCCACACCGCCTGCAATGCCGTCAATGCCGTCCATAAAATTATAGGCGTTGGTTAAACCGAGTATCCATAAAAACGTGATGATGATTCCGACCACGCCCAATTGCAATTCACCAAATAATGGAATGGTGACAGATTTGAAATATCCTAAAACATAAATTGAAATTGCGGCGACGAGCGATTGCACAATAAAACGAACTTTCGGTGAAAGCGATGAGACATCATCTCGCCAGCCTAAAAATGCGATCATGATGCCGCAGGCGATATAAACTAACGCACGATTTAAATCCGCTTCTCTTACTAACGCGATAGCTGTTCCTATTACCATGATAACGATTGCTAGTCCCCCACCACGCGGCGTGGGCATGACGTGTGAACTACGTTCGTTGGGATGGTCTAGGATTTGTCTTTTGTGTGCGTAATGGTGGATGAGGTAGACGAAAAGAGAGGAAGAAATTGTTAAAGTGAAAAATAGGATGTAATTAAACATTAAGGATGATTGTAATTGAGAATGAAGTCTTATTTTTTACAAAGATACCAAGAGAGTTTATTGGCTATTATCATAAGCACAGCGAAATCCTAATAATGGACTCGTAAAATCAGGTTTATTGTAATAGCGAAATGTTGTCATTATATTTACTAATTCAATTCGTAATTCTGATGCCCATGAACCACCCCGCAAAACATGACCAACTCCTGAAGAAGGTCCTATTGGATTATCGGTATCACTTCGATTATAGTTTTCTGAATACCAATCATTAACCCATTCCCAAACATTACCTGCCATATCATAAACACCATATTGACTAATGCCAATTTCATAACTCATAACTGGAACTGGTCCCAGATTTTCCAAATCAAAATTTAGATAATTATTATTAGGTATTGAATTTCCCCAGGGAAAAAACCACCCATCGGTACCTCTAGCAGCCTTTTCCCATTCTGCCTCAGTAGGTAAACGTCCACCTGCCCATTCACAATAAGCCTTAGCATCTTGCCAACTTATATGAGTTACAGGGTAGTTTTTATATTGATTTAAATTAATTGTTAAACCATTAGGCTTTTTCCAATTTACACCAGAGGTAGTATTATATTTTTTTGTTGAAGGATTAAAAATAAGTGAAAAACCTTTTTTCTCTGCATCGGTTATATAATTTTCTTGTTCAATAAAAATTTGAAAATTTCCAATCGTTACTTCAGTCTTATCTATCCAAAATTTATCTAAATAAACATTATGTTGAGGGGATTGGTCTTCAATGGAAACAGGGTCACAATTAGTACAAAGATCTAACATCTCTGATTGCATTGATTGAGATGCCCCCATGATAAATTCTCCTGCTGGAACATTTACCCTATCAGTCTCGATACCTATTTCTGTCGGAGTCGGATTGATAAACGGCTCTTGGGGGGATGTGAAACTTACAGTTAGTTCTCCTGTTATTTTATTAAGAGTAATATCTTGAACCCTATCTGCCTGTAATGTTACTCTTTGATGCTCAATATTAAAACCACTATAACTCACGCTAATATCGCCATCTATCTCATCTGTCGGAAATCCAATTACAAACTTTGTGATTCCGTTTGAATCCGAAGATTGAGAATATACGTTTCCATTTGCAATAAGGACAACCTTTGCTCCATTTATGGGTTCATTTTTTTCGCTGTCTAACACCCTGACAATGACGCTTCTTCTACTGACATCCTTAACCTCAAGTCTAATTTCGATTGTGTCTAAAATATTGCCAGAAATTATCATATCAAAAATTTCATATTGACTTGACTCGACAAAAACTCTTAGGTTTTTAGTTTCAGTCACTAAAAATCTAGCAAATCCACTGCTGTCAGTGAATTGTGGCGGCAGGACATCGTCTCCAGCCAATAGAATCACTTTTGCTTGCGAAATAGAAGAGCCACTAATATCAGTTACTCGAAAAGTAATATTTTTTTGTTCGTCTCTTCCAAGATTAAACCAATCTTTCAACTCGGGCAATACACCAACAATTATTATTCCAACCGTAGTAATACAGACTCCTATTAAGCCTATTAACGCAACAATGATTTGCGGAGAAAGTTTGCTTTTATTTTGAGAAGGTTTATTATCATTAACAATAACCTTGTTATTATTACCAGAAATTAAAACGCTTTTATCAACATTGCCACTTCTAATTTCATTTGTTTCTTCTTTATATTCATCATCTTTTTCCATAATTACCACCAGTTTTTACTTGAAAAATATTTTTATATAAGGAATAAAGAATCTTTATTGATAATAAACTTTTTATTAATTCTTAATAAGTATATTCTATCTTAATCCCTTCTTCAAAACTTCGCGGACTAAACCCAAAATCTCTGCTTGCTTCTTCATAAGAAAAAGCCTTGTCTTCATTTAATCTCAGCACCTGCTCAGCTTTGATGGGAAATGGAATACGGATTTTCTCGAAGAGAGTCAGCAAGCCAACCACAGGTTTGGATGGGATATGAATCTTCCAAATCCGCTTATTCATTTGATTTGCAATCGTGTCAATGACTTGGTTATAGGTCAAAGCTTGTTTACCTGCAATGTTATAACTTTTTTCAATCATCGTGTCATTGGCTAAACAATTTATCACTGCTTGAGCAACATCATCCACAAAAATGGGTTGTTGTAAATATTTTCCATCTCCGAAGATTGGAACAATCGGGGAAATTTTCATGAAGCCAATCAGTCGCCACATGTTTCTGTCTCGTGGGCTACCATAAATCATGGTCGGGCGAAGAATCGTGTATTTCAGTCCGCTGGATTCAATGGTCAATTCTGCGGCGACGCGAATTTTTTTGCTCGGTGCATTCAGTTTTGTAAAGATAGCCGTTGTGCTGATAAAAATCGCACGTTTAATCCCAGCATTTTTCGCGGCAGTGATAATTGAATCCGCATGACCAAATCCAAGCGAAGCAATGTTGACAAGTGCATCAGTGCCTTGCATAGCTTGGGATAAAGATTTTGAATCGGACAAGTCACCTGTTACCCATTCAATCTCAGGTTGAGGAAGCGATGAACGGTCACTGGATGCGCGATATAGGCAACGTACTTGATGTCCTTCCTTTAATAACAAAGGAACAACTCTTGATCCTGTAAATCCAGTAGCACCTGTGACGAAGATTTTCATAAGAGATTTTTACCACAAAGGGTCACGAAGGAACACAAAGGTTTTTCGTTGTGATCCTTTGTGCTACTTTGTGGTTTAGGTTTTCTTTCGCAATGATTCAAGCAAAACTAAAGTTTCATTTAATTTATCACGTCTGTCTAAATTCTTGACTAAATAATCTCTAGCATTTAATCCCATTTGCTTAACAATATCCGCATTTTGAGAAAGGTCAAGGATTGTGCTTGCAAGTGCTTCATCATCATTCGGTTGCACAAAGACTCCGCCATAAGAAGACTCAATCAATTCGCGGGTGATGCCATCAATTACTAGAACCATTGCACATCCAGCCGCCATGTAGTCAAATACTTTGTTAGGGTATGTTGTCCGAAACATGGAAATATCTTGAAGGATAGCCAAACAAACATCTGCAGATGCAATCACCTGTGGCATTTCTTTTTTAGGTCTCACACCTGCAAAAATCACATTCGATAATTTCATTTGATTGGCTTTGTTTTGTAACCGCTCACGTTCTTTGCCATCACCAAACAGGACAAAATAAATTTTGTCGTACTGCTTCAAGCGTTCAGCCGCGCGGAGAATCGTGTCAATATCGTTGGCTTGTCCCAAGGCACCAGCGTATAAAACAATAAATTTATCTTCTAGTTTTAATTCTTTACGAATAGATGAGCCATCAATGCTTGGATTGAACATGTCAATATCTGTGCCGTAGGGAATGTAAGTAATTTTATTTTCTGGCACGTCTTTGTTAATCATGTATTCTTTATAAGCAGGAGAGTTCACTAAAATATGAGTGGCACGATTGTATAAAAACTTTTCAAGCCAACGTGCTAATAAAATTACAAGCGGATTTTTTAATACGCCCATGCTCACGCCAAACTCGGGCCACAGGTCACGGACTTCCAATAAAAATGGCTTACGACGAATCCATGCCACGAACCAAGCCGAAACTGCTTGAAAAATTGGAGGAGTTGTGCCGAGAATCAGATCCACATCTTTGATTTGAAGTGCTGTGTAAATCGAAGAGAACATGAAACTA
Source organism: Anaerolineales bacterium (assembly GCA_016789365.1). Taxonomy (GTDB): domain Bacteria; phylum Chloroflexota; class Anaerolineae; order Anaerolineales; family Villigracilaceae; genus Villigracilis. The sequence continues at coordinate 28,841 of JAEURH010000012.1, forward strand.
AAGAATGAAATCACCCGCCAAAAATAACTGCGATGCAAAGCAGGGAAAATATACGAACGTAAAATTTTTATGCCTTCAATATTTTGTTCAGCAAAAATTCCTTTTCGTTCAACGGTGCGTTTACCCGTTTGGTAATTTAAGTCACTGGCGACGATGACGAGTTCATGTCCGCGAGTTTGCAAAAATTTCGCCATTTCAAAGTGGCGGGTGTGACCAGGCTCATCTGGCGAGACGAAGGCTTGATTGATTAACAAAATCTTCATGATTTGAAAAAATTAACGATTGTTTTTATTGTATTCATTGATTCAGGTAATGGAACAACCACCCAATCGTGAAATAACTCTTCACCAATGATAAGTTCGGCATATGTGCCATTTGCTTGTTTTAATTTTTCAGCAAATTCTACGCAATCGGGAAAAAATACTTCGTGCGTGCCAACAAACATCAAGATTGAGCCGAGATTTTCTGTTGAGCCAAACATAGGCGAAACGATTGGGTTTTTCGCGTCAATGTCACCAGCATACATTGCACATGCTTCTTTTAGATTCTTGAGTGAAAGAATTGCGTCTTTCTTTTCAAATTCGCTGATACGTTCATTGCTCATAGTTACATCCAACCATGGAGAGACAACGGTAGTGTGAATTGGAAAAAGCGTAATATTTTGTTCACGAAAAACTTGTAGCAAAGCAATGGCTAATCCCCCACCTGCCGAGTCGCCGAAGAAATAAAATTTATCAGTCAGGTTCTTGGCTGTAATTTCTTTATAGGCTTGAATCACAACTCGATGTGTATCAATCACGCTTTTTTCAGGCGCAAGTGGATATTCAATGTATGTAACTTTGAAGCCATGTTCCAATGCAAAAAGTTCGGCAAGTTTTCGATGAACATCTTGACCTTCAATCACATACGCGCCACCATGCAAAAAGATAATATGATGATTGGTCATTTCGGGCGGTGAAATCGTTATTACTTGATGCCCTTCGATAAACCATTCGTCCGTTTGCAATTTTTTATTTAATTTAGATGGCGCAAACTCTTGCGTATTTCGTTTGGGGGTTTTGTAATTTACACGTTCAGATAGTTTTGCTAGCTTGGCAATAAAAATGAATGTTCGAGAAAGTAGGCTCATGGTTTCCTTTTGAAGTGGTGATTATAAGTTAAATAAAAAGAATCTCGAAGCGAAACAGGTTGAGGTCAAGCATGAAGCGGGTTTATATCTAAAATTGCCTACGCGCATTCATCAATCCTGATAGGGTTTGATAGAGTCTGTGCATAAAATTACAAATGACGAAAGGAAGCAATTATGGAAATTCCAAGACATTGGCGATTGAAAAAACAACGATACGGTTTAGTCGGTGAAGTTTGCCCTCATTGTGATTATAAAATTTTTCCGCCTCGCGACGTATGTCCAAACTGTGGCGATGAAGCGAAAGATTTGTTTACCTTCAGCGGCAAGGGCGAGGTGTATTCGTTTACAACGGTGCATGAAGCGCCCGCTGGTTTTGATGCAAACGCACCTTACACTGTAGCGTTGGTGAAGTTGCAAGAAGGTCCGATGATTACGGCACAGTTAACCGATGTTGATAATGATGCTGTGCAAATCGGTATGCCCGTTGAAATGGTGACTCGTAAGATGCGCAACGACGGCGATGAACGCGGTTTGATTGTGTATGGGTATAAGTTTAGACCTGCAGTGGCTGGGTAATTTTTAGGTAGCGTTTTTTTGTAATAAACGTCTTGCTAAAGCAAGACGTTTTTGTTTTGATATACTCAATGTCAATTCACAAAAAGCGTTGGTTTATTAAAAGCATGACTCAATATCCTGATTATGTTTACAAAACATTAGCGCAAGCCAAAGAAGATGGTCAATGGCAAGTGCATCAAGCCGATGCGGCGGCATTGTGCTTTGATATCTTAGCGGATTTTCCAAATTGTGAAGAAGCGAAAGAATTAGTCTATGAATTATTTTGCGACGAATGGACAGTCTATGAAAATCGCGTCGCCATTCAACAAAATATTGATGAATGGGATGATAGACCGTGGCAACAACGGCGTAGGCTAGCGTTGTCTTATCGATTTATGAGTCGATGGGATGGAAAGTATGAAATGAAAATGGATAGAGGCGGACCGAAAGATGTGCGAAAAATTTTAGAAGACGGAAAGTTAGAATTGCTCGGCGCATATTGTTTAGGAGATGAAGAATGCACCGATTATGCTTGGTCAATATTTTCAGAAGCCATTAAGCAAACCAAAGATGTTCCAGAAACATTATTCTGGATTGGCTGGCAGTACGCCGATTTAGGTTTCTTCGCCGATGTAGCAGAATCTTTAGGCGAATTATGCTCACGCTTCAATCACAAAGAGGGAAGAAGGTTGCTTGCCGAAGTCATTTGATGGCGCGATAACGCTCACCGCATCCCATGGATTCCACCAGCAGGAGACGGCTCTCGTTATGACCGTATGATGGATTCGATTAATCCAAACGCGCCAAAAACAAAAGACTATATTCAGATGGCTAGAAATGAAAATCAAAAAGAACGAATTGCCCCATACAAACCAAGCATTGATAAAAAATTATCCGCTCTTTTTGAAACATCTATTCCGAATAAAAAAGAACTCCCAATCAAAACGGTTGTTGATTGGAGCTTTTTAGACAAAGACGATGGCAAACCTGGCGAATTGCCAGATTGGGCAAAAAGGCAAGTTAAGCGTTTGGAAAGATTACGTGATAAAGATGAAACCACCAATCAAATGATTGAGGATACGATTCAAACGCATAAGTTCACACGAAATATTCCCCCGCCGAGCATTCCTAAAAAATATAACCCAAATGACTTGATAGATGACTCGTGGAAAAGCTTTGGCACTATTGAAGATAATTTTGATTTTGAAGATGATGAGAATATCGAACCCTAATTTGGCTATACGCAAATTAATGAACTGATTCAACAACAAAGAAAATTATTCTTTTGGGGAATAGCAAAAATTCTAATCTTAAAATAGTTGACTTTAATTTTATTCTATGTATAATGCGTTAAATCGGTAACGATACCGGTATCGTTCTCTATACGCAACAAAAAATACTGATATGCCAACCAAAAAACGTACGGTCACTATCCAGGATGTTGCAAAGAAAGCAGGCGTGTCTGTTTCTACAGTTTCGCGCGTGTTAAACGGTAAAGCAGATGTAGCGGGAGAAACGCAGGAAAAAATTCTCGGCGTTATTAGTAAATTAGGATACACCTCTAACCTTGCGGCGCGCAGTATGCGAAGTCGCCGAAAAGATTTGCTTGGTTTGGTTGTACCGGATATCGGCTTCCCCTACTCTATCGAAGTGATGAAGGGCATCAATCGCGCCATTGCCGAATCAAAATTTGATTTACTCGTCTACACTATGGGGGATGTCCATAAATCTGGTGCAGTTTTACACGAGCAACATTATGTATCCCTCTTAAATAACTCCCTGACTGATGGGGTTCTTATTGTGGCAAGTGCCGCCGCAGAATTTATTACAGATGCCCCCATCATTGCAGTTGACCCGCATATTATTAATCCCAGATACCCCTCCGTACAAGGTACAAATTATCAAGGTGCATTAGACGTAATGAACTATCTCCTAAATTTAGGACATCAACGTATCGGCTTTGTCTGCGGGAGACCTGAGATTGCTAGTGCCGAAAGACGCTTACAGGGGTATAAAGATGCACTTAAAGAAGCAGGAATTACGATAGATGAAAGTTTAATTATTCCGGGGGACTTTACTACAAAATCTGGTTATATCTCAACGCTTCAATTACTAAAATCAAACAATCCACCCACTGCCATTTTTGCCGCCAACGACCAAGCCGCATTAGGTGCTTTTCAAGCCGCAGAAGAACTCGGGCTACGAATTCCAGAAGATTTATCGGTAGTAGGGTTTGATAATATTTCTGAAGCAAAATTCGTAGGGCTTACTACTGTTGACCAATTCCTTTCCGAGATGGGATACATCGCCACGCAAATGCTCATCAAAATGGTTAATAATGAAAAGTTAGATGTTCAAGTACATAAAATGCCAACTAGACTTGTGGAACGCACTTCATGCCGAGCATTGGAGCCTGTTCATTGAGTAAGGAAGTGCACGTTATATTTTTTATCCATGTCGGTAACGATACCGGCAAATATAAAGGAGGTGGTTTGTTGCGCAAGATAAAAATTAAATAGCAGGCCTTCCAAACCTTTTGCGAAGAAGGAAGACCTGCACCAATGTGTGGAGATGGCTCCGCACAGAATTAGTATAACTCATAAAAAATAGATAAGAAGGAGAAGAAAATGCGTAAGTCACTTTTAACAATCTTAAGTTTATTGATGATAGCCAGTATGGTACTGGCCGCCTGCGGTGGTGGTGCTCCTGAAACAGATGCACCTGCTGACTCTGGCAGTGGTTCTGGCGGTTCATCTGACAGTGGCGGAAGTGCAAGCACTGGCGGTGAAAAACAAGTTCTCAAAGTTTGGTCTTTCACCAACGAAATTTTGACCATGGCCGTTGCTTTTGAAGGTCAAAATCCAGATGTAGATGTTCAATTCACCATGATTCCAATGGATGCAGGTGAATATCAAACAAAAATCAAAGCCGCAATTGGTACTGCCGATGTACCTGATGTAGTCGCTTTAGAAGCCGCATTTGTAAAAGAATGGGTAGAAGCCGATTTCCTTGCTGATTTAGGTGATTTACTCCCCTTAGCAGAAGAATTACAAACCTATCCTTCGGTTGTTGAAGTAGGTACTCATGAAGGTGTAACCAAAGCCTATTCCTATCAAGCTACACCAGGTGCATTCTTCTATCGCCGCAGTATTGCAACAGAATGTCTCGGTACCGATGACCCAGCTGAAGTACAAGCTTTGGTCAACGATATTGAATCATTCCTTGAAGTTGCCGAAACCATTAAGCAATGTAATCCAAACTACTTCACCGTTGGTACATCTGGTGAGTTGTTCAATCCATTCCTCGCTAATCGTGCTCAACCATGGATTGTTGATGGTGCATTAGTCATTGACCCACAAGTGGAAGCCTATATTGATTTCGCCAAATTGATGCGCGATAACGGCTACGAATCACAAGCAAACCAATGGAGTGAAGGTTGGTTCGCAGGCATGAACGATTCCTTGGTTGGTGCTGATGGTCAACCGAAGAAAGTATTTAGCTACTTCTTACCCACTTGGGGCTTACCATACGTGTTGATTCCAAACTCTGGCGACACTGGTGGTGACTGGGCAATGATTAACGGTCCTCTCGCCTATCAATGGGGTGGTACATGGGTTGGCGCAATGGCTGATAGCAAGAACTTAGATTTGGCAAAACAATTTGTTGCTTTCGTTGCTCTCAATGAAGAAAACCTCACCAACTGGGCAACTGGTGTTTACACCAATGAATACCTCAAAGCCATTGACCCAACCATCGCAGATGGTCAATCACAAGCCGCTGGTGACTTTGTTTCCAGCCAAGTGGTAGTGGAAAAGATTACCTCTTCATTTGATGGTTCTCCATTATATGAATGGCTTGGTGGTCAAAACAACTATGAAGCCTTCTCTTTAGCCGCACCAAATGTAAACGGTGCTTTATTAACTGGTTCTGATGATGCCATTCAACGCGCACTTCAAAGTGCCCGTGACCAATATTTGAACGGCGAAATTGATAAAGCCACCATGTGGAAACAATGGTTAGACGTTGTTCGAAGTGAGTTCCCGGATTTAGTTATCCCTGAACCTCCCCAATAATATAAGTAGTATTTGATATAAAGTTGCGTGGGTTAGCAAATTTGCTAACCCACGCAAACCTTGCTTTTCAAAAGGAGATGTGATGAAGTTTACAAAAATCAATCGAAATTATTATGGGTATTTTTTCATTGCCCCATTTATTATCGCATTCCTCATTTTCGGGTTGTATCCGCTCTACAATACACTATCACTTAGTCTTACAGATTACACCCTGATGACAAGAAAAGGGGAATATATAGGATTGCAAAATTTTACAGTCCTATTCGCCGACCAACTCTTTTTGAAAGCACTTGGCAACACATGGCTGATTTGGTTGTTAAACTTTATCCCCCAAATCGGTGTAGCACTTTTGTTATCTGCTTGGTTTACAAATAATCGCCTAAAAATTAAAGGCGTAGGTATTTGGAGAGCTATTTTTTACTTGCCCAATCTTTTAATTCCTGTTGTGATTGCCGCTTTGTTCAATAGCTTCTTTTCTTTTTATGGACCCATCAACCAATTCTTGGTTAGAGTTGGATATCAAGTCGAAGCGGTACATTACTTGCAAAATGTTGAGATAACACGAGCAGTCGTTATATTTATTCAGTGGTGGATGTGGTTTGGACAAACAATCATTATTGTAATGGCAGGTATGACTTCTATTCCCGTTCATTTATATGAAGCGGCAATGGTAGATGGTGCAAGTGCCGCGCAAATGTTTAGACGCATCACGCTTCCCTTACTTAAACCAATCTTGATTTTTATTTTCGTCACGTCTCTGGTAGGAGGTATGCAAATGTTTGATATTCCGTACCTGTTGACCGATGGAAGAGGCGCGCCGAGTAATTCAATTATGACGAACAACATCCTCATGTATATGAAATTTGCAAGTAGCCGAGGTCATATTGGTGCCGCATCAGCAGTAGCAGTTTTAACTTTTATTATGACAACAATTTGTGCATTGGGAATCTTTTTCGTCTTACGTGATAAAGATGATACCGTTTCTAGTAAACCAAAAAGAAGTTGGTTTACTAAGAAGAGTGAAACAAAGTAGGTTACTATGATAAATAATTACAAATTCAACACTTCTTTAATACGATTTTTTGTATACATTGTTTTGATTTTCCTACTCATCCTTATTGTTGTACCTATTTGGATATTACTCGTGAATGCTACGCGTTCAACTGTAGAAATTCAACAAGGTTTAAGTTTGCTACCTAGCACACATTTGGTTGATAACTATAATGTTTTACAAAATAGAGGTCTTAACATGGTAAGAGGGTTTACCAATAGCTTCTATTTAGCGGCAGTATCTACCCTCGTAACTGTTTATTTTTCTATGCTGACGGCATACGGAATCGTTGTATATAACTTCAAAGGCAGACAAACATTTTCAAATTTCATCTTAGTATTGGTAATGATACCAACCCAACTCACCATTATTGGCTTTTTCCAATATATGTCGAGATTGGGGTTGACCGATAACTACGCCGCACTGATTTTGCCCTTAATTGCAAACGCAGGCGGTGTCTTCTTTAGTAAACAATATTTTGAATCAATGCTGATTCAAGATTTAATTGATGCGGCACGTATTGATGGTGCTAGCGAACTTAAAATTTTCCATTCCATTATGCTGCCGTTGGCAGTGCCAGGTGCAGTGACCTTAGGTATATTTGCATTCGTAGGTTCGTGGAACAACTTCTTTACCCCTTTTATCTTAATTACTTCGGTAGAAAAATACACACTCCCAATGTTAGTAAGAAGTTTACGCGGTGATGTCTACCGCACAGAATACGGCGCAATTTATCTCGGCTTGGCAATGACAGTTGTTCCAGTCATTATTATGTATGCCATTTTTTCACGCTACATCGTCAGCGGTATTGCTATGGGCGCAGTGAAAGAATAACAGAGGTTAACACTGACCACATGCGCTATGGCTACTTTGACGATGCAAATCGTGAATATGTTATTCAACAACCAAACACTCCCTTACCGTGGATAAACTATCTTGGGTCTGAGGAATATTTTGGGATTATTTCCAATACAGCAGGCGGATATTCTTTTTATCAAGATGCACGCCTAAGACGCCTCACCCGTTATCGCTATAACAATGCACCACTCGATGCAGGTGGACGCTACATTTATTTACGTGATGATGAACAATCAACGCCTCATACTGGACCTGCATTTTGGTCGCCAAGTTGGCAACCGACTCGCACACCGCTAGATAAATACGAGTGCCGTCATGGGATGGGATATTCCATTATCACCTCAGAAAGAAATGGCATTCAATCTTCCACGCGATATTTTGTTCCACTTGGTCAAAACCTTGAAATTTGGGAAGTGACACTTACCAATCATCGCAATAAAACCGCAAACATTTCTGTTTTTTCAGCCATTGAGTTTAACTTATGGGACGCAATGGATGATGCCTCCAACTTCCAACGCAATTATTCAATTGGTCAAGTTGAAGTTGTAGATGAAGTGATTTATCACAAAACAGAATATCGTGAACGCCGTGACCATTTTGCTTATTTTGCCTGTTCCGAACCATTAACTGGTTATGACACACAACGCGAATCATTTTTAGGACCATATCGAGGCTGGGATTCGCCTCAGGCTGTAGAAGCAGGTCAAACATCAAATTCTGAAGCGCATGGTTGGCAACCGATTGCGGCACAACATGTCAAAGTCAAATTGGAAGCGGGGGAACAGAAAAAAATCATTTTTATTTTGGGCTATCACGAAAACCCAAAAGATAAAAAATTTGACCCGCCTAATTCACAAATCATAAATAAAAGTTTGGTTTTACCCACTATCAAAAAATATCTGCAAGCAGATGTTGTGGAAGAAGCGTTTCAGTCTTTGAAAAAACATTGGGATGTTTTGTTGAAAAAGTTTGAAGTGACTACACCTGACCAGCATACTAATCGTATGGTCAATATTTGGAATGCGTATCAGGTGATGATTACTTTTAATATGTCGCGCTCGGCTTCGTATTTTGAATCAGGCATTGGGCGTGGCATGGGCTTTCGTGACTCGAATCAAGATTTGCTTGGCTTCACGCACATGATTCCTGAACGGGCACGCCAAAGAATTTTAGATTTAGCCGCAACACAATTACCCACAGGTGGAGCGTATCATCAATATCAACCACTAACAAAACGCGGCAATAATGATATTGGCGGTAATTTCAATGATGACCCTTTGTGGTTAGTGTTAGCGGTTTCTGCTTATTTGAAAGAAACTGGTGATTGGGGAATCTTAAATGAAGCAGTGCCTTACGATAATCAAGCAGGTTCTGAAGAGCCATTGTATTGTCATTTAGAACGTTCGATTCAATATACTCTTGATCGTTTGGGTTCACATGGATTACCTTTAATCGGTCGTGCAGATTGGAACGATTGCTTAAACCTAAATTGTTTTTCAGATACACCTGGTCAGTCTTTTCAAACTACTACAAATAAAGACGGTAAAGTTGCCGAGAGTGTTTTCATTGCTGGTCTATTCGTTTTAGCGACAAAAGAAATGGCTGAACTTGTTGATAATTATTTGCAGGTTGCAACTGTAAACATTAAACCTGCAAATTTTTATCGTGAAGCCGCTTGTGAAATGGAAAAAGCAGTTTGGTCTGCAGGTTGGGATGGGGCTTGGTTCCGCCGTGCTTATGATGATTTTGGAAATGTATTAGGCTCACAAGAAAATGAAGAAGGAAAAATCTTTATTGAGCCACAAGGCATGTGTGTGATGGGCGGCTTGGGTGTTGAAGATGGGCGTGCCATTCAAGCATTAGATTCTGTTGAAAAACATTTGGCTACACCACACGGAATCATTTTGCAACAACCTGCTTTTAGCAAATATCATTTGCACTTGGGTGAAATTTCATCTTATCCGCCAGGCTATAAAGAAAATGCAGGGATTTTTTGCCATACCAACCCATGGATGATGATTGCTGAAACAAAAGTCGGACGTGGTGATAAAGCACATGATTATTATTTACGCATCAATCCATCGAAGCGTGAAGAGATTAGTGAATTACATAAATGCGAACCTTATGTTTATGCACAAATGATTGCTGGTCGAGATGCGCACACGCATGGCGAAGCAAAAAATTCATGGCTCACTGGTACAGCGGCATGGAATTATGTTGCCATTACGCAATGGATTTTAGGAATCCGCCCGACGTATTCAGGTTTGCAAGTAGAGCCAGTGATTCCTTCCAATTGGGAAGGCTTCAAAGCCACACGAATTTTTCGAGATGTGCAATACGATATTGAAGTGAAAAGAAAAGGCTCAGGAAACAAAATACAACTAGAAGTAGATGGGAAGCGGATAGAGGGGTCAGTTATCCCGTTTTCATCTGAAAAAAATAAAAATATAAATGTGATTGCATACTTAGGTGAATAGAGGAAATTATCGTGACTGATAACAATAAGAAATTCCCAAAAGATTTTATTTGGGGTGCGGCAACGGCATCCTATCAAATTGAAGGTGCGTGGAATGAAGATGGCAGAGGTGAAAGTATTTGGGACCGTTTTAGCCATACGCCGGGCAAAACATTAGATGGTGATACAGGTGATGTGGCTTGTAATCATTATCATCTTTGGCGTGATGATATTAAGTTAATGAAAGGGCTTGGCTTAAAAGCCTATCGTTTTTCAATTGCTTGGCCCCGTATTTTGCCGAGTGGTACGGGTAGCATCAACGAAGCAGGTATTGATTTTTATAGCAAACTTGTGGATGAATTATTGGAAGTGGGAATTCGTCCGTTTGCTACTTTGTATCATTGGGATTTGCCACAAGCCTTGCAAGATAAAGGTGGTTGGACTGCTCGCATGGTTGTGGATGCGTTTGTTGAATATACAGACATTATCACGCGCGCTTTGGGTGATCGCGTAAAAGATTGGATTACATTAAATGAACCGTGGGTGAGCGCGTTTGTTGGATATCAAGATGGTCGTCATGCACCCGGTCACACGAGTCAAGACGAGGCGATAGTTGCTTCTCACCATCTGCTTTTATCTCATGGACGCAGTGTGCCTGTCATCAGAAATAATGTAAAAGATGCAAATGTAGGTATTACTTTGAATTTAACTCCCAAAGTGCCTGCTTCCCCTAGCATTGCAGATAAAAAAGCCGCATTTTGGGAAGATGGTTATGTTAACCGTTGGTTCTTAGACCCAATTTCTAGTCGCGGATACCCAGAAGATATGGTCAAGTCATATAACAAAGACATGAGTTTTGTCCAACAAGGTGATATGGAAGAGATTGAAGTTCCGATTGACTTTTTAGGAGTCAATTACTACACTCGCAATATTGCTCGTTCACAAGTTGTACCTGAAAAAGAAAATCTTCCACAAACAGTATTTCGTGAAGGTCAAATCACTGAAATGGATTGGGAAGTGTACCCACAAAGTTTATATGATTTGTTAGGACGTTTACACTTTGAATATAACTTCCCTTCTATTTATATTACTGAAAACGGTGCCGCATTCCCAGATGAAGTAAATGGTAATGGCGAAGTGCATGACCCATCGCGTGTGTCTTACATTCAGACGCATTTAGAAAGTGTCCATAAAGCCATTCAAGTTGGCGTGCCTGTGCATGGATATTTTGTTTGGTCATTATTAGATAATTTTGAATGGGGATTTGGTTATTCAAAACGCTTTGGCATTGTGTATGTGGACTATAAAACACAAAAACGCATATTAAAGTCTAGTGCCAAATGGTATCAAGATAAAATTCAGGAAAATGTATAAATGAAAACTGTTGAGTCAGAACAACTTTTATATTTAGATACTTCTCGCCCATTGAAAGAGCGTGTGAAAGATTTAATCAGCCGCATGACATTGGAAGAAAAAGTCGGCTTGATGAATCATCCTGCCCATAGCATTCCACGTTTGAACATCCCTGCCTATAACTATTGGAGTGAGGCTTTGCATGGCGTAGCTCGTAACGGACGTGCAACTGTCTTTCCGCAAGCGATTGGCATGGCGGCAACTTGGAATAAAGAATTGATTCACAAAGTTGCTTCTGTTATTAGTGATGAGGGACGTGCTAAATATCACACTGCATTAAAACGCAATGGCTACACACAGCAATATCAAGGGCTCACCTTCTGGTCACCAAATGTAAATATTTTTCGAGACCCTCGCTGGGGTCGCGGACAAGAAACTTGGGGCGAAGACCCATTCTTAACAGGCGAGATGGCGACTGAATTTGTAAAAGGTTTGCAAGGCGATGACCCAAAATATCTCAAAGCGGCGGCATGTGCAAAACATTATGCGGTTCATTCTGGACCTGAAAAAGATAGACACACATTCAATGCTATCGTCACAAAACGAGAGTTATATGATACTTACTTACCCGCTTTCAAAAAATTAGTGACCGAAGCAAAAGTTGAATCTGTCATGGGTGCATATAATCGCACCTTAGGCGAAGTGTGTTGTGCTAGCAAATTATTGTTAGATGATATTCTGCGTGGCGAATGGGGCTTTGAAGGTCACGTTGTTTCAGATTGTATGGCGTTATCCGATTTTCACCTCAATCACAAAGTCACGAAAGATGCGGCTGAATCAGCGGCACTGGCTTTACAACGTGGCTGTGATTTGGGCTGTGACCACGTCTTCAATGAAATTCCAGAAGCCATCAATCGTGGATTAATCACCGAAGCCGATGTTGACCGTTCACTTGAACGGACATTGGGTACACGCTTCAAACTCGGTATGTTCGACCCACAAGAAGATGTTCCCTTTGCATCTATCTCGCCTGAGATTGTTGCTTCCAAAGAACATCGTGATTTGGCATATAAAACAGCAACCCAATCGGTTGTGTTATTAAAAAATAAAGACAATATTCTTCCCATCAAACCATCTACAAAAAAGATTTATGTCACTGGTCCAACCGCCGCCAGCATGGAAGTTCTGCTCGGAAATTATTATGGCTTCAATGAAAAGATGATTACGATTCTTGAAGGCATTACCGGGCGCATTCCCGAAGGCATGGGCATGGAATATACCGCTGGTGCAAACATCAAACATCCGCGCGAAATTCAACATACTTGGGCGCCACAAATGGCACAAAGCGCAGACTTTGCCATTGTATGTGCAGGCATCAATTCATTCCTTGAAGGTGAAGAAGGCGAATCGATTCTTTCTCCACACAATGGCGATAGAGAAAGTATTTCTTTACCACAGAGTCAAATTGATTACATCAAAGAACTTTCTATACACGGAGTCAGAATTGTTTTGGTGCTAACAGGTGGAAGTCCAATTGCATTAGGCGAAGTGGAAGATATGGTTGATGCAATTCTTTTCGTTTGGTATCCGGGCATGGAAGGTGGCAGAGCCATTGCAGATGTTTTGTTTGGCGATGTTTCACCCAGCGGCAAACTTCCAATTACATTTCCAAAATCATTAGAGCAACTCCCCGCTTTTGATGATTACAGCATGAACGGTCGCACTTATCGTTATATGACGCAAGAACCTTTGTATCCATTTGGATTCGGATTAAGTTATAGCAATTTTGAATATTCTGATTTGAAATTAGATAAAGAAAAAATTGCTCTCGGAGATTCACTTCACCTCAGCCTGACTCTAAAAAACAGTGGCGCTTCAGACTCTGCCGAAGTTGTTCAGTTTTACCTCAGCGACCTGCAAGCCTCGACCATTGTTCCATTACATCATCTCATCGGATTTGAAAGAGTCGAACTCAAAGCAGGTGAAAGCCATACTATCAAATTTACGCTCACGCCTGAAATGATGTCTTTCATCAATGACGATGGCAAATTGACTCTTGAACCCGGTGAATTTCGCTTAGAAATCGGCGGTTGTTCACCAAGCAAACGCGGTCAAGACTTAGGTGCACCCAAACCATTAATTGCAAAATTTGAAATTCAATAAGCAGTTTTTCATATCTTTCTCCCTCCTCAGTGCACTCCCCTCTTCTGGAAAAGAGGGGAGTGCCAAAGGGAAACTTTATTCAAGGAGACTAACATGTCTAATTACACCCCTAAACCAGAAAACAAATTTACATTCGGCTTATGGACAGTCGGCAACATTGGTCGTGACCCATTTGGTGGACCCGTTCGTGAAGGTAAATCACCAGCCGATTTAGTTCGTCTGTTAGGTGAAGTTGGCGCGTATGGTGTCAACTTCCATGACAATGATTTGATTCCGATTGATGCAACTGCTTCTGAAGCAGTTGCCATTAAAAAAGATTTTCGCAAAGCATTAGATGAAACAGGCATTATTGTGCCAATGGCAACAACAAATTTATTTAGTGAGCCAATCTTCAAAGATGGTGCGTTTACATCCAACGATTCAAAAGTCCGTGCCTATGCTTTGCAAAAGACAATGAATGCTATTGATTTAGGAGTAGAGTTTGGCGCAAAGACGTATGTCTTTTGGGGTGGGCGCGAAGGCACAGAGACTGACTCAAATAAAAATCCCATTGATGCCATCAAACGCTCACGCGAAGCCATGAACTTCTTGTGTGAATATGTGATAGATAAAAAATATGATTTGAAATTTGCACTTGAAGCCAAGCCCAACGAACCACGCGGTGATATTTATAACTCCACAACGGGTCACATGTTGGCATTTATCGAAACATTAGACCATCCTGAAATGGTGGGTGTGAATCCAGAAGTGGCGCACGAACACATGGCTGGATTAAATTTTGTGCATGGTGTGGCGCAAGCATTAGAAGCAGGAAAATTATTCCACATTGACTTGAATGACCAAGCCTTTGGACGTTACGACCAAGACTTCCGTTTTGGTGCATCAAATATCAAGAGTGCTTTCTTCTTAGTTAAACTACTAGAAGATAATAAATATGATAACCCACGTCATTTTGATGCTCATGCTTACAGAACCGAAGACTACGAAGGCGTGAAAGATTTCGCACGTGGATGTATTCGTACTTACTTAATTCTCAAAGAAAAAGCAGAACAATTCAATAAAGATAAAGAGATTCAATCTATTTTGGCAGAAATTAATGCCGAAGATTCTTCTATGAATCAATTCTTTGGAAAATATTCAGCAGATAAAGCCAAAGCATTACGCGCACATTCTTTTGACCGTTCAGCCATCAGCGCACGCGGTTTGAAATATGAACGCTTAGACCAATTGACAATTGAGTTATTACTTGGTATTCGTTAGGTCATGCAGACTCAAAAATTTTCTGGCTATGAATGTGTTGGATTAAAAAATGGAGACATCAGTTTACTGGTGACTCAATCTATTGGTCCGCGCATTATTTCATTAAGATTCAATGATGGTGAAAATCTATTGGCAGAGTTGCCAAACTTCATCACCACTAGACCTGATGGAAAAGATTTTCATTTCTATGGTGGTCACCGCTTGTGGCATTCACCTGAACACATGCCACGCACGTATGTGTTAGATGACCAGCCTGTAGAAATCGTCGGCGAAAAAAACAGCCTGAGGGTCAGTCAGCAGGTTGAAGCAGAGACAGGAATCGAAAAGTCAATTGAAATCAAATTGATTGAAGATAAACCACAAGTCATCATTCACCACACATTGACGAATCGAAATCTTTGGGAAGTTGAATGTGCACCCTGGGCGATTACGCAATTCAAGCCTGGTGGTGTGGCGATTTTGCCACAAATCACAGAAGATGCTGGCATGTTGCCAAATCGTTCGCTGGCATTGTGGAGTTACGCGGATATTAATAGCCCGCATGTGACTTGGGGGAATGAATACATTTTGGTTCGTGCTGAAATGCAAACGCCTTTCAAAATTGGTTTTCCAAACCCGCGTGGTTGGTTGGCGTATTGGAATCATAAAACTTTGTTTGTGAAACGCGCGACGTATCATAGCAATATGAATTATTATGATTTCGGAAGTTCGAGCGAATGTTATTGCAATGACAAATTTTTGGAATTGGAAACACTCGCGCCGATTACAAAACTAAAACCGAATGAATCGGTAACTCATACTGAAACGTGGGAATTGTATAAAGATGTTGATAAACTAACAGATGAAAATTCTGTAAAAGAAATTGTTACCTCATTAAACTTGGAGTAAGCATTTTGCCCTCACCCTACCCTCTCCCAAAGGGAGAGGGAATCGCCTTCCTTCTCCAACGGGAGAAGGGCTGGGGATGAGGGAAAGGAAGCAATTTATGTCAATTAATTCGGAGCAAACATGAATCACTTCATCGGTATTGACACATCAACCACGGCAACCAAAGCATTGTTGATAAATGAAAAAGGCGATGTATTGAGTGTAGCCTCGAACGAATATGGTTATGAAACCCCTCACCCATTATGGAGTGAGCAAAGTCCGTTGTTGTGGTGGGATGCAACCAAACAAAGCATAAAAGATGTTTTGGGTAAAACAAAAATAGATGCAAACACTGTTAAGGGAATTGGTTTAACAGGTCAGATGCACGGCTTGGTGTTGTTGGATGAAAATGGCGAAGTGTTGCGCCCATCCATTTTATGGAATGACCAACGCACTGCCGCCGAATGTGATGATATGCGCCAAAAACTTGGCAAAGAAAAGTTAATTCAAATCACAGGCAATGACGCATTAACTGGTTTTACGGCTCCAAAAATTTTGTGGGTGCAAAAAAACGAACCTGAAATTTGGAAGAAGGCACGTCATATTCTTTTGCCAAAAGATTATGTTCGTTATAAATTAACAAATAGTTTTGCAATGGATAAAGCCGATGGTGCAGGCACAATTTTGTTTGACCTTGCAAAAAGAGATTGGTCTGCCGAAGTTTTATCAACATTCAAAATTCCCGCTGAATATTTACCGAAAACATACGAAGGCATTGAAAGCACTGGTGAATTAACTCAAGAAGTTGCAAAAGAACTTGGTTTACCCACAGGCATTCCTGTCTTTGCAGGTGGTGGTGACCAAGCCGCAAGTGCTGTTGGCACAGGTGCTGTACGCGCAGGTGTTGTCTCAATTAGTCTTGGTACATCAGGTGTTGTGTTTGCAACCACTGATTCGCCAAGCATTGAACCAAATGGTCGCCTACATGCCTTTTGTCATTCTGTTCCAAATAAGTGGCACCTCATGGGTGTGATGCTTTCTGCCGCTGGAAGTTTACGTTGGCATCGAGATACGTTTGCCCCAACTGCTGAATATGAAAAATTGATTGATGCGACAAAAAATATTCCAGCAGGCAGTGATGGATTATTTTTCCTGCCATATCTTACTGGCGAACGCACGCCTCATCCTGACCCGCTAGCGCGTGCTGCTTTTGTCGGCTTGACCATACGCCATACATTGCCACATCTCACCAAAGCCGTGCTTGAAGGTGTTTCGTTTGGGTTGAGAGATAGTTTTGAATTGATGAAAAGTGCTGGGCTAAAAAATATTTCGCAAGTGCGCGTCACTGGTGGTGGAGCCAGAAGCCCAATTTGGAGACAAATTTTGGCTGACATTTTGAATGCCGAAGTTGTCACAGTTAACACAACCGAAGGCGCGGCGTATGGAGCGGCTTTGTTAGCAGGAACAGGCTCAGGCGCGTTTAGAAGCGTTGAAGAGGCTTGTGATGCCACGATTCAAATCACAGGTAGTGTCAAACCGAGTGATAATCAAAAATCTTATGAAAATTCTTATTCGTTATACAGAGATTTATATCCATCACTAAAACCCACATTTGATGGTGTGGCTTAAACTTTTATTCAATCACTTTCAAAAACGCTTCTACAATTTTTGGGTCAAAGTGACTGCCTGATTGGGATTTGATAAATTCCAACGCTTGTTCTTTTGACCATGCCAAACGATATGGGCGGTGGCTTGTGAGTGCATCCCAAACATCCGCAACAGCGAAGATACGCGAAGAGATAGGAATCTCTTCGCCTTTCAATCCACGCGGGTAACCCGTGCCATCCCATTTTTCGTGATGGCAATATGGAATTTCAAGCGCGGGTCGTAAATATTCAACCGAAGCGAGCATGTCATACGCATATTGCGGGTGTTGACGCATTACTATCCATTCATCTTCGGTGAGTTTGCCAGGTTTGAGTAGGATGTGGTCTGGAATGCCGATTTTGCCAATGTCATGCAACAATGAACCACGTCGTAAGTTAATAATTTCGGTACGAGTTAACCCAAATTGTTGAGCCAGTTTCAATGTCAAGTCAGTGACGCGCCGAGTATGACCTTCGGTTTCTCTATCACGTAAATCTAATGCTTTCGACCAACCTTCAATTGTTTTGTCATAAGCAAGCGTTAATTCAAAATTGGAACGCTCTAAGTTTTCAAACAAACTTACATTATCAATCGCAATCGCGGCTTGCCCTGCCAATGTTTCAAAGAAGTTAATCCAATCTTGGGAGACATGCAAAGTGGAACGACTGAATACTTCCAGCACGCCTTTTAATTCGCCTTTGGTGATTAATGGATAAGCATAATAAGATTTGAAGTTTTCTTCTTTCAAGATTGAAGATATATCATCTTCATGCGCAGATAAATCCGAAATGGCAATAATTTTTCTTTGCATGGCGGCTTTGCCTGCCAAACTTTCACCTAAGCGCAATTTTGTGTTTGTAATTTTATTTGAGTGAAACCCTCGCCCAGTCAAATATTCCAGTTGATACGTGTTGGAATTAAACAAAAGTACATTCGCGGCATCTACTTTTAATTGCTCAATGGCATGGCTCAGCAACAAGTTAAAGATAACGCCCAAATTAAAACTAGAAGCGATGACCCTATCCATATCACGTAGCACGGTTAATCGTTTCAGTTGTTGAATTGTGGATTCAAATAATCTGGCATTTTCAATAGAAGAAGCAAATTGAGCAGCAATTGTTTCTAGCACAACACGATGGCTTTCGTTATACATATTGGTTTGATATGATTGAGTTGAAATCATGCCAAAGGGTTTCCCTCCGCGCATTAAGGGAATGGCTAAAATAGAACGAACATGTTCGGGCTTTCCAAAATGAACTGCTTGCACATTATCTTCGTTGTGATAATCTGCTACCAATAGGGTTTTGCCTTCAGAAATCACTTGCCCACTAAGCCCTTGCCCAAGCGGAATACGCGCATTTGGAAAACGCTCATCTTTATCATAGCGATACACAGCGTGATAATCTCCACCAGCATCATCTTCTAACACAATTACAAATGCGTCACACGGCATCACATGTTTTACGGCATCATGCACACTGGCATAGGTCATATCAGCATCAAAACCAGAGACTAGTAAATTCTGGCTCGATTGATGAAGCACACTTAATTCATTTAAGCGTTTATCCATATCATTAAACAAGCGGGCATTTTCTAAAGCACTCGCCACCTGTGCCGCCAAAGTAGATAAAAATCTTTTGGCATGTTCATCAAACGTATTTTCAGATTCACTCTCAACACCAATTGCGCCAAGAACTTTGTCACCGCTTAAGATAGGAACATAAATACCAGAAAGCACACTTGGGTTTGTTTCGATGTAGCGTGAATCAGCAGGCAAATTTTCGCTATGAACTGCAACCCCGTGCTGGATAACCCAACCAGTTAACCCTCGTCCCACTTTATTGATTAAGCGATTCATTCTTTCAATTTCGGCTTGTTCCTGCTCTTGTGAGAGATTCCCTCCCCCATAGCCAATGGTTTCCAAATCGTCCGAGTCGCCTTTGCGGATTCGCACTACAGCGTAATCCCAATTCATATGTTGTTTTAATATTTTCACAATTGCTGTACCAATTGCACGCGGTTCAAACAAATTGCTTAAAGTCAATCCGCTTTCATACAAGGCTTGCAATTCTTGTAAACGCCGTTGCGCTTCTTCATATAAACCAGTACGTTCAAGCACCAAAGCAACTGAAGTGGCAAACTTCACTAGCAAACGCAAATGTGTTTCGTTAAAAGTATCCTGTTGTTTCGAATCTAAAGTAATCACACCAATCACACGATCTCGAATCATTAACGGTGCAGTAATGGCACTATGAATATCTTTCGCGTCTTCAATTTCTCCATCATAGCGGAGTTCATCCTGTCCGCGGATTTTCGTAAATATCAGCGGTCGTTGTTCTCTGGCAGTTTGAGCGGCATAACCTGAATCACTAGCAAACTCAAATCCATGCAAGCGCAAATCGGTATATCCACTCAAAGCACGGATGCGTAATTTTCCGCTTGGCTCAACAAGCAAAATACTTCCTT
>JAEURH010000130.1 GCA_016789365.1 Anaerolineales bacterium
TTTTCAAACAGATAGCGAGAATAAATATCCACAACCACTTGAGAGGCATTATTTAATTGCGCTTCCAAAATGGATAAAACTTCTTGCGGGTCTGTGGTTTCTTTCAACGCCGCTTCGGTAGCAATCGTCTCACACATGATGGAAGCGGTCTCTGCCAAAGTCATTGGTGTGTTTTGTTGAATCGGAGTCTTATTGGCTTGATACGCACATTCATTATGAAAAGCATGACCCAATTCATGTGCTAATGTACTCACTTGGTCAAATGAACCGTCAAAGTTCATTAAGATGCGGCTTTCTTTCACGCCTTCTACACCCATACAAAATGCGCCACCACGTTTGCCTTCGCGTTGTTCGGCATCCACCCAATTATTATCAAAGGAGCGTTTTGCAAATGTGCCGAGTTCTGGAGAAAACTTGTTGAAGTTATCCACAATAAAATCACAAGCCTCTTTCCATGAATACACTTTATCGGTCTTGCCCATCGGAGCGAACAAATCCCACCATGCTAATTTTTCTTTGCCAATCAATTTGGCTTTATGTTTGAAATATTTTTCAAACATAGGAAATGAATCTTTCATAGCACCCAGCATCGCGTCAAGTGTGGGGCGGTCTATGCGTGCAAAATCAATCGAGGCGTGCACTGCATCTTCCCGCCCGCGTTTTTTATCCAAAGTTAAAGTCTCGCCTTTCACGCCATTCATACAAGCCGCCAACGTTTCTTGCACACCTTCCCATGCTTTATTCTCGGCTTCATAACCGCGTTTGCGTGTGGCTTCATCGGGATGTGAACGCAAATTAATTAACGCAGGCATTGGCATTGTTTGAGTCTTGCCATCGAGTTCAAAATCAACAGTCATTTGAGATGTGAGCACACCTTGCAGTTTCCCAAAAGCATTGCCGCCACTCAACGTTAATTCTGCCGCCAGAGTTTCTTCCGATTCGCTCATCAGATATTTGGATTGCTCCGCCGCTTCATTTAACCCAAACAGGTGTGCATTAGCAGACGCATTTGTCTTAACTGCTTTTTTGATGGCTGGTTTACCTAATGTGCCAGCCCATGCTTGAAATTTGGTGTTGAGAATATTTGCTTTGACAGCAACTTGCTCATACTCAGATTCGATTCGTTTGGCTTCTTTGTTATGTGAATCGGTTGAAACGAAAGAATAAATATACGGGTTGAGCGTGCCAGATAAATCGTAAATTTTATTGAAGCGTTCCACTGCCTCACCAAGCAACTTGCCAAGTTTTTTAGAATCAGTTTTGGCATTGGCTTTGCTGGCTTTTGCTAAAAACGTTTCCATTTCATCCAACAAAGTTTTGTATTGCTTCATAGCATTTTTGAATTGCTTTGAATCAAGCGAAGGGTAGACGTTTGTCAAATCCCAACGAGGTGCAGATGTAGTCATGTAGGGAACTCCTTAAGAAGTGATGATAAGGTAAGTATAACAAAAACACATTTGAAACTTTTTGGCAGTTTTTTCGTCCATTTTGGTAGTAAAGTTAACCTACGGAGGCAGTTCTTATGAAACAAGATAAATTTTTAACAGGCATCCTGATTGGCATTGGTGCGCTAATTGTGTTGGCACTAGTGCTGTTTTTTACGCGGCAAGATAAACGCGATTACGTTTCAGACTCAACCCCTGAAGGCGTGGTGCATAATTACGTCTTGGCTATATTGAACAAAGACTATGAAAAAGCATATGGCTACCTTGCGGATTTGGATAACAAACCGACAGAATTACAATTTCGTCAGTCATTTTTGAATGGCATGGTTACCCCTGAAAATGCAGGTGTTGAAGTTGGCAAGGTGGAAACCATCGGCAATGAAGCCTATGTTAGTTTGACAATTTATTATTCTTACAACGACCCATTCTCCAGCCGTTATGGAAGCACAGACCGCGCGAATTTGGTGAAGCAAAATGGAGCATGGAAGTTAAGTTATATGCCATATAACTTTTGGGATTGGAATTGGTATCAAGAGCCGTATAAGCCGTAACATCATGTCATTGTGAGCCATCGCTGGTCGAGTGCGCGAAGTGTGTATCGAGACCAAGATGGCGAAGCAATCTCAAATTTAAGAATGAGATTGCTTCGGCTTCGCCTCGCAATGACGGGAGAATTTATTTATGAAAACAATCAGACGACTTTATTTTTACGCCATCGCCTTCATCAGTGTTGAAGTGGTGCTATGGGGCATTATTGGCTTGCTTCGTTCTATTGTGAATCAAAATGAAATCACATCTGGAACAACTTCATTAGCACAAGCCTTATCTTTAATTCTTGTAGGCGTGCCAATTTTTCTTTTTCATTGGTTGTGGGCGCAAAACAATTCTAAAAAGGATGATGAAGAAAATAGTGCCAGTGTACGAGCCATCTTTTTATATGGCATGTTACTGGCTACGCTTTTGCCCGCCATCCAAAATTTTTTGGCGTTTATCAACCGCACACTTTTATCATCGGCAAATCTTTACGAATATCGCGCCTTAGTCGGCGGCACACAAACCTGGTCAGATAATTTAATCGCCATCGTCATCAACTTGCTCATCGCCGCATATTTTTGGAACATATTAAAACAAAATTGGCAAACGCTGAATGAAACAGAAAACTTTGCAGAAATTCGTCGCCTCTATCGCTTCATTTGGATGCTCTACGGTTTGTTGATGACAATCTACGGCGCGCAACAAGCCTTGAACTTTGCTTTCACATTACCATCCAATGTGCTTGGAGAAATTGGACGTGAAACGGTCATTAATGCGATTGCATTACTGATGATTGGTACCCCGATTTGGTATTTCTCTTGGCGCATCTTACAAGACGTTCTGCCTGATTCTGCTGAACGAGACTCTTATCTACGCCTCGGCGTTTTGTATCTGCTCACCTTAGGTAGTGTGATTATCGTTCTCTCTGCTGGCGGAAACTTGATTTACAAAATCCTGTTGCAGATTCTTGGCGATGCAAGTGATGGAATAAGTTTCTTGCATGAAATTGGCGGACCGATTTCATTAGGGTTGCCATTCGCAGTCGTTTGGGCATATTACGGAAAATGGCTCAGCACCCAATTTGGGTTTGATGAAAATCTTCCGCGCCGCGCCAGCAAACAAAGATTATTCTATTATCTACTTTCGTTTGTAGGGTTAACTGCAACTTTCTTTGGTGTCACTTCATTGCTTTCGACAATTATTGACATGCTCACATCCAGTACATTTTTTGGGATTGGAAACTTCGCTTCATCAATATCAAGTGCCATTGCTTCATTAGTGATTGGTTTGCCATTGTGGTTGATGACTTGGCGACCGATGCAAGCCCAAGCCTTACAAGATAACGACGCAGGCGACCATGCTCGCCGTTCTGTGATTCGTAAATTTTATTTATATTTAGTTTTATTTGCATCGGTGATTGGTGGCATGATTGCGGCTGGTAATTTGGTGTTTCGACTAATTAGCACTGCCTTAGGTGGTGACACAAGCAATGTGCTTGATTCATCTCTTAATTCTTTACAAGCCTTGATATTGTTTGTGATTTTGGCTTGGTATCATCTTTCGGCTTTACGAAAAGATACAGAATCCAAAACAGATGTGTTGGAAGAAAAGCAATCGAATTATCAAGTACTGGTTTTTGACCATAATGGCTCGTTTGGCGAATCTGTCAAAGCGATGTTTGCAAAACGCGCACCAAAAGTTCCAGTGACAGTTGTTAATGCGAATGCAAAAATATCAAGCGATATAAAAGCCGATGCAATTGTTTTGCCTGCATCATTGGCTGTCAATACGCCAGAAAATGTCGAGGCTTGGATAAGGTCGTTTGGTGGCAACAAACTGGTAGTCAGTGATGAAGCGGCGGGCGTTTTTTGGATGAATGATTTCGAGCAAACGGCGGATGTTGTTAAGTCTATGGCTGAAGGTCAGGAAGTCCGCCCGCAATCTTCAAAACGAATGACATCCGTTTGGACGTATGTGGCGTATGTGTTTGCCGCATTGTTTGCGTGCCAGTTATTGGCGATGTTGTTGCTGTTTGGCGTTTCAATGGTGACAGGATTTTAGCCGGGGTGCGTCGCACTTCAAAATTTAGACTCTGTCTGTTTTCAGGCAGAGTCTTTTTATTTGAATGATTCCGATAGGCGGGAGTGTCTAATTTTGTGGGCTTTTAAAACATTTAACCACAGAGCGCACAGAGAACACGGAGAAAAACTTTTGAAATCTCTGTGAACTCAGTGTTCTCTGTGGTGAAAGGTTCTTTAGCCCTCTCTTTTAGACACTCCCCGATAGGCAAGTTGTGACGCACTCTATAAACTTAATGATATACTTTCAAAAACATTTAATTCGAGGCGATGATATGAAAGTAACTGTCCTTCAAGAAAATTTGGCTCGTGGGTTAAGTATTGTTTCGCGTGCCGTTTCGCCACGCACCACACTCCCTGTTTTATCAAACATTTTAATTGCAACTGATGAAGGTCGTTTACGACTTTCTGCCACCAATTTGGAATTGGGAATCACTTGTTGGATTCCTGCCCGCATTGATGAAAATGGTTCAACGACTGTTCCATCACGCACGCTTTCAGATTTGGTAAACACTTTACCCGGCGACCAAGTGCAATTGAATTTAGATGTAAAGACGCAAAACTTGCATGTTAAGAGTGGCACATCGAATAATGATATTAAGTGTATTGACGCGCAAGAATTTCCTCCATTGCCCACGCCAGAAATGAAAGATGCTGTGCAATTAAATGTTGCTGATTTCAAAGAAATGATTCATCAGGTTGCATTTGCATCTTCAACCGATGAAGCCCGACCTGTTTTGATGGGCGTGTTGATGAATGTAGAAAAAGATAATGTGACCATGGCGGCGGCTGATGGTTTTCGTTTATCTGTGCGCAAAGCGCAACTTGCACAAAAAGTTTCCAGCCCTATCAACATTATTATTCCAGCGCGTGCATTAAATGAATTGGCACGTGTTGCTTCTGACCCCGAAGAACCAATTTATATGGTTGTGCCAAAGAGTCGCGGACAAGTTTTATTCCGTGTAAAAGATGTGGAAGTGGTTTCACAACTTATTGATGGCACATTCCCTGACTATCATCAAATCATTCCGCGCAATTACAAATCACGCACACTTGTTTCAACGGCGGCGTTGCTCAAAGCCTGCAAGCAAGCAGAAATTTTTGCACGCGAAGGTTCCAATGTTGCACGTTTGGATATTAAAGAATCCAAAGGTGATATGCAACCCAGTGAAGTTGAAATTTCCGCAACATCAGAAGAGACTGGCAAAAATGAAACAATCGTTGAAGCAACCGTTGATGGTGGCAGTGTGTTGATTGCATTCAATGTTAAATTTTTACGCGAAGCACTTGAAGTTATCAAAACGCCAAATGTTGCATTGGAAACGTCCGCGGCAAATGCGCCGGGTGTAGTCAAACCAGTAGGTGATGATAATTTCTTGCATGTGATTATGCCCATGCACTTGGGATAACAAAACAAAATGAGCGATGATGAGTCGCTCATTTTTTATTCTCTTGAAACAGAACATTTGTTCTATTTGATATTTCGCTTCATTTTTGATTTATATTTGGTTCTGCTCCCCATTTTGATTTTTAACTTCAACATCGTTATATAGCAAACAACACATGCAAAACAATGTCGGCTGAGAAATGTGCAATGATTGCCGCTTCAATTCCACGTGTTTGATACAACCATCCAAAAATGATTCCACCCAATGAATTCAATAAGATGATTCGAATCACAACTACTGTGGTCAATGCTGGGAATATCGCCGCCGCAGTTGGTAAATGACCTACACCAAATGCAATTGCGGCGAGAATGTTTGCAATCCATAAAACAGTTGTATTGGCTTTGCCATCCACAGGTTTAACGATGAATGAACCAATCCATGCGAGCAGTGACATAAAAAATAATCGTAGTTGAAGTTCTTCGCCAATGCCACCATAAAATGATGCAAGGAATCCTTGCCATGCTGGTGGTTTTATATTTTCAGGTATAGCGTTGAGTTGTTCACCTAAATCTTTTATCAACAAAGGTTGAAAAACATAAACATCTAAAACGATAATCAACGCGCCAGCAATCAGACCTAAGATGATGCTGATTGGCAAAATGCTTTTTATTTTTTCAGAGATTGATTCTTTATTCAACCATGCTTCAATAATTGGCGCGCCAAGCCCAATTCGGTTTGCAAGCAATAATCCTAATGCGGTTAAGATTCCTAATATCACCGAGCCTTGCACAATTTGAATCGCAAGTAATACAGGTAATGGAATGGGTAATTCCATGTTTTGTAATATGCCGCTTTGTAATGTCAATGTGTATGGAATGACAGCCACAATGCCAAATGTACCTGCCAGCCATAAAATCAAAAATAGTTTCCAGTTAAAAGGTTTTGTCATTTTGTTCTCCTTTATGTTTCATGTGAAACATCTAATAAACAGAGTGCGTCGCACCATACCAGTTAGATGATTCTGATTCATAAACATTTTCTTATCGTGCAAATCATCTAGTTTAGCAAAGTGCGACGCACCCTTTTGTTAATTCAGCTGAGGCATCGAGCGTTTGCGAATCGTTTCGCGGGTGAGCGGGCGTTTGGCGATTACATGGATATTGTTGTAATGCTCAAACCCTGTAGCAGATACAACTTCCCAGCCTTGTTCGCCCCATTGATTTAGAATTTCTTGCACATCTTCCATTTTGATACCTTTCCAAAACCCGCCAAAGGTTTCGGCACGATATTCCCATTTTTCATTTTCGTTTGTCATTTTATTTCTCCTGTATGTTTCATGTGAAACATATTACGGATTACGCATTACGGATTATGACTTAGTCTCGCGTTGATATAGCACATACGAGTACACCACCAAAAAAATCACAGACCCAATCAGCGGAACGAACATCAACCAAAAGGCTGTCATGCCGCCAAAAAAACTTCCAGCGAAGGCAAAAGCTCCTGCAAGCATAAATAGGTTGCCCCCAAGTTGATGCGTTTTATCCCTAACTGAATCGCTTGAAAGAGTCCAAG
>JAEURH010000131.1 GCA_016789365.1 Anaerolineales bacterium
GTTACCACATGCTTTATATTGAGTCTGTCACAGGCAATTTGACCAAACTGAATTAAGTCATCAAGTGTATCTGCGAGTACGCCATCATAATCAAAGAGGATAAGTGCCATGGTCTGCTAAAACGCTGTGGCGATGATACCGATAATCGCCATGCTGACTCCAATTCCTTGAATTTTGGTGATTTTTTCTTTCAAGAAAATAATCGCTAATAGAATTGTCACAATGGAAAGTGCAGAAGCTATTGGTGTAATTAATATTGCATCTCCAATGGTCAAGCCGTAATTGACGAGTGCCACAGCAATAGCTTCAATCACGCCCATTAATAATATGATGTACATTGTTTTTTTAGGAATTTGAGCCAGTCCAATGCCTTGTTTTGTAAGAAACGAAAAGAATAACAAGAATAAAATAATGCCGAATTTGATAAGCAATGTAGTTAATACCCAGTCGATTTGTTCGGAAATAATTTCGCTCACATTCCAAAAAACACCAAAGAAAAATGCGCCAAAGATTGCTTCTTTGACTCCTGCTGAAAGTTGAAAGTTTTGATTTTTAATTTCATTCCAATTTAATGAGGCTAATGTAGCACCCAAGAGAATCATCACTACACCGAGGGTTTGGATAGAAGAAAGCCGTTGTCCCATAAATAGAAAAGCAAAGGACATGGTAAAGACTGCCCACAGATTCATCGTCGCCGCAATGATGGAGACATTGCCTATTTCAAAGCCTTTGAAGAAAAACAAGTATCCAGCAGAATACAGAATAGATGCAATGATTGATAAAAAAATGATTAAGCCAGAGACATTGAAGTTTGATTTGAAAACAAAGACAAGTAACAGGATAGAAACCAAGCCAGCCAGTTGTGACCAAAATAAAGACTTGAAAGAACCGATTTGTTTAGCGAAAACACCGCCAAGAAAATCATAAATTCCCCAACCGAACATGCCACCAATTCCCAATAGGATGCTTAAGATAGTTGAGTTCATAATAAGTTAAGTTTACCTGATAGGGCATAGCACTAAGGCGTTTAATAGTTTTTTTATTTTGAATCTACCAGCCCCCTCCGACCTTCGGTCACCTCCCCCAAATACGACAATGAAGTGCTTAAAATTATTCTAAAGAGTTTGAATGTCGTATTTGGGGGAGGACGGGTGGGGGTAGATAATAAACCCCTCCCAGCCTCCCCTAAAGGGGAGGAGTTAATTTCTCACGCAACAAATTCCCCTTCCCATTTGGGAAGGGGTTAGGGGATGGGTCAGATTGAGAAGGCGATTGATTCGAATCAGTATTTTGACATTTATTGGATTAATGATTGTTTGGGGATTAAGTAAGTTAGTAGATAACTAAACTTAATTCATAGTTTAAATTTTGATGTGGCTACCACTCTCGGTCAAAGAAATATACTCCTTCACCTAATTTCCAATAGTGTATTATGACGCCCATTTCTTCTACTTTTAGGAAATCAATATTTGGTTCATCATTGAAAGTGAACAAATAACCAAAGTTGTCAAAATCATAATGAAGGTTGCCGTGGATAAAAATTGCTACTATTTGAGAAGTTTTGTCAACCTTTATGGTTGTTGCTCCTAGCATATTAATTGAACTACTCCAAGAATCAGAAATAATATTGCCATTCTCATCTGTTTCTTGGTTTAATAATTCAAGAGCGTCTTTTTTTACGTTTTCTGCACCACCTGACCATAAAAGGCGAGTACGAGCTCCAATCAATAAGGCAGGGTGACCAGTTCTAAAATTGGGTTCTGGGTCGACAAATAAAAAGGATATGAAAAGGGTAATTGAGACACACAAAGAAATTAATTTATTTGGTGATTTAATTATGAAAGATGATATTGAATGAAGTGCTGCCATAATCAAAATGGCAAAAGTAATAAATTTCCATAAAAGACCAAGAATTACGATTATCATCATTAAGATAAAGTTGAGTAATGGGGAAACTATCATGCTCCAAATAAACAATTGCATGGGGAAAATAAAAAATAACCCGATTGCAAAAATAGTTAAGCTATATTTGAGAGTAAATAATTTTGGATATAACAAAAGTCTCTCGGAAATTATTTTCATGTTATTCATTATTAAAAGGCTTTCCACTCAGTATAATATGGAACAATGCTAAAATACTCTCATCTTTCTTTTTGAAACTACACTTACAAAATAAAGGAATTCTATGTTCAACCTCCCCGATGATGAAATCCTCCCACTTTCTAAAGAACACGTATTTTGGACTTGGTCTGCACAAGCCAAAGTTAACCCGATTGCAATCAAAAAAGCCAAAGGTGTTTACTTTTGGGATGTGGATGATAAAAAATATCTAGACTTCAATTCCATGACGATGTGCGTCAACATTGGTCATGGTGATGAACGCATTATCAAAGCCATGCAAGCACAAGCAGGTGAACTGCCTTATGCCGCACCGGGCATGACCACGAAAATCCGCGCGTTGGCGAGCAAAGCGGTGGCAGATGTCACACCCAATAAAGCCTTGAGCAAAATTTTATTTACACTCGGTGGTGCCGATGCAAATGAAAACGCCATCAAACTCGCGCGCGGTTATACAAAGAAACATAAAATCTTAACGCGTTATCGTTCGTATCACGGCGCAACGGCTGGCGCAATGGCGGCTACGGGTGATCCGCGCCGCGTGGCTTGGGAGCCAAATCTCATGCCCGGCGTGGTGCACTTCCTCGACCCGTATCGTTATCGTTCCACATTTCATCGTACCAATCCAAACATTTCGGAAGAAGATTTTGCACGCGATTATGTGAATCATTTGGAAGAAATTATTTTATATGAAGGACCTGACTCTATCGCTTCAATCTTGCTGGAAACTGTTACTGGCACGAACGGCATTATCATCCCCCCAAACGGATACATGCAAGGCGTTCGTCAGTTATGTGATAAATACAATATCTTAATGATTTGTGACGAAGTGATGAGTGGCTTTGGTCGCACAGGTAAATGGTTTGCAATTGAACATTGGGATGTAATCCCAGATATGATTACGATGGCAAAAGGTTTAACATCTGCATACGCGCCATTAGGTGCGGTTGCCATGAAACCAGAAATCGCATCCGCATTTGATGAACATGCTTTTGAAAGCGGACTCACTTATACATCTCATCCTATTTCACTGGCGGCGGCTGTAGCGAATATCCAAGCCATGAGCGAAGATAATGTCGTAGGTCACGCGGCAAGCATGGGTCAAGTAATGAGGCGCATGTTGACGGATTTAGGCGAGTCGCATCCATCCGTAGGTGAGGTCAGAAGTATCGGCTTGTTTGGCATCATCGAATTGGTCAAAGATAGAAATACAAAAGAACCGCTGACTCCGTGGAATGGGTCATCCCCTGAAATGAATGCTTTGAAAAAATATTGTTTAGATAACGGCTTGTTTTTATATACACATTGGCATACGATATTAATTATCCCGCCGTTGATTATCACCGAAGCGCAACTCAAAGAAGGTTTTGACGTTTTAGATAAAGCACTCGAGATTACCGATAGGACTGTTGGCGGATAAACAAGTTTGGTTTGTGATGTAAAATATTAAAAATTACAAAAGGAGAATGTAAAATGGAATCAAATCAACCAGTTTCACCTGCGCCAACGAGTGGCAACGAAAGAATGATGGCAATTGGCTCGTTAGTTTTGGGCGTTATCAATTTATGCGCTTGGTTTTTGCCAATTTGTGGTATCCCAATGTCTATTGCTGGCATTGTGCTTGGCTATTTTGGTATGAAAGATGTTTCTTCAAAGAACCTTGCAATTGGCGGTATTGCTTTATCTGCATTAGGCTTGATTGCTGGCTGTATTAATGCGGCACTCGGTGCTTATTTAGCGGCAACTGGTCAAGGCGGCTTTGACTTTAATTTCTAAATTAAATTGAAATAAAAACTCCTGCTTGTTCAAGCAGGAGTTTTTTATGGACTTTCAGTTACAGCAGGTAGCGGAATGCGATTTGCTCCAAGCAACATGGGCATTTCTGCCATGTAATAAGCGTGTTCATATGCCGTATCTGCGCCGCCTTCACCAAGTATAGGTTCAATCAATTCATTGCCGTTTGAATCTACGCCTAAAAGAATTTGGTCGGAAAGCACGCGCATTTCAAGAATAATCGCTTCCATTTCCGCGCCAAACGGCATTTCTTGTAGTTCCAGTGCTAAATCTAATAATTGCTCTGCCCAGCCTTCCATATTATCAATGGCAATAATGGTATGTTGGCTATGAATTTTTATACTTTCAGTTGCATCAGGTGCATCTGCCGCAAAAAAGGCATGGCTTCTGGCGGTGGGAATATAACCAGAATTTTCTTCATCTTCATTTTCTATTAAACCAAAACCATCACTGGGGTCGTCAATCGTGCCGTCTTCATTCCAATCTAAATACAGTTCAGTGTTTGAGTTGCCAACCAATTGATTGATAACTTCTTCAAGATTTTTTCGTACTGCTTCTTCATCATTATTACGAAACGCTTCTTCCAATGCAATCACAGAATTATCAATTTCATCGGCTGTCCAATATAAACCTTGAATCAATGCATTACCCTGCGGTGCGCCACCATAAGAAACCAACACATGCCTTACATGGATTAATGATAGCGGAGGAAACACAGAAGACGCGACAACATCACCAGAGGATTCATTGGGATTTGGGTCATTGCTCGGTTCAATCGTGACTTCGAGTTGGTCGAACAACCCGAGGAAGTTTGCTTGCCCCGCAGAGATATATACCAATTGTCCTTGCTTGTCATTATCCATTTTAATAGTGCCAATATTGCGACGAGTTTCTCCACCTTGTGCCACTGCCCAAACATCATAATGTGTGCCTGCTTCTAATGCAGGCAAATCTGTAAAGGTGAGTGTGGTTTTGTCCATAATGGCGTTGAAATCTAAGAACGAAGCCTTCCCAATCGGTTTTACATCATTTACATTGGATGAGGCAGTAGGACGAAACGCTAAAAATGCCAAAACAATAATTGCTAAAATACTTACGCCTGCCAACGCCGTTGAAAATTGACTCGTTTTTGGTTTGGCAAAGGCTTTTGCCATTTTGGTTTGGCTAATGGTATTAAGTGAAACAGTTTGTCCATTGAACACAGCGATAAATTCATCTACTAATTCTTTAGCAGAATTGTAACGATGTGCGGAGTCTTTGGCTAAAGCCCGGTCTATTACTGTTTGCAAATCAGATGAAATATTGGGGATAGGTGGTGGTGGTTCGTTGAGGTGTTTCATCAAAATGCCAAAGGAAGATTCCGAATCAAAAGGAACTCTCCCTGCTAGCATTTCGTATAAAACCACGCCTAAAGAATAGATGTCGGTCTTTTTATCTACTTTGTCACCCCGCGCTTGTTCGGGACTCATATAAGCAGGTGTACCGGAGACAGTTCCCGTTGAAGTTTGAGTCGTAGAATCAAGTAAACGTACCAAGCCGAAGTCAGTCAGAACCGGTTCTACATCTTGAGGTAAAGGTTCGTTAATTTTTACTATCCCATTTTTTGAGCGCAGTAATATATTTGCTGGTTTTATATCTCGGTGGACAATGTTTTGGCTGTGAGCATAATCAATTGCCGAAGCAAGAGAAGTTAAGATTTGGGAAATCGTATCAAATGGAAGGTTGTCGCCACGTTTTTGGGCGGCGCGTAAATAACCGCCGAGTGAAACGCCCGGTACAAGTTCCATCACAAGGCAGGGTTGACCACTAACAAGTTCGTAATCAAAAAGTTGGATGATGTTGGGGTGGCGTAAATTTGCAATCACACGTGCTTCGCGTTCAAACCGCGAATGTGCTTCAGGGTCTG
This sequence comes from Anaerolineales bacterium, assembly GCA_016789365.1. GTDB lineage: Bacteria > Chloroflexota > Anaerolineae > Anaerolineales > Villigracilaceae > Villigracilis. The sequence goes on from JAEURH010000131.1 coordinate 5,819, forward strand.
GGTCTACAAAATCACGCATGATTTTTACGGCGACTTTGCGATTGAGTGTGGTGTGTTCCCCGCTATATACTTCTGCCATACCGCCACGCGCAATTAAATCACCGACTTTGACTTTACCAACAGTTTTTCCACTCCAAGCAGGCATGCGCCGAATTATAACCGAAAGTATTTTTGCATAAATTACAAAGTGATTAAAATAAAACAGGCTGTGAATTTCACAGCCTGTTTTGTTTTGAGTTTTTATTTTGCTGGAATCACACTAATTAAGACTGCTCGTACTATGCGACGATATTTGAATGTGTTAGTTTTTTCGTTGAATGTTTCGCAGGTAACAAGCGTTAGCCAAGCATCTTCTTCAGACTTGAACAAGGTTTTTATGCTGGTTGGCAAAATAAGTTGATTTTTTCTAACTTCATATACATAAATATAGCCATCGTTATGAACGTAAACTTTATCACCTTCTTTTAATTCGTTCACATAAGCAAAAGGTCCGGGCTTGCCATTTGGGTCGGTCACATGGCTGGTAAGAATGCTATTGCCATTCCATGTTGGGTAAGCCGAGCCTTCTAAGTAGCCAGCGTTGTTGCCAAGCCAAGTCACGTCCCAACCGTTTTCATCAAATTCCACGCCGACAATTGGCAGGTTAACTCCTAAAGATGGTATTTTCAAAGTTAACTCACTCGTTGCGTATGCTTTTTCAACAGGTTGAGCAGGTAATTCAGTAACTTGACTTGGAGCAAAGCCTGTTACTGGAATGAGAACACCTGTCAGAGTTGGTGTTGTTGTGGAAGCATTTGCACCGCCTCCTCCACCTCCTCCTACTACTGGCGCGGCAATGCGGAAGTTACGGATGAAGTCTGTGCCGGGGTTAACACCATTACCTGCCAAAATGAGTAACGGATTGGATGCATCTGCAATGGATGTTGTTCCACATACAAACAAGCGATAAAAGCCCGCTACGTTGAGTGGTAAACCGCTGTTGATATTCAATGTGGCAACAAATGGACCAGAACCCCCGCTGTTGCTATATGTAACAGAATCAACCGAGATAGCAACATCAGGGGCAGTTACGCCTCCATCGCATGTGGCGGTTGCAAATGTGCCCGAGGTGCTTCGTACTAGTAGATAGTTAGCAGGGTTGGTTACATCATCTGGGTCTGTATCGCCACTTGGGTCATA
>JAEURH010000132.1 GCA_016789365.1 Anaerolineales bacterium
ATCTCTTTTCGGTGAAACATCTCTTGAAGACGCACAAGAACAAGGAGATTATCAAATTTTGTTGCCAAAAAATATCAGCGAGCCTGATTATGTCTTTGTGCAAGATGCCAACGGCTATATGACTATTTTAGTTTGGATGAATCCAATCCAACCGCAAAGCGTGCAATTAAGTTTGCATTTCATTCCCAATGAAAGTTGGGCAATTAAGAAAATGGGTCCACAAGTATTACAAGAAACAATGGTGAATGAATATAAAGCCGTTTGGGCGGTTGGACCATATCCTTTGCTTCTTTTTAACCGTAATGAAATTGAATTTACACGTTTGATTGAAGGCAATGTGCTGATTTGGTCGGATGGAAAAATTACTTATCGTTTAGAAACAAATTTAAGCATGGAAGAAGCGATTGAAATTGCAGAGAATTTACAACCTATTCCTTAATTAGCCACGGATTACACGAATTTCACAGATTTTGTAATCCGTGTGAATCTGTGAAATTCGTGGCAAAAATTGGAACTTGCTGAATTTGAGCGGTGTATTACTTCAAACATTGCTCAGGAGGCAGATATGTTTTCAAAAACCAAAACCGCAATTGCACTTGCTCTACTTCTTACGTTAATTTTCACAATCCCCGTTTTTGCAGGCGGATGGGCGGTCATCACCTTAGATGAGTTGCCGACGGATGTTGTTGCCGGTGAAGAATTTACAGTCGGTTTCATGGTTTTGCAACACGGCAAAACACCATTGACTGGATTGACTCCAATCATCACTGCGAATTTATATAAAGATGAACAATTCATAGTCACTGCCAAAGAAGAAGGGAAACCTGGTCATTACACAGCGACTTTGGCATTCCCAAAAGAAGGTGAATGGAATTGGACAATTGAAGCATTTTCTATGCAACAAAAAATGCCAACATTAATTGTATCCGCGCCATCAGTTGCAGTAGTTAGTGAACCTGTGCCAGAATCAACAACACAAATTTCCACATCACCAAATTTTGTAATTGCAATTGCCGCATTTGTGATTGGATTGGTCAGTTTGTTTTTTGCGTTGCAACGGAAAAGTAAACTTGCGGCGAGCATCACAGCACTTTGTTTGATGATAGGACTCGCTCTCACGATAGCAGGAACAACTGTCCCTGCGGTTGAGGCGCAAAGTGAATCATCGTCAAGTGAAGTGATTGAATCATCTGTATCACAAGTTGACTATGGCAGAGATTTATTCATCGCCAAAGGTTGCATCACTTGTCATTACAACAGCAAAGCCGCCAGCCGTTCTGAATATTGGACGATTGAGCCGACGGGCGCAACAAATTTATCAAACTTTTCTGCTGACCCACTCATTTTGGAAATGCGTTTGAAAGACCCAACTTCGGTCAATTCAAATTCGCAAATGCCGCAATTGAATTTAACATCAGATGAAATTCAAGCGTTGATTGCGTTTATCAATTCAAATTAATTGCATCGCCATGTGATAAAAACAGACAATGAATTTTCATTGTCTGTTTTTATTTAACGATAAAATAATAAAAAGGAGTGAACATGGCAATAGATGGCAATCATAAAATGTGGGGCGATTTGCATCGCCCAGACCTCACACCCGAGCAAGCGGATTTCAGCATCATCGGCATTCCGTTTGATGGCTTGGCTTCAGCGCGAAAAGGTGCGGCGAGTGCGCCTGAACGAATTCGATATTGGTCGCATCATGTGACTTCTTTTAGTGAAGATAGAACGCGATTAAAAGATTTAACCGTTTGTGATTTGGGCGATATCAACATCACGCTTCCAGAATCTGACTTCGAGTTGGTGCGTCAAAAAGTAGCGACTTTTCCCAACATGCCAATCATCATGGGCGGTGACCACTCAGTTACGATTCCGATTTTGCAAGGTCAACGATTAAGATATAAAGACCAACGGCTTGGCGTGTTATGGATTGATGCTCATCCTGATTTATGTGATTTTTTTGATGGCTCAAAACTTTCACATGCCAATACAATGAGACGCGCTTTAGAGTTTGGAATCGAACCGCATGATGTTTGCATGGTGGGCTTACGTTCTTGGGAAGACCAAGAAATTGATTTAATTGAAAATGGTGGCATTCATGTTTATACAGCCGCAGATGTGGCAGAGCGTGGTATGAAAAATGTAGCGGATAGCATCTATAACATACTCAATGATTGTGATGCTGTGCATATTTCATTAGACATTGATTGTTTAGACCCTGCTTATGCACCTGGCACAGGTATCCCCGAATTTGGTGGTTTAAGCTCGCGTGATGTGTTAACTTTAATTAAAGGCACACAAGGTTTATCTTTAGTCGGTTTGGATGTTGTAGAAGTTGCTCCACCACTTGACCCTTCTGAAGCAACCGTGTTTGCTGGCTTGAAAATTATTATGGAATATATGGCTGTGATTGCAAGGATGAAACAAAGTTGATTAATAAGAGTGCGTCGCGCACTTGCTTGCAAAAGTAGCAATGAAATAAAATGATTTGGTTAGTAAACTTATCTAATGCAAAAAGCGCGACGCACCCCGGAACTTGAAAAAAATGACCATTAACTTAGACACACTCGAAATCATCAACAACACTTCCGAAAACCGCTTTGAAACATGGATTAACGGCTTAGGCTCAAAACTAGATTACATTGAAGATAAAGATTCGTTTGCCATTACGCATGTCGGAGTTCATCCTGACTTAAGAGGTCAAGGTATTGCAGGAAAAATAACTCAATTTGCTTTAGATTATGCCAAGTCTAAATCTCTGCGTGTGATTCCGATTTGTTCTTATGCTGTGTGGTGGATTCAAAAACATGAAGAGTATAAACCTCTGACAATTAAGAAATGAGCAAAATCCTCTCTACTGACCAAACCCCAGAAAACATTTCTAAAATTTTAGAAGTATTAACTGAAACGCCAAAGAAATTAGAAGCCTTGAGCAAAGGTTTATCCAAAGAGCAATTATGCGAACCGTTGGGAAAAGGTGAAAGGTCATTTACAGAAGATTTGACTCATTTAATTAATGGTGAAGCAAAGTCAAGTGAAATGATTTATCAGGCATTGCTTGTGAAAGAACCATTCTTTTCTGATTTTCATCCAGACCGTGATTGGGGAAAGTTAACTCGCTTCGACTTGTTAGACTTCTCAGACTTATTAGTCTATTTCAAAACACGCAGAAAAATTTTGCTAAAAGTGCTGTCAGGTTTGAAAGAGGCTGAATGGTCAAGAACTATTCGCGAAGAAGGAAAGAAGCGGAAAGAGTCAGTGTATTGGCGTGCGAGAACAATTGTCATGCATGAGTTAGAGCATGTGGGGGATTTGGAAAAGAAGATTGGTACAATCATAAAATAACAAATTTATAATCGTTTTCATCGGAGCAATGTTTGATGTTTAGACTGACGAACATCAGCACCATTTTGTTTATTACCACTGCTATCAATCTAGTTGTGGCAATAATCAGTTGGCGCAGGCAAGGGTTGCGCGAGGGACGTTATTTTGCATGGGGAATGATTTCAGTGACTTGTTGGACTTTTGCATCGGGGTTAGATTATTCTGCAACGACAATTCCGTTAAAAGTTTTGTTTGCCAAGTTTGAATTTTTCTTTTACCACTGTAGTTTAACTTTCTTTCTCATGTTCGCATTGGCGTATGCGGGATATATAGATTGGTTGCATAAATTTAGTTCTCAAATTTTTTTATGGTCAGTGACCGTGTTCAACAGCCTGATGGTGTTTACCAATGAATGGCATGAGTTGGTTTGGAATGGTTTTACGGACAGCGAAATTGTGGACAATGTAATCATCTTTCATCATGGTCCAGCATTTTTGTGGATTGTTGCCATGAACTATATTTTTGTTCTTTCTATTTTCTTTTTTCTTTGGAAATCTATGCAAAGTGCTTCAGAGTTAACACGCCGTCAATCCAAGTTTTTGATTGGGGCTACATTTTTCCCGATTGCCACAAATCTTTTATATTTGTTTGATGTTATCCCCGCTGTTGAAGGCGTAGATTTGACAGCCATTACATTTTCTGTTTCTGGCTTTTTATTTTTGATGGCACTGTATGGCACACGCTTCTTAAACATTATCCCGATTGCGCATCACTTAATTATTGAAAGTATGCCAGATTGTGTTTTGGTCTTAGACCATAATAACTACATCATAGATTTCAACCCAGCCATGACAACAAAGTTTGGCATTAACAAAAATCATTTAGGCGAAAAAATAGAAACGGTGATGAAAGATTATCCTGAAGTAATTAGCCTCACAATTTTAGATGAAACCCCGCCTCCTTTGGAAGTGATAGTTGATTCGCCAACCCTCAGCGTTTTTGATACGCGTCTGACTCGTTTGATGGATGAACGTAATCAACTGTATGGAAAGTTAATTGTCTTCAGAAATGTTACCATTCGTTATAAAACCAGACAAGAATTGCAAGAACAACTCGTTGAAGTTCGAGAATTAAATAAAAAGATAAGTTATATAGCCGAACGTGACAGCCTGACCAACGCCTACACCCGCCGTTATTTATATGAAAAATTATCTGAATGGATAAATCGCAAGAAACCTTTTATCGTGGCGTTGTTAGATATTGATAAATTCAAACAAATCAATGATGTGCATGGTCACACCATTGGAGATGAAGTGTTAATTGAATTGACAAAACAATTGTTTGCAATTGTAGAAGATAATGATATTGTTTGCCGTTATGGTGGTGAAGAATTTGTTGTGGCGATACAAAATGAAAACTCTCAAGAAGGGTTATCAAGATTTGAACATGTTCTTAATAACTTTCGTGAATTTTGTTTTTCTACATTTAATATTGATTCTGCAATTTCAATTGGCTTAGCACAATACCCAACCAATAGCACAGACTTAGACGAAATCTTAAACCTTGCCGATAAAGCCATGTATCAAGCAAAGAGCGCAGGCGGGAATCAGATAGTATTATTTTCAAGAAAATAAAAATGATGATACATTTGGAGTAGCGACTACACCTTTTTATAAAATATAGTTGGCGCATGGTCGCCTACATTCAAACAATGGAAGAACATTCAGACTGCATCCATCACGTTAAGTTATACATTCGAGAGCATATCAATGAACCACTTCATCGAGAAGTGTTAGCAGAAGTGGCTGGCTTTTCAATTCCGCATTTTCATCGCATCTTTACGGCTCAAGTTGGTGAAAGTGCCGCGAGTTATATCCGCCGTTTGCGTTTGGAACGCGCTGGCAGAAAACTTCGCATGGGCGCAGTGAACATTACTGAGGTTGCACTTACTGCGGGGTATGATTCTCACGCCGCATTTGGAAAAGCATTCAAACAACTATATGGGCTTAGCCCGAGTGAATTTCGTGAATTGAATTGTAGTGCCGCCACACAACTCTTACGAAAAGGACAAATTCCATGAAAATTAAATTAACCAGCGTTTCTATTGATGATTACGATAAAGCCTTAAATTTTTATACCAACATTTTAGGCTTTCAACTCAAACGTGATATTCCATTAGGGGGTGGCGCGCGTTGGATTACCGTTGTTTCACCAGACGAACCCAACGGCACCGAATTACTACTTGAGCCGAATGCAAAATATCCCGCCATGAAAGCCTTGAAAGAATCTTTGGTTAAAGACGGTATTCCGTTTACTGCTTTTGAAGTGAACGATGTTCAAAAAGAATATGACAGGCTCAAAAAATTAGGAGTAGAGTTCACAGCCGAACCAACAAACGTTGGTAGCGCCATTGTCGCCGTTTTGAATGATACTTGCGGAAATTTGATACAGATTTTTAAACCTACTGCCGAATAAAAACAAAAAGAGACGCTCAATCTTGAGCGTCTCTTTTTCAGCGGGAAGGGCGGGATTCGAACCCGCGACTGGTTTTACCCAGCACTCACTTAGCAGGCGAGCCCATTCAGCCACTCTGGCACCTTCCCAAGTTTTTGGTTGTTAACTTACCCACAGCGGAGGAAGTGGGATTCGAACCCACGTTGGTGTTACCCAAACATGTTTTCAAGACATGCGCCTTAAGCCACTCGGCCATCCCTCCAATCAATAGCGAAAGCGATTTTACCATAACAAAACAAGATTTCATTGCCATATTCCCATAAGGTATAATCGCAACGCGATGGCAAGAAAAAAAATCCCCGAAGAATTAAGCGTCGAAGAATTACGCAGGCTTCTCGTCGAGAAAAGACGCGGTGCGCGTAAAGAAAGACTCGAACATTATCGCCGTACTGGACGTGTCGTCTCCGTTGCTCCAGATTTAGATTTTGACTCGCCTCAGTCCGCGCCTGTAATTGATACTGCTTCGGGAACAGAATCCTCCCCCCAGCCGATTCCACTTAACCCGCGCCGAAAATTTTTAGACAGGCTTTTATTAGGTGTAGAAATTTTAGCAGTGGTTGGCTTAGTTGCGATTATCTTAAACGGCGTTGGTTTATTACAAACATTGAACAACGAAGTAGTTGCCGCATTAAATCCATCTACACCAACGCCAACACCATTGGTGATGGCAGTTGTGCTTCCATCAGGACATACCCCACCAGATGCAAACGGCAACACACGACCCAATGAAGCGGAAATTCCATCACATTTGTTGCCGATGGTGCAATCGTTAGCCAATGTACCTGTGCCAACCGCCGCACCAGACCAAGCCGTGCGCATTCAAATTCCAGCCATCAATGTAGATGCACCTGTTGTGCAAGGTGATGGTTGGGAACAATTAAAAAAAGGTGTGGGACAATACATTGGGTCAGCACCACCGGGCAGAGATGGCAACACAGTGCTTTCTGCACATAATGATGTGTATGGCGAAATTTTTAGATATTTAGATAGGCTCGTGCCAGGTGACCAAATCATCGTTTATACTCAACAACGTCAATTTGTTTATATTGTAGATAGGACTGTTTTAGTAGAACCAACCGCCGTTGAAGTGA
>JAEURH010000133.1 GCA_016789365.1 Anaerolineales bacterium
ATCTTCCGCGAAAATACAGAAGATATTTATGCTGGTGTTGAGTTTGTAAACGGGTCTGAAGATAATGTGAAGTTTAAAAATTTGTTGAAGGAATCTTTTCCAAAAGAATATGCGAAGATTCGTTTTCCTGATTCTTCTGGCATTGGATTCAAGCCTGTCTCAAAAGAAGGTAGTGAAAGATTAATCCGTGCGGCGATTGAATATGCGTTGTTGCACAAACGTCGTTCTGTGAATTTGGTTCACAAAGGCAATATTATGAAATTCACAGAAGGTGCATTTAAAGAATGGGGTTATGCACTTGCCAAACAAGAATTTAGAAATGACATTGTTACTGAACGTGAATCATGGATTTTAGGAAATAAAGAAAAAGATTCCTCATTAACAATTGAAGGCAATGCCAAACTTATTGACCCCGGCTTTGACATGATGAGTCCTGCTCAACAAACTGAAATTAAGAATGAAGTGGAAGCCGCTTTGGCTTTGTGGAATACACATGGTGATGGAAAATGGAAATCTAAATTGATGATTAAAGATACAATTGCAGATGTTACTTTGCAATATGTATTAATCCGCCCGCAAGATTATGATGTGATTGCCACGATGAATCTCAATGGTGATTATTTATCGGATGCTCTTGCCGCTCAAGTGGGTGGAATTGGAATTGCTCCGGGTGCGAATATCAATTACTTAACGGGTCACGCCATTTTTGAAGCCACACATGGCACTGCACCCAAATATGCGGACTTGGATAAAATGAATCCCGGCTCTGTGATTCTTTCTGGCGAAATGATGCTCCGTTATATGGGCTGGAGCGAAGCCGCAGATTTAATCGTCAAAGGCATGGAAGGCGCGATTGATGCCAAAACTGTCACCTACGATTTTGCTCGCAACATGAAAGGTGCAAAAGAAGTTAAGTGTTCAGAGTTTGGTTCAGCAGTGATTAAATGGATGGATAAGAAAGTAACGAGTGCTAAGAAACAAGTTGTAAAGAAAAAAGTTGTAGCGAAAAAGAAAGTTGCAAAGAAAACAGCAAAGAAAAAGAAGAAGTAACAAAAAAGTCGGGATGAAAATCCCGACTTTTTTGTTTATACAATTATAATCAGCAAAATTTTGCCAACGAGGGTAGCATTATGAAAAACAAATGGATAACACTTTTACTGATTGCAAGCATATTTATTTCGTCTTGTGGAGGCACGCCTACTGAAAGTGCAAATAAATATGAAACCATTCCGCCAGCCATTCCCGGCGAAGTCGTTTATATTCCTTTCCCTGTTAACATCACAGTGGATGGTGATTTAAGTGATTGGGCTGGGCTCCCCTCTCAAACAGTGGATACAGGCTCAATGCTTTCTCCTGACCCAGAAGAAAACGGTTCTTTCTCCTTTGCAGTTGCTTCTGATGCTGATAACTTTTACATCACCATGCAGATGGCTGATAAAAACATTGTGGCTGGGCAACACGGCACTGATTTTTGGAATGAAGACTCGATGGAGTTTTATATCAATGCTTCAGATAATCTCAATGCTGGTGAATATGGACTCAAAATTTTCCAAGTTAACATCAATGCGGCGGATATTGGCAATACAGACCCAACGGCATTAACAATTACTGGCGTGTTTAGTTCAGATGCAAAGGCAACAGGGTTTGTTTTCAAAACAGAAACTGGTTGGGGATTTGAAGCGTCTGTTCCTTTAACAAATTTAGTTGAAGTTGAGCATGGAAAAGAAATTGGATTCCAATCTCAAATTAATGGTGCTACTACATTAGACCGTGATGTTAAATTGATATGGTCAAAATATGATACTGCTGATACATCATGGCAAAACCCTTCATTATTTGGTCGTGGAATATTTTTTGAATTAGGTCGCACGGATATTCCTCAAGCCAGTGCTAGAGTCGAGGTACAGCCAACAGCTATCCCTGAGAAAGAAGCGTTTATAATTCCGAACGTGATTAGTCTGAATCAAATTGGTTATTTTGTTAATGCGAAAAAGTTTGCATCGCTTGTATCTGATTCAACCAGTGAATTAGATTGGCAATTGCAAAATGTGAATGGTGAAGTTTTGTCTAGTGGTAAAACAATCGTCAAAGGGTTTGACCCCGCTTCTGGTGATTCGATTCACTTGATTGATTTTTCTGCTTTCAACATTGAAGGTGGCGATTATAAACTTGTCGCGAATGATTTAGAAAGCACGCCGTTTATGCTTTCGGATGAAATTTATAGTCAATTGAAATTTGATGCGATGGCATATTATTATCACAATCGCAGTGGGATTCCGATTGAAGCAAAATATGTTGGTGATGATTGGTCTCGCCCTGCTGGGCACGTGACGGATAATAATGTGACTTGTTTTAAGGGGCGTGATGCGGATGGAAAAACTTGGCTGGGTTGTCCTTACACATTAGATGTTGCCGGTGGTTGGTATGATGCCGGCGATTTTGGAAAGTATGTTGTCAATGGTGGTATCTCAGTTTGGACGTTGCAAAATTTATATGAACGTTTTCCAAATGTTTATCCAGATGGTTCGTTAAATATTCCAGAAAATAATAATGGCGTTTCAGATTTGTTAGATGAAGCGCGTTGGGAAATGGAATTTTTGCTTTCGATGCAAATTCCACAAGGGCAAGCAGGTGCAGGCTTGGCACATCATAAAATCCATGACCGTACATGGGAGCCGATTCCTGTTATGCCGCCAACTGAAATGAATAATGATAACAATCATGAAGTTGAAAATGCAGGTCGTTATTTATATCCAGCCAGTACAGCCGCTACATTGAATCTTGCCGCGAGTGCGGCTCAATGTGCAAGGATTTGGAAAGAGATTGATTCTGCATTTGCAGAACAATGTTTAGTCGCCGCAGAAATTGCATGGCAAGCCGCATTAGAGAATCCAAACATCTATGCAGGCAATACACCCGGTGAAGGTGGCGGAAATTATGACGATAAATTTGTGGATGATGAATTTTATTGGGCGGCTGTGGAATTATTCATCACCACTGGGAAAGATGAATATAAAGATTATCTTTTGAATTCGAGTCAATTTGGCAAAGTGAGTCAATTTGATTGGGCAAGCACCGCTTCTCTTGGGACGATTTCATTGGTCTCTGTCAATAACAATTTGCCTGCTGACAAACTTGCCGAAGTAAAACAAAATGTTTTGACATTTGCAGATGAAATGATTGTGCTTCAGAATAATTATGGTTATCCTGCTTTAATCAAAGGTGATTTTCCATGGGGTTCCAATGGTTTGATTCTCAACACAACCATATTGATGGGCATCGCTTACGATATTAGTAATAATACAAAATATCTTGATGCAATGCGTTTGAGTATGGATTACATGATGGGACGAAATCCGATAAATATAAGTTATGTCACTGGTTATGGAACATATCCGATGCAACATCCGCATCATCGCTTCTGGGCGAATGATTTAGCGAATGGATACCCACCGCCTCCGCCCGGTGCACTTTCTGGTGGAGCAAATACAAATCCAAGTGACCCTGCCGCCATTGAAGCAGGCTTGTTAGACCTTGCACCAGCAAAACGATATATTGATGATATTGGTTCGTTTTCAACTAATGAAGTCACTATTAATTGGAATGCTCCGCTAGTTTGGGTGAGTACCTATTTAGACCAAATTAAATAAAAGAGATATTTTCTGAAAAAAAACATCGAGACGATTTCGTCTCGATGTTTTTATTTAATGAAGTTTCAATTTTTGTATCTTAAAACCCAATTTGTTAATTTGTACAAGAAAATGAGAGTTTTCTTATTGAGATGAAATCAATAGACATTTTTCAATCCCAAATCATCCTTATTAGTAGCTGGATACATCAGCCTTGAAATTTCCAATCAAAAGTCATTATTAGATTCGATAAATTTATGGACATTTCTCGACCGAAAATCATAAAAATATAAAGCAACATTTTTCAACTCACAATCATCTATATAAATAGAAAACATACATCGATTTATTGAAGTTTTTCAATCGAAAGGCATTGTTAAGACAAAGGAGAAAATATGAAACCACAAATATCTTACTTTTTTTATAAAGGCAATACTTTGCTCGCTTCAATTACTTGGATTGTAAATGCAAAAGGACGTGACCCAAGAAGAAATGCTTTACTTCACCTTTACAAGTTCCACATCAAATACAAGCGTTGCATTCGGCGGGATGACTCCGCCCGCACCTTTTTCGCCATAAGCCAAGTCTGGCGGGATAATCAATTGTGCTTTACCGCCCACTTTCATCATCGCAATGCCTTCATCCCAGCCTTTGATGACCATACCTTTTCCTAGCACAAATTCGATGGGTTCACCTCTTGATACAGATGAGTCAAAAACGCTTCCATCTTGAAACTTGCCTGTGTAATGCACCGCGACAGTTTTCCCAGCCTGAGCCTGTGCGCCTTTGCCTTCTTCTATTTCAATAAAATCTAATCCGCTTTGGGTTTTCATAAAAATCTCCAGTGTAGAAAAATGTTTGGGTTGTTGAACCAATTGTAATGCAAGTCAGAGGCGTTTTAAGTCTGCACAGGTTTACTGGCATTTTGTGTGCGAGGCGGGTAAAATATCAAATATAAAGAAATAAAAAATCTCATGGAGGTTTGGATGAGTGATAGAAACGTGAGCCTTTCGGCGGCTCTGAAGTATAAGGGGCAAGGACCGTATTTGACTTATATTCTGCATCGAATTGGCGGGGCGATGATGGCAATTTTTGTTACAACACATGTGCTAGCGACGTTTACCGAAATGCAAGGCTGGCAAATTGGGGATTTGATTAATGATATTTACATCAGCCCGCCGTTTCAAATTGTTTTTATGTTTGGGGTGTTATTTCATCTTATTAATGGTATGAGAATTACAATTTTAGATTTGTTTCCACAACAATTAATCCCCTATCATCGGCAAGCAATTTTGATAGAGTGGATTATTTTTATTTTGGTATATGGCTTTGCAGTGGTGACGACGATTACAACTGCGATTGGAAGGATGAGTTAATGCAAACAAAAGCACGGACTTTACCTTTATCGAAACGTGGCATGAGTTTTGAAACATTCATGTGGTTGTTCACACGCCTGACTGCTTTGGCGATGTATGGTTTTATTTTCATCGGCATTGTGGGTGCATTTGTGATGGGTGCACAAAATGATATGAGTTTTGTAGAAGTGTTGCGTTGGGCGTTGATGCCGAATACAGGTCATGTGACTTATACAAACGTACCTGAGATTTCTCCATACGCCAGTATGTTTTGGAAGAGTGTGGCAAGTTTGTTTTTCTTAACCGCCGCAGGGCATGGTGTTCATGGAGTGGTGGTTATTTTGGATGATTATTTTGCGAAGCCTTCGCAACGCAAGTGGATTCGGTTTTGGAATATTTTACTCGTTGCCATCATTATTCCAATTGGCATTTATGTCATTTGGTTTGGATAAGAGAATTAACCACAGAGCACACAGAGTTCACTGAGATTTTAAAAAGATTTTCTCTGTGTTCTTTGTGGTCTCAGTGGTGAAATCATTTAGGAGCAATTGTTAATGTCAAAAGTTCATCAGTTTGAAGTAATCGTAGTGGGTGCAGGTGGCGCGGGTTTGATGGCTGGCTTGTATGCCTCACGCAATGCAAAGACTGCGGTGATTAGTAAGTTATATCCAACCCGTTCACATACAGGTGCGGCGCAAGGCGGTATTTCTGCGGCGTTAGGAAATTATGAAGAAGATAAACCCGAATGGCACATGTACGACACAGTCAAAGGGTCTGATTATCTAGGCGACCAAGATGCAATTGAATTCATGTGTAATGAAGCCATTGATGCTGTGCTTGAACTTGAACACATGGGTTTGCCATTTGACCGAACACCCGAAGGGAAAATTTCACAACGTCCGTTTGGTGGGCATACCAATAATGAAACAGGTAAACCTGTTCGTCGTGCAGCACATGCGGCGGATAGAACGGGTCATATGATTTTGCAGACTTTGTATCAGCAATGTATCAAAAACAATGTCACATTTTTTGATGAATATCAAGTGCTTGATTTCATTATGGTCGATGGAAAAGCAACGGGTGTTGTAGCAATTGAGTTAGCAACTGGCGAACTGCATACCTTCCATGCAAAGGCAGTTATCTTTGCAACTGGCGGATATGGTCGCATTTTTGAAGTCACATCCAATGCGTATGTTTATACAGGTGACGGTGCTTCAATTTTGTTACGCAAAGGTCTGCCATTGGAAGATATGGAATTTTTCCAATTTCATCCAACGGGCATTTATAAATTGGGCATTCTCATCACTGAAGGTGCGCGTGGTGAAGGCGCAGTCTTAATCAATGGCAAAGGTGAACGCTTTATGCCAAAGTATGCGCCGACTGTAAAAGATTTAGCATCGCGTGATGTTGTCTCACGTGCCATTTATAACGAAATCAAAGCAGGCAATGGCATTGATGGAAAAAATTATGTCTATTTAGATATTCGCCCTGAAACAGTAAATAAGTTTGCAAAAGAAGATGGAAGAACAAACCCAGACGGCTCTCCCTACACTATAACTGGTGACACAGTTCTGACAAAGATTCCTGACATTGTAGATTTTTGTCGCGTATATTTAGGTGTTGACCCTGTGACTCAAATGATGCCGATTCAACCAACAGCCCATTACGCAATGGGTGGTATCCCAACCAATAAATATGGTGAAGTAGTCATTGATGATAAAGGTACAACTGTGCCAGGTTTGTATGCGGCTGGTGAATGTGCATGTGTTTCAGTCCATGGCGCGAATCGTTTGGGAACAAACTCATTACTAGATTTAGTTGTGTTTGGTAAACATGCTGGACTCAAAGCCGCAGAATATGCAAAAAATGCTGACTATCAAAAAATGCCCGATGGAGCAGAATCAAGTATCAGGTCAG
>JAEURH010000134.1 GCA_016789365.1 Anaerolineales bacterium
CAGTTTTGGAATGGGCATGTACAGTTCCCGGCACAGTGGGTGGCGCGGTGTATGGCAATGCTGGCGCGTATGATGGTGATATATCTCATAATTTAATTTGGGCAGAAGTAATCACTGAAAATGGAATTGAAAAATATTCTGTCGAACAAATGAAATATAACTATCGTAGTAGTGTGATGAAACGCAATGAAATTAAAATGGTTGTCCTTTCAGCTTTGTTGGGATTAAAAAATTCTACGAAAGAAGATGTTTGTGTTAAAATTAATGAATTCAGTGAACGCCGAAAGTTAACACAACCGCCGGGTGCAAGCATGGGTTCGATGTTTAAAAATCCTGAAAATGATTTTGCAGGACGATTAATCGAAGCGGCAGGTTTAAAAGGCACGCGCATCGGCAATGCTGAAATCAGCACGGTACATGGAAATTTTTTTGTCAATCACGGTGAGACGAAAGCAAGTGACGTTCTCGTTTTGATTCAGTTGGCTCAAAAAACTGTAAAAGAAAAATTTAATGTTGAGTTGGAATTAGAAGTTGAGTTGGTTGGTAATTGATAAATAGTAAATCGCTGGTCGAGTAGAGTTGAGCAAAGCGAAACTCATATCGAGACCAGAAATTAGAGACTAGAGATTTGATGACTAAGAAACTTAAAGTAGCAGTGTTATTCGGCGGTCGTTCAGGTGAACATGATGTTTCACTCATGTCTGCGCGTTCTGTGCTTTCTGTTTTAGATGTAAATAGATATGAAGTCTATCAAGTTGGTATTACGTTAGATGGAAATTGGTTAACTGGCGAAAATGTTTTAGAAGCCTTTGAAAAAAATGAACTCAAAGATTTGAATCGAGTCATTCCACCAACTGAACCTGCTTCGCGTCAATCTGTGTTTATGGTTAGTTTAACCAAAACTGGCGAAAAATTGGAAACATTATCTGCGATTGATGTTTTCTTCCCAGTCTTACACGGACCATTCGGCGAAGATGGCACAATTCAAGGTTTGTTTGAACTTGCTGATGTTGCTTACGTTGGTGCGGGTGTTGCTGGTTCATCCGTAGGTATGGATAAAGCCATTTTCAAAGATGTAATGCGTGCTAACAATATTCCGATTGTTGATTCGATTTTGGCGTTACGAAATGAAATTGAAAATAATATTGATGAAGTAATTGCAAAAGCAGAAGCGATGGGTGAGTATCCATTCTTTACTAAACCTGCAAACTTAGGCTCATCAGTTGGAATCAGCAAATGCAACTCACGCTCTGATTTAGCCGAAGGCTTGATGGATGCCGCCCGTTATGACAGACGCATCTTAATTGAAAAAGGCGTTGGCAACGTGCGTGAAGTAGAAGTGAGCGTGTTAGGCAATGAAGAACCGATGGCTTCGGTGTGTGGTGAAGTATTACCAAGCCGTGAATTTTATTCTTACGAATCAAAATACATTGATGGCACATCTGGATTAATTATCCCATCACAATTGCCGAATGAAATCACAGAAAAGATTCGTGAATACGCTATCCGCGCTTACAAAGCCATTGATTGTGCAGGCATGGCACGCGCAGATTTTTTTGTTGAAGTTGGTACAGGAAAAATTTACATAAACGAATTAAACACTTTGCCAGGTTTTACTTCAATTAGTATGTATCCAAAATTATGGCAAGCCAGCGGATTAACCTACGCCGAATTGGTAGATAAATTAATCGAACTTGCTTTACAAAGAAAAAAACAAAGAGATAACACAGAACGTCGGAGAACTGCATGAGCAACAAACGTGAATTAACCCGCGCCGAAATTGTACGTCAACGTCGCAATGAACGCGCCGCAAAAGAAATGACTCAAATTGCACAACAAGCCACCAAACCGATGGTGAAGGTTTCTTCACGCACATCTACCATTCCGATGAATGTGTATTCACCAACCAAGCAAAAACAAAAACGCCGCTTCAATATTTCATTAGGCTTGCCAGATTTTCACATTGCAAAACCAAAATTTACATTGCCAAATTTCCACATCAATGCCAATTGGCGATTAACTTCTTTAGTAATTGCATTGGTATTAGGGGTTGCAATTTACTTATTGTTTACACTGCCATACTTTTATGTTCCGCAAGCAACCGTGCTTGGCAACAATCGCATCTCGCGTGAAGAAATCAATTCAGTTAGTGGTGTCATAAATCAATCCATCTTTTTCGTACAACCAGAAGAAGTGCAAAAAAATATCCTAATGAATTATCCAGAATTGCTTTCAGCGCAAGTGAATGTATACTTACCGAATCATGTCTACGTCACTGTCACCGAGCGCGTACCTGTTATCTTGTGGCAACAAAACGAAGGCTACACTTGGATTGATTCAACAGGCGTGGCATTTCGTCCGCGTGGCATTGCAGAAAATTTAATGTTCGTCAATGCTATTGATACACCACCCGCCGGAGTTGCTGTAGAAAACAATCCGACTCCATACATGCAAAAAGATTTAGTAGATGCAATCACGCTTCTTTACCCGCTTCTACCTGCTGGCTCCACCCTAACATTTTCTTTGGCTGACGGTTTATTCTGGCAAGACCCACGTGGCTGGACTGCATCATTCGGAACTTCTGCACATGATATGCCATTGAAGATTCGTGTGTATCAATCTTTAGTGGATTCATTAATTGCCAGTAGAAAGATTCCGAGTTACATCAGCGTTGCACATGCAGATGCTCCGTATTATCGTTTGGCTGAAAGCCCCGTTATTGAAAGCGTAACGGATGAAACTGTAACCGATGAAAGCATAACCGTAGACGAATAATTGGTGAAATAAATATTATGGAAGAAATTGTAGTAGGCATAGACGTAGGCACAACCAAAGTCTGCACACTCGTTGGAAGAGTGGAAGATGATGGCAATGTTCGCATTCTTGGCGTAGGCATTGAGCCTTCGGCTGGGATTCGCAAAGGCATTGTGGTTGATTTAGCCGCCGCGTCGCAAGCCATTAAACGTTCTGTTGAAAAAGCAGAAAGCACATCCAGTTTAGAAATTACAACCGCATTGGTCAGTTTGGCGGGCGCGCATGTTTCATCTGTGAATAGTCGTGGTGCAACAGGCATTCCTGGCGGAATCATCAGCATTCACGACCTTGCACATGCTTTAGACCAAGCGCAAGCCATCGCCATTCCACATGACCGTGAAATTGTGCATGTCATTCAACGTGGCATTTCAGTAGATGGTCAAGAAGGGATTAAGACTCCCGTTGGTATGCACGGCTTCAAACTTGAAGTGGAGACTCACATCATCACTGCCGCGAGTGCCACAGTAGATAATATTCGTCAAAGTGTGAGTGCGGCTGGTGTTGAGATTCAACAATTTGTTTTGAATCCGCTTGCCTCAGCAGAAGTTGTGTTGACAGAACAAGAACGTCAGGCAGGTGTAGCAGTTTGTGATATTGGTGGTGGCACAACTGATTTAGCCATTTATGTAGATGGTGATGTATGGCATACAATGGTGTTAGCAGTGGGTGGCAATCACATCACACAAGATATTTCACATGGATTACGTTTGAATTTATCTCAAGCAGAAGAAGTGAAGAAGCAACAAGGTCATGCTGTACGGTCAGAGATAGGAAGCGAAGAATACTTCTTAATCCGCCCGTTTGGTGAAGATAAAGATGTCAGAATTAATCGTCAAGACTTGGCGCACATCATCGAAGCGCGAGTAGAAGAAACATTCGGATTAATTTTGCAAGAGATTAAACGTTCTGGTTATGATGGTTTATTACCTGCTGGTATGGTGTTGACAGGCGGAACATCGGCATTGCCGGGCATTAGCAAAGTTGCCAGCGAAGTGTTAGGAATGCCTGTGCGAACTGCACAACCACAAAATTTGAAAGGCTTGGTTGATAAATTAAATTCACCTATGTATTCAACCAGTATTGGATTATTGAAATGGGCAATCGCCATGCACGACCATCAAGTGGCGATTTCAAGTGGAAATAAAAAACGTAGAAACAGAAACGAGTCGCAGGTCAATTTTGATGCGATAAAGAATTGGATGAAGAGGTTGTTGCCATAAAAAATTGTTTAAGAGTCAAAAGTCATAGGTCAAAAAATGTCAAGTGTTTTACGACCTGAGATTTGTAATTTGTGACTGTTGTACCCTGTTAAAAAATCAAGTTTTCGTTTAAGATAAGGCATATTCTTTGCCAGGAGAATAAAATGGACTCAAACAAAAGAAACTTACAAACAGAAGCATTCGCTCGAATTAAAGTTATCGGTGTGGGTGGTGGCGGACAAAACGCAGTCAACCGCATGATGGAAGAAGGTATTCAAGGCGTTGAATTTATCGTTGCGAATACCGATGCGCAAGCATTGACTCTTTCACGCGCGCAAACACGCGTGCGCCTCGGCGATAAAATTACACGCGGTCTTGGCGCAGGTGGCGACCCTGAAATTGGTCGCAAAGCCGCAGAAGAATCATCGGATGAGTTATATAACGTACTCAAAGGTGCGGATATGGTTTTTGTTACCGCTGGTATGGGTGGCGGAACTGGAACAGGCGCGGCACCTGTGGTTTCACAAGTTGCTAAAGAATGTGGCGCATTGACGATTGGTGTAGTCACTCGTCCATTTACATTTGAAGGTAACAAACGTGGTCAATCGGCTGAAGTAGGTGTTGCAAAAATGAAAGAACATGCACACACACTTATTTCAATTCCGAATGACCGCTTGCTTCAACTGGCTGATAAAAAATCTTCACTGCAAGATGCCTTCCGCATGGCAGATGAAGTTTTGCATCAAGGTATTCAAGGTATTTCTGAATTGATTACTATTCCAGGTTTAATCAATTTGGATTTTGCAGATGTGCGCGCAATTATGTCTGAAGGTGGCGCGGCATTAATGGCGGTTGGTCGTGGTTCTGGTGATGAACGCGCCAAACAAGCCGCTGAGCAAGCCATTTCAAGTCAGTTGCTTGACATCACGATTGATGGTGCACGCGGTGTGTTATTCAATGTTACTGGTGGTCCAAACATGACTCTCTTTGAAGTCAATGCCGCCGCCGCGATTATTCGTGAAACTGCACATCCAGATGTCAACATGATATTCGGCGCTGTGATTGACCCTGAAATGGGCGATGAAATTCGAGTCACTGTCATTGCTACTGGATTTGAACGCAGTGGAGTGCCACGCCGCGCTTTAGAACGCCTCCCACGCGCTAACGAGAAACCTGTTTCTGTTTCCAACACGCCTTTTGCTCGCCCCAGCGAATCAGTCAGCGTCAGTGCAGAGACACGCTCATCCAGTGATGTTAAATCACAACCCGCACCGAATCTTGGTTCTGATGATTTAGATGTCCCGACCTTTTTGAGAAATAGAAGATAAATGGATGAGACCCTAAAGATTTTCAAAATCTTTAGGGTCTTTTGATTCTTAGAGATAAAACTATGCAATCAACACAGCAATCAGTCATTATTCACTTTCAATATGGATTAGATACTCTTGACTCATTACATGATTTAGAAAATGAACTAGAAACTATTCTTGAGTTTGCTAAAGTTGGCTTTTATGATGGTAATGAAATAAACGTGAATCTAAACGATGGTTATATGTTTATGTATGGTTCTGATGCAGAAAAGATTTATGAAGTTATATTTCCCATTATTAAATTATTTCCTTTTATGAATAATGCAACTGTTACATTGCATTATGAGTTGCCAATTGGGGGTACTAAAGAAAAAGTTTTTAGTATTTCTTTCTAATTGCAATAAATTGTTCATACTCAAAGAGACTGTCACCTTCAAGGTGACAGTCTCTTTTTATCCTCGTCATTGCGAGCCATCGTTCTTGTTTTTTGATGGCGAAGCAATCTCACATTACAAAAATAAGATTGCTTCGTCGTGACTTCGTCACTCCTCGCAATGACAGACTTAATTTCATGCTAAAATATCCTCAATGACCGAAAAAGCAAAAATACCTCAACGCCCTGAGCATTATTCATATCTCAAACACCGTAAACAACGAGTGACGCAGATTATCTTGCCTGTGATTATCAGCACATTAGTATTTATTGGATTTATCATCTGGGTCAGCTTTGCTACCTTCAACCAAGGTGGTGACGTGGGACGTTGGGCGGCAATTTCTACCATTTGGATTGTGATTCCAGTGATGGTGGCAGGATTAATTGTTCTTGCATTATTAATTGGTTTGATTTATCTTATGGCTCGTGCTATTAGCGGATTACCCTATTACACAGGCATTGCACAAGAATATGTTTTTATAGCAGAAGGTTACATCAAACGCGGAGCAAATATGGCAGTGAAACCTATCATTGCCTTGAATGGCTGGCTGGAAACAATCAAAGCATTTTTTGAAAAGGTGACTCCATGAATAGAAGTAGAACCATTTTTGGTGGCGTGATTATTGGCGCAGTCGTTGGTCTGATTGCGGCTATGCTTTTGAATCGCCGTGCGGAACGAAACGATAGAGAAACTGCTATCACAACTGGCGAAGGGTTGAAGTTAGGTGTTTTGTTGTTTGGCTTGTTGCGTGCAATTGCATCTTTGAATGATGATTAGATATATGACCGCAGACGGCGGACGACAGACCGAGACTTGACTGTCTCGGTTTTTTTGTTTAATGACTTACTAACTGTTAAAAGCCAAGTGCTAATCGCTAAAATAGAACAAATGCACTATAATTGAATTATGGAAACGATTTCAAAACAAACCTATCGTAGATTTTTGCTTGGCGTACAAGGCTTGTGGCCTGGTCGAAGATTTGAAAATGTCAAAGGTGTTGAATCCGCTTTACGTCAGATTGAGGCGTTGCAACTTGACCCATTGACGATGGTGGCAAGAAGTCAAGATATTGCTATGTATGGTCGTGTCATCAATTACAAGCCTGAGATGTTA
>JAEURH010000135.1 GCA_016789365.1 Anaerolineales bacterium
GGTCAAAAAATTTTGAATCAGCACCAGTAAATGCGGCATTGTATTTTTCAAGTGCATGAACTAAGGCAATGCCAGATAACGCATCATCAGGTGTACCATCACATAAGTTGACAAAGACCTCTACGCCTTCATCCATCAATGCTTTGATTTGTTTCTCTACATCGGTTGGCGCCACAAGATGTTGTTTCCATTTATAACCTTTCATGTATGGTGAAGGGTCGTATGGAATATCATCGGCATCTGGTGTGCTTGTCAATACACAAATATACATATTATTTTCCTTTGTTATCGTTTCCTATCATTTGATAATAAATATTTTTGGATTATTTATTCATTATTTTTTATTTATTATCAATATCATCATAATTCATCCAATAACTATGATGATTATCTTTATTTTATACATATTTATTGAATTATGTAAAGGTTTTTGAGCATACAAATATCTTAAAATTTTATAAGTATAAAAGTACTATTTGATATGCTTCTTGTGCTTGAATACAAATTTTCTTTAAGGTTATTAAGGTTTTTAACGTCTTTAAGAAACAAAGAATAGACTTGATTGAGTCTATTCTTTGTTTCTTCATAAAATATTTTTGTTTTACGTTCGCTTTAATGTAATCATTCAGTTTGAGATTGCTTCGCCATGAAGAACAAGAGCATGGCTCGCAATGACATGATTCATTTCTAAAACTGTGGAAGATGTTCTTTATATGTTTTCAAGTAATCATCTAAAATATTTTTGGCAACATTCATATCTGTAATCACAGGGTCAAGCAACAAACATTGCAATGCTTTTTGATAATCACCTTCGACAGCCGCATCTACACACAATTGAGCAACTGTAATTTCACGGCGGCATAATTCTGCAATTGGTTCTGGAAGTTTGCCCACATGTACGGGTTGGATCCCTGCGCCGCCTACATGTACGGGTGTTTCGACAATAGCATTCTTTGGCAAGTTTTCAATTTGACCAGCATTAGGAAGATTCGCGGCGAGATGATAATGATTGCCCGCATGAGCAATGTTTTCAATAATCTCTAACGCGCCTTCTGAGTCTGTTTCAAGCAAACCATCAATGGTTGCATTACCGTTTGCCATATCATTTAATCTATCCAAACTAAAGTCACGCACGCTTGCCATCACTTCCCAATCATATAATTGAATATTAAACGATTCATAAGGTTTTGTAATTGGGTCGCTCATCCAAGGCAGATATTCGCACAAGTGAGAATCTCCGGGAACAGGAAACAAGTTGAAGTCATGAAAGAGGCGGCGCGTTAATGGTTCAAACTTTTCATCTAATTCAAAAAATCTTTTTTTCAATAATGGATATAAATCTTCACCTGTTTGTTTATGATGTATTGAAAGTATCCATGTGAAATGATTCGTACCTGCGGCTTGAATATCAATCAATGGAAGTGTTTGATGAATCATCATTTGTTGTAATGGATGTTGTAATATATTTGCATGTGTGCTTTCAAGTCCATCAGGTATTTGCAAGTTTAAATCTTTTGCTAATGCAACACCTGCCATCATGTATCCTTGATAAATTTGATGACACAAGCCAACAACTTTTATTTTGCTATAACGATTGACAACATCACATATTCGTACCATTGGGTTTGTAAAATTAATAAACCACGCATCAGGGCAAGCAAGTTCCATATCATGTGCAATTTCTAAAACAGGTTTTACATTTCGCGCGGCATGTGCAAAGCCACCAGGTCCGCCATTTTCTGCATACGGTTGACGAACGCCATACTTCAATGGAATTTCAAAATCAGATTTCCATAACTCTTCACGCGGACCAACTTCAATTGCAGAGACAACAAAATGTGAATCTTGCAGTGCATCTTTATGATGTGTGTGGGCTGTGATGTTAAACCCCGCCTCCCATTCTGTATTCAATCTGGTTGCTAACCTGTGAACGATATCTAAACTTTGAGCATTTCTATCTACCAGCCGAAGCGTTGAACCTTTCAACTTTATTGAACGAAGCAATGCTGAAAGTGTATTCTCTCCAAATGATGCGCTTCCCGCGCCGATGACGGTGATGATGGTCATAAATTCTCCTTATGCTTTATTTTACTTCGATAAATTGTTTCGCTCTCGTTTATAATAAAAATATCTTAATGAGCATTGTTCTTCATTAACTGTTTCTTTATCAACTACCAAAGAGGAAACCATGACTAAATCAATCTCATTCTTCGTTGTGATAGTTTTATCAATCCTATTAACTGCTTGTGGTGGGTCAGCAACAGAAGGTGCAGTTTCATACATTGGGACAATTGACAGTGCTCCTGAGAGTGCTCGCATAGGCGTTGTAGCAGAAAACGGGAAGTTTGTAATTTATATTTGTAGTTTGGATGATGCTTTCAACCTCGCCACTTCACGTTGGTTTTCTGGTGACTTAGATGGCGATGGAACATTTGTAGGCACTAGCCCTGATGGTGTAAAAGTGAATGGTTCTGTTAATGGAAGTTCATTGATTGGATTTATAACCACATTACAAGGTGAAAGATTAACTTTTCGTGGTTCGGCAATTCCAGCAGGCGGACCAGCAGGTATATATCAAGGTGTTGGCGAATATGATGGTCAACAAGTGATTGTAGGTGCAGTTATAGATGAAGATAATTTATTCGCTGCCGCTAGTGTACAAGTGAGCAATACTGTTGAATTTATTGCGCCTGTTGTCACTCCCCCATTTCGAGTGAATAACACAGAATTAATTTTGACTTTCGGAGATTTGGATCAAAAGGTTGATTTGCTGTTAGTAAGTACGGTAGTAGGTGCAGAATAAACAAACATCCGAAGTCTTTGAGATTTCGGATGTTTACTTTCATTTTGTTGCAATTTCAACTTCAGCACTCATCCCCCATAAAAGACCTTGAGGCTGTTCATCTAATTGAATAGTAACAGGGAAGACTACATCTCCACCGCTAGTTTCAGCAATGGGTGAAATGCGAATCACTTTACCTGTGACAGTTATATCCAGTGCTTCGATATAAACATTTACGCTTTGACCAATTTTCACACGCGTAATACCGCGTTCACTTAAATCTGTGGTGACGATTTGTAAATTATCCAAAGTTGCTAATGTCAACACCACTTGATTGATTTGCACAAGTTCACCCACAGCAACATCAATAGAAACGACGCTTCCATTAAATGGCGCAAGCAATGTGTTTTGATTTAATGTCGCCTGAGCCGATTCCCAAACTGCAAACGATTGCTCTGCTTTTGATAAGGCTTTTAGATACACTTCACGCGGAATGGGATACCAACGCACATAACCCGTATTTGGATTAACATATTTTACCCGTTCGGCTTTTTGTAATTCAGCGGCGAGTGCACGGGCGTTGTAATCTTCTTGCGCGGCGATGACGGCATATTCTAAATCAGGTGTGTTCAATGTGATTAATACATCACCTGCTTGCACAATATCACCTTCTTTGACTTCAATTTCTTTAACCAATGCTGAAATCAAAAAACTTAACTTAGAAATTTGAGCAGGTATCACTTTGGCAGATGCAATGACAGAGTCGCTTGAAGTTAAAGTCACTGCTTGGGTTGCAGAAACAGGCATCACGTTAAGCAGTGAAGCGATTAAGAAAATGGTCAAGCCAAATATCTTTTTCATATCAACCTCACTCTTTTATTTCAACATCGGCACTCATGCCCCACAACAAACCCGTTGGCTGTTTATCAAATGCAAGCGTCACTTTATAAACCACATCGCCGCCCAGCGTGGATGAAACGCGAGCAACATCAATGACCTTTGCAGAAAATGTTTCGTTCAATGCTTCCACAAACACATCAGCAGGTTGACCCATTTTT
Source organism: Anaerolineales bacterium (assembly GCA_016789365.1). Taxonomy (GTDB): domain Bacteria; phylum Chloroflexota; class Anaerolineae; order Anaerolineales; family Villigracilaceae; genus Villigracilis. The sequence goes on from JAEURH010000135.1 coordinate 3,841, forward strand.
ATTTTGCCAACAAAGCGTTCGCTTAAATCAGTCGTTTCAATTTGATAGGCAGATAAATCTCCAAGCACAATCACTACTTGACCGGGCGTAACGGTTTCACTCGGCGCAATATTGACCGAAACAATTGTGCCAGCAAACGGCGCGGTTAAATTTGATTGTGCTGAAAGAATTGCATTGGCAGAATCTAACAAGGCTTGCGCACGGGCGACATCATTCTCAGCCACTTCAAGATGTTTGGCATCGGTGCCAACGCGGATTAAATATTTAACTTGGATTTGCGCGGCGGAGAGATTCGCTTCGGCTTCTTTTACTTTCGCTTCTAAAATTGACGTGTCAAGTTGTATCAATAGATCCCCAGCATTGACCTTATCCCCAACCTTGACGTTAACATTTGTCACTCGCCCAACATTGGCGAAAGAAAGTTGCACTTTGTTAACTGGAACAATGATAGCAGAGGCAGTGATTGAACTTCCGCTATCCGTTTGCGGCTGTGATTCAGTTGTGGTGTTCACACCTGAATCTAAAACAATGGTTGGGATTGCTTGTGGTACATTGGCTTGACCACATGCAATTAAGCCAAGTATTGATATTAATATGATTATATAAATTTTCTTCATTCATTCTCCGAATATACAATGTCATTCTGAGCCGTGCTTTTGTTCTATACGGCGAAGAATCTCTGACATAAAGTAGAGACTCTTCGCCAGCCCTTTCACTTCGTTCAGGGCTTTGGCTCAGAGTGACACAACTATTTCCTAATGCTTTCCATTCTTGCTATCTTTGGTAATCAGACCATCTTCTAACGTGACAACGCGATTTGCATAACTAATCACGCGCGGGTCGTGGGTGGCGAATACAAAGGTGACGCCTGTTTCCTTATTAAGTCTTTGCATAATGTCCATCACTTGTTTGCCGTTTTCGGAATCTAAATTGGCGGTCGGTTCGTCGGCAAGAATCAGTTTGGGATTAGTAGCCAGTGCGCGGGCAACGGCGACGCGTTGTTGTTGTCCACCAGATAACTGGTCTGGGCGGTGATGTCCGCGGTCAGAGAGTCCAACTGCTTCCAACATTTCATTGACGCGTTTTTTTCTATCTGCTGGTTTGGTGTTGTTGAGCAATAAAGGCATTTCAACATTTTCATACGCTGTAAGTGTTGGAATAAGCGCGAAGAATTGAAAAACGAAACCAATGGCACTTTTGCGTAAATCAGCGCGTTGATTGCGGTTTAGATTCGTTGCATCTTGCCCATTGATGAATACACTTCCACTTGTGGGTTGGTCAAGCAAACCAATGAGTTGAAGCAAGGTTGTTTTGCCCGAACCTGACGGACCGACCAATGCAGTAAATTCACCGTCTGTGATTGATAAATCCACGCCGCGTAAGGCTTTAGTTTCGATTTCACCAATTTTGAATACGCGCGTGGCTGATGTAATTTTTGTAACTTCCATGTTAACCTCCAAATCCGTGTAATGCTTCGACTGGTTCCATGCGCGCGGCAAGCAAGGCAGGGTAAAGTGAAGCGACTAAAGTAATCACATAAGTAGCAATGGCTAATGTGATTGTGTTTTCCATTGTCAGATAAGCGTAAATGCGTTCTTCAAACAATACGCCAGTGATTCCAAAATCGCCGATATAAAATCCATTGACGGTAAAGTAGGAAACCAACGCGCCGCCGATGATTAATCCGCCAATCACGCCACCAGTTGCAAGGACTGCGGCTTCGGCTAAAAATTGCGCCATGATGGCACGTCCTTTCATACCAATAGCGGCAAGGATTCCGATTTCGCGTGTGCGTTCAAAGACTGCCATCACCAATGTATTTGTGACTACGGTGGCAGTGATTCCTAAAACAATCAAATATATAAATACAAAGAAAGCATTGGCATAGTTTTCAAATAAAACTACAAATTCATTTTGGGCTTGCCAAGTCAACACTTTATATTTTGATGATTGAATGGCTTGTGCCACAGGTTCAGCTTGTTCATTTTCTTGTAATAAAACAAAAATTGAACTGGCGTGATTTTCTGTAGCAGTAAACGTCTGCGCTTTAGAAAGCGGCATCAACACATTGGTTTCGTCAAAGCCGGGGGTGCGCGTGGTGAAAATGCCACGAACAGTGAATAACTGCTCCACTACATCTCCATTGGAGGTGTTGACCAGTAAATTGACTTTATCGCCAACTTTTAGATTTAATTTTTCTGAAAGAATGTTACCAATTAAGATTCCTTCGCGGTCATCGGCGGTGATAAATTCGCCGTCTAGCAATCCTTCACGAAATGGCTCATTTGCAGATGAGTCTGGTTCAATGCCAACGATTTGTATGCCTTTCGATTCATCTCGTAACGTCAAGATGCCATTAGCAAATAAACGTGGTGTGGCGGCGGTCACTTGTGGCAAGGTTGAGATTTGTGTAATCACTTCATTTGGGTTGGAAATCAAATCTTCCCATTTCAGGCTGGTCTTGCCTTCTTCATAAGAAACAGGGCGAATTTGTAAATGTCCGCTTTGTAAGCGAATGGTATTTTTCAAAGCGCCACGCATTTCTCCTTCCAACACAGAGACCATGAGCAGAAGCAATGCCATTCCGCCAGAGACAGCCAACGCAGAAAGCAGTGACCGTGTTTTATTGCGCCCTACATTCCGAAAGGCGAGTTTGAATAATTGAATAATATTCATAAATTTTTCTTTCTATGTCATTCTGAGCCGCGCTTTTGTTCTTTGCGGCGAAGAATCTCTTAGATTATTGTAGAGGCTCTTCGCTTCGCTCAGAGTGACAAATTTTTAGACATGATGCAACGCTTCAGAAGGTTCGCGCCTTGAAGCGGCAATGGCGGGAATCAATGCGGCAAGCACAGCAATCACCAATATAACTGCTGACCGCCAAGCAAGATTATTTATCCCAAGCGTGGGATACACACGTCCGCTGATTAATGCCATGTATT
>JAEURH010000136.1 GCA_016789365.1 Anaerolineales bacterium
GAAATGCACCGTGGCTTGTGAGAACACAAGGGAGACCTAAGAACGGTCAATAGGCGCACTTCGAGACAATACATTTATTTCAGGTTTGCGGTCTTTTCGGCTTTCTAAAATCATTTGAAGTGCGACTCCTTTCTTTGGAATTTAATTACTCCAGCAGTTTACATGAGAGGGGGATGAGTTGTCAAGTGGGAATTTTTGTAGTAATTTATTTTTGTGATTTATATTCTTCTATTTGTTCTTCTGCCCAACCTACGATATATTTTACTGCTTCTCGCCAAGCAGGCTCCTGCTCTCCAAGTTTTAACTCGGAGCGTGCCTGATTCACAATTTGAAATAACTTATCCTCTCCGAGATACCGAAGCGCGAGTGGGACAAATAATCGAAAATCGCTCGTTATTGGTTTTACAAAGCTTTCAGTACATCCTTGTTTTCGCAACGATTCTTCGAATAAAGTCTGATCAAAAATCTGTGGCCGTTTTGCCATAATTTGCCTTTCTATCGATTTTTAGCCTGAAGGGCTTTCACCTCATGGGTAAGGATTTATCCTGTCTCACTTTTCAAATAAAGTTCTTCAACCTTTTTCCTCGCCCACGGGGTTCTTCTCAAAAACTTCAAACTGGATTTGATGCTTGGCTCATTGATAAAACATTGAATCGTGATTCGCTTCCCTAATTCTTCCCAGCCGTATGTTTCAACGAGATGGGTGAGAATCATTTCAAGTGTGATGCCGTGCAATGGATTAATACTTTGTTTTTCAGTCATTACGAGTTGTTAGAAATTATCTAAGGACCAGGCGTCATCACTGGATAATCAGACAAAATGATGTGTGCCCCAATCTCCATATCTGTTTCCTTAATCCAACATGGATTATTGAAATAGGGATTCCTGATAACAACCCAGCCTGGTTCGCTTCCAACACCTAAAATTTCAACCACTTGTTTGCCAGATTTTCTAATGCTTGGGTCAATGTTGCTAATAAACTTATAAGGTTCACCAGGTCCCGTATGACACGCCGTAAAAGTAACCACATAAGGTGGATTACGCTTTACTTCTTCAGTAGGCGGGCTGATTGTAGGTGTTTCTGTAATACTTAAAGTAGCAGAAGCAGTAGGGATTATAGGCGTAGGCGGAATCGCCATAGCAGTTTGGGTTTGCATCAAAATAGCAAGTTCAGCCGCCATCGTGCTAACAACATCTACTGTAGGGACTGCATCAACTTTTGGCGCACAGGCAACTAGTAGAATGATGAGGATTAGATAAACGATGATTTGGAAAGATTTTGAAATATTCATTAAGTTTACCTTTTCTCAACCTTTGCCCAAGTATCTTTCAAATTGACAGTCAAATTAAAGACAGGCTTTTCTTTTATAGAATCTTTATCCACGCAAAAATAGCCAAGACGTTCAAATTGGAAGCGCGAACCAACTTCCGCTGAAGCAAGTGAGGGTTCTACAAATCCATTCAAAACTTCTAATGAATTAGGATTTAAACAACTTAAAAATCCTTCTTCGCCTTCTTCTGGATTTTCTTTTGAAAACAAACGGTCAAACATGCGGATTTCCGCTTGTTTGGCATGATTTGCAGAAACCCAATGAATTGTGGATTTAACTTTTCGTCCATCAGGTGAACTTCCACCTTTAGATTCAGGGTCATACGTGGCATGGACTTCAGTCACTTCACCTTTATCATCTTTGACCACGTGTGTGCATTTGATGTAATACGCATATCTCAAACGAACTTCATTCCCAGGGAATAAACGATAATACTTCGGCGGCGGAGTCTCACGAAAATCATCTTGCTCAATATAAATCACTTTTGAAAATGGAACTTTACGCGTGCCAGCATTTTCATCCTCGGGGTTATTGACCGCATCCATTTCTTCCACTAAATCATCAGGATAGTTATCAATCACAACTTTTAATGGACGAATCACAGCCATACGGCGCAATGAAGTTTTATTCAAATCATCACGAACGCATGATTCCAACAACGAAACATCACTGACACTATAATTTTTTGCCACACCCACTTTGCGAATAAATTCTAATATTGCTTCAGCAGTATAACCACGCCGACGCATCGCGCGTAAAGTTGGCATACGCGGGTCATCCCAACCACTGACTAAATTTTCTTCAACCAATCGGCGAAGTTTTCTCTTACTCATCACTGTGTAATTCAAGTTCAAACGTGCAAACTCAATCTGACGCGGTTTGAAAACATCCAATTGTTCTAAAAACCATTCATACAAAGGACGATGGTTTTCATATTCCAAAGAACATAATGAATGAGTGATACCTTCCATCGAATCATTTTGTCCATGAGACCAATCATACAAAGGATAAATTTTCCACTTATCACCTGTGCGATGATGATGCTCATGCAAAATGCGATACATAGCAGGGTCACGCATGTTGATATTCGGATGCGACATATCAATTTTTGCACGCAAAATCCGCGAACCATTTGGGAACTCGCCATTTTTCATGCGTTCTAACAAATCTAAATTTTCTTCCACATCTCTATCACGATATGGAGAATTTTTTCCAGGCTCAGTCAACGTGCCACGATTCTTGCTCACTTCTTCGGGCGTTTGGTCATCCACGTAGGCTTTCCCAGCCAGTACAAGTTTTTGTGCCCACTCATACAACAAGTCAAAATAATCTGAAGCGAAAGTTACTTTTGCCCACTCAATTCCAAGCCAGCGAACATCTTCCTCAATCGCTTCCACAAATTCAGTTTCTTCCTTAGTTGGGTTGGTATCATCAAAACGTAAAATCACCTCGCCGCCATTTTCTTTCGCAACGAGATAATCAATCATAAATGCCTTCACATGCCCGATGTGCAAATAACCGTTTGGTTCAGGAGGCAGGCGCGTGCGCACATAATTGAAGCGCCCATTTTTCAAATCTTCTTTCACTGCTTCACGGATAAAATCTGTCGGCTTGTTTTCTTCGTCACTCATTCGATTCATATACCTTCATTATTTTTTTTTGATATAAACCCGCTTCAAACTTCGGGGATAATTGATTCTGCTTCGTGGAACATTCACCACGCTTCAAGCGTCACTGATTATAATATGGTATATGGAGTCAGGGAGCTAAGTGCCACGAAGTGGTATGCTCCCGTAATACGCCAACAAGTTGGCTGAGTCCATAAAGGAGAATCCAAATGCCCGAAAAAAACAACAATTTCTACGCTACCTACTTTAACAAAGATACCGTCCTTAAAATTGCACGATGGTCTGGTATTTTGGCTTGGGTGTTACTTATTATATTAAGCTTCTTCGCGCTAAATTCTTTCCTTCAATTCTTATTTCAATATTCGAGTGGTGTATTTTTCCAAAAAGGTATGTCTGTTTTTGATTTAATTGGCTACTTTACGCCTTATCCACAACAATTTGCGCCAGGCATTATTTACTTCTTTGGCTTGAAGTTTGTTGAAAATGCTCTCCTGATTCTTTTGGATATGGAAGAAAGTGCCCGCCGTTCTACCCGCGAAAAATAAATTTGCTTGCTTCGCTATATTTGCCGTGCTAAAATACACCCCGCTGGTTTTATAATGGGGGCTCGTCTAATGGTAGGACGGCTGATTCTGGCTCAGCTAGTAAGGGTTCGAATCCTTTGCCCCCAGCAAAAAAAGACTCCCTATAAGCAGGAGTCTTTTTATTTTTGATGAAAATTTTTATCATAATTATCTAGTATATTGACATTCCACTTTTACACCGTTATACTCGCTTGCATGAGTGCAACGCGCAATAAAATCTTACAAACCTTGTTAAAAAAGCCAAAATCAACCATCAACGACATGGCAGAAGCAGTTGGTATTAATCCAATTTCTGTGCGTCATCATCTTACCAATTTACAAATGGAAGGATTGGTTGAAGCGCAGGAAGAACGTCATGGGGTAGGGAGACCTCGTTTGGTCTACCTTTTAACTAGCGAAGGCATGGAGCAATTCCCGACGCGTTACCTACAATTGACAAAGCGCCTCATTACTCAGATGAAAGAGTCGATGCCTGCCGAGACGGTCAGTACTCTCTTCGGGCAAATAGCAGATAACCTTGTAAGCCAATATGAGCATGATGTCAAAGGACTAAGTATGGAAGCACGCTTAGACTTCGTCAAAGATTTACTGGCACAAGAAGGCTTTACTGTAGAATGGGAAAAGAAAGATGATTCCTATCAAATTCACGAAACCTCCTGCCCGTATTATCAAATCGGAATTGCACACCCAGAAGTTTGCACGGTTGACCAAACTTTAATTTCAAAAATGCTGGCGTTGCCTGTTAATAAAGTGCAATGTATTTTAGATGGCAGTGCCCATTGCACGTATGTTGTGCAACAGAATGAAAAAAAGTAATAGTTTAGGGTGCGTCGCACATCCTTTAGCAAAAAAAGATTGAGAATAAAGTTTATTTGCAAACAAGAAAGTGTTATAAAAATGAAGTGCGACGCACTTCCTAAAAAGAAAAGAGGAACTATGAGCGAAGAATCTGAAATCAAAGAAATTCAGTGGACAATCCACTCCACCCATCCAGACATGGTTAAACCAGCCCGCGAAAAACTCGGCGAAGTAGTTGACCCTGAAATTGGCATGACCATTATTCAATTAGGTTTAGTTCGTGATGTCATCATTGAAAATAATATGGGGCGAATTAAAATGATTCTCACCACGCCATTCTGCCCGTATGGACCCGCCATGATTGAAATGACCAAAGCCAAAGCAGTCGAAGGCTTGAACATGCCTGTCACCATCGAAATGGGCATGGAAATGTGGGACTTCTCAATGATGGAAGACCCATCTGCGTTAGATTGGGGTATGTACGCATAATTAAACATAAATCAATAAACAACCGTCCCGCAGGGTTTTTCAAAGATTTGTACTGTTGATTAAACCTGCGGGACGTTGCTATTTTTTGCAACGAGATTCTTTAATTGTGCCAGTATAATAAAAACAGGAGTTCACATGAATAGCCTGCAAAAAATCATTATGCAAGAAATTGAAACTCTTGAAGATATGCGCTTATTTGACGTGTTGGGATTCATCCGCTATTTGAAAATGGAAAAGCCTGCCAAACCAAAAGGAATTGAAAAATGGTTTGAAGAAGTAGCCAAGTCTGTGCATGAACGAGCAGAAGAATTAGAAATTACTCCTGAACAAATTCAAATGCAAATCAATAAAGGAAGATAATATTTCACTAGCCCAAATGGGTGAAATACTTTCTTTTCTCACATGATACAATCCCGCCAATGACTACTATTCGTACGCCCGCACGCATTATTCCTCGCGCTTTTCCCGGCATTAAGCCAGATGAAGTGCAAGAAATTATTATCAATAGCCAAATCAAATCGTATCCAGCCGACACTGTGCTGTGCAAGGAAGATGCGGTTGAGCATACATTTTATATGATTCTTGAAGGGGATTTTGAAGTCACTAAACTGATTAACAAAACAGAAAAAAGATTGTTGAAGACCTTATCTGCTGGAGATTTTTTTGGCGAAATGGCTTTGATTCACAATGCACCACGCGCCGCGACTGTTAAGTCGCTTACTAGTGCAGTGGTGCTTGAATTGGACAAAACAGGCTTCGACAGAGTCTTGAAGCGAAGCCCAAGTGTAGCGATGGCTATGGTAGACGAAATCAGCAATCGCTTACGCCAAAATGATGCGTTAGCCATCGAAGATTTAAGATTACGCGCTTCTGAACTTGCCGCCGCATATCAAAAACTTGCCGAACAAGATTTAGCCCGCAGAGAATTTTTGACCAACATTGCACACGAATTACGTACACCATTAATGGTAGCCAGTGGTTATTTGCACGCTTTGAAAAAAGGAATGCTTTCTGGCGAACAGTTAGATGCAACTGTTGAAACCATCAGCCGTAATGTTGACCAAATTGTGAACCTCACCAACGACATTTTATTTTTGCAAGAAATGGATTTGGTCTTGCCAGATTTTCAAGCGGTAGATATGAAAAATGTGATTGAAAATGTTTTGAATAAATACGAAAGCAAAGCCAAAGCGCGTAATGTTACATTGAAAACAAAAGGGAATATGAATGTTTCAGCCGTGCAAGGGGATGCTCCATCTTTAGAGCGCGCCGTAACTGCTTTGGTTGATAATGCTATCAAATTTAGCCCGCCCAACGGCTCAGTAGAAATTCGCTTAACAGAGGATGTCAGTCATGTTAAAGTCAGCGTGCAAGATAATGGCATTGGCATTGCGCCTGAAATTCGCCCACGCATTTTTGACCGCTTCTTCCACACTGAAAAGTTAAATGATGAAGAATTGTATAGTGGCTTAGGTATTGGGCTTTCTATTACACGTCAAGTCATTCAACAACATCGTGGCAATATTGAAGTGGAAAGTGAACCTGCCAAAGGAAGCACCTTTACAATTTCGTTGTTGAAATGGAAGTAAAAATTCTCTCATTCTCTTTCTGTTTTTTTTTAACTGGAGTTCCATTAATGTTTAACTTATCTACAAAAACCCGTTTTATCTTTTTACTTTTTTTAATTATCTCTCTGGCTTGCAATTTAACAAACCCTGTGTCACCTGAAAATATTCCCTCATCAGATACAACCAATACACAACCAACCGAAAATGTAGTTATTCAAGGCTTATGTGATAACCCGATTTATCCCGTTAAACAAAATGCCAC
>JAEURH010000137.1 GCA_016789365.1 Anaerolineales bacterium
AATTAAACGCTTGCCCATTGGTGTAATGGTTTCGTCTAATACGCCAAGCAATGAACCTTTTCTTTCACCGCGTAAAGTTTCATCTAATTCCAAATTTCGGCGCGTAGAAGAATCTAAAGTCATAAACTCGTTCAAACTATATGAACGAAGCGAGGTTAAGAGGTTTAATGCATCAGGTTGAGTTTCTTTGAGATATTGAATGATTGCGCCTGCGGCTCGAACCGCTAAACTATTTGCTTTTAATCCAAAGCCATCTAATGTGGATGACTTGAATTGAGTTAATAAAATATCAGTGCATTTACCAGGTTCAAACTTCCATGCAGGGATTTTGGTTAAGTGACCAATGATTCCTTCTGGTAATACTTGATTATCAGCATATAAAATTTCGGCGGGGTGTAATCTTGTCAATTCGGCACGTAAGGCTTCGAGCGGAAGCTCTGCCACAGCGAATTCTCCAGTGGTGACATCTGTATATGAAACAGAAGCAACTATCCCTGAGTTTGAAGCGGATGAGTCTAATATCACAGCGGCGAGATAATTATTTGAGTCGCCTGGTAATAAGGCGGGTTCAGTTACAGTCCCTGGAGTTACAACACGAACTACTTTGCGCGGAAAAATTCCTTTGCTGGGTAATTCACCAATTTGCTCGCAAATGGCAACGTGATGACCTTTTTCAATTAATCGCGCTAGATAATTTTCAACGGCATGATACGGAATGCCTGCCAACGGAACGCGCACACCTTTGCCAATGGGTTTGGATGTTAGAACAATGTCGAGATCGCGGGCTGTGATTTCTGCATCTTCATCAAACGTTTCATAAAAATCACCAAGCCGAAAAAATAAAATGGTATCAGGATATTCTTTTTTGATTTCTAAATATTGTTTGCGAACTGGTGTGAGGTCTTCAGTAGACATTTTCTAATTTTACTATGAGGCTGTATAATTTAATTATGCAAATAAAAATTGAATTGTTTGGTTCGGTACGGTTGTATAAAAATGAGAAGCCAGTAAATATTTCTCGTAAAAAAACGAAGAGTTTGTTGGCATATTTGATATTGAACCCAAACCGCCATGCACGCGAACGGTTGATTGCTTTGTTTTGGGGAGACTCTTCGGAAACAGATGCACGGCGTGCTTTGCGGGTTTCCTTAACAGAAATTCGGGCTGTGTTTGGAGATTCAGTTTTTATTACGGAACAAGATTGGATACAAATAAATCCTTCTGTTGATATGTGGATAGATGTTTTGGAGTTTCATAATATTTCAAAGTGGACATCTGAAAAGAATATTTCCGAATTACAAAGTCATCTAAAATTATATTCTGGTGATTTTATGCAAGAATATTATGATGAGTGGGTTATAGATTTACGCGAAAAGTATTTGGCAATGTATGTGAGTGGTTTGTTACAAGGTGCAAATGCTTACAGAACAGCAGGAGATTATAAAAGTGCAATTGATTTTTCCCAGCAAGTACTTCAAGTTGAACCTGTTAATGAAACTGCTTATCAACATATTCTAGTTTGTTTGGCAGCACAGGGAGAGATTGACGCAGCAATTAAGCAATATGAAAAACTAAAACAAAAATTGTTTACCGAGTTTGATTCTTTGCCCTCCCCAGAAATTCAGAAGTTATATGAAACGTTGCAAAAACAAAAAGCAGATTCTTCTGCTTTTCATCATCTTACTAATATTCCACAAGCAACCACTAGCTTTATTGGCAGGCAAGATGAAATAGAAAAAATAAAACAAAATTTTGAAAGCCATATACACCAATCCTTTTTTCTTAATCTGAAAGGACCAGGTGGCGTTGGAAAGAGTCGCTTGGCTTTAGAAACTGCTCGTCAGTTGCTTCGCTTTTACCCTGATGGTGTGTGGTGGGTGGATTTAGCTCAAATTTCTGAGTCGAGATATGTTGCTAACACAGTTGCTCGAATCACCGGCGTAAAAGAAAAACCAAATCAAGAAATTAGTGAAACGATTGGGACATCTTTTCAAAATAAAAAGGCTTTGCTTATTTTAGATAATTGTGAACATGTATTAAATGGTTGTGCCTCATTGGTAGAAATTTTGTTGCGTACTTGCCAGCAAATTCATATTTTATCTACTAGCCGTGAGCCATTGAATACTACAAAAGAAAAAATTTTTGTGCTTCATGCAATGCCTTTACCAAAAGATAATACAGCCAATACTCGAGCTTTAATAAATAATGAAGCGGTTAAATTATTTGTGGAACGAGCCTCGTTCAAAGCCACAGGTTTTCAGGCAACCGATAATAACTTAATGAACATTGCCGAGATTTGTAAAAAATTAGACGGCTTTCCATTGGCGATTGAGTTAATTGCTACCCAAGCACAAGATAAAAAATTGGAAGAGATTAAGAACGAAATTGTAAAATTTGAAAAAAAGAAAAAACAGTTAACTTTGCAAAACACTATTCAATGGAGTTACGACTTATTAAATGAAACAGAACAAGCCTTGTTTCGACGTTTATCTATTTTTGCAGGGTATTGGACAGAAGAACAAGCCATTCAAATCGCTGGTGGCTATATAGATTCTGCAAATCAGTTATACCCACAAACGAGCCTAAATCAAAATTATGTTTTGCCAATTTCTGCTCAAACGGTTATTCGTACCACCTTATTATCTTTAGTGGCAAAGTCATTAATCAGTATCCAAAGCCGAAATGACAATATGCAATTTCTTATGTTGGATACGATTCGTCAATTTGCGTTTCAAAAATTGAGAGAACAACGAGAATATCCGCAGTCAAGTTTGCTCCATGCACAATATTATTTGAATCGGTTAAATCAATTCTGGGGCAATATGTACACGTCTGCCGAAAAACAAACTTTAGATACTATTGAAACAGATTACGACAATATTCGTTTGGCATTATCTTATGCATTAAAAAATAAAGACATTACTTGGACAAAAGGAAACCTAGCCAGTTTAGGTCGTTTCTGGGTCATTCGTAGTCGTTATCGAGAGGGGCGAGAATGGTTTACAAAAATTTTGAAGCATCCAAGTTTACAAAAAAAGGATACCCCACGTGCCACTGCTTTTAACAACGTCGCCTTAATTGCTTGGGATCAAGGCGACCATAAACAAGCTAGAACATGGTATGAGAATGCAATGCAAATTCAAAAAAAGATTGGTGACAAATCAAGCCTTTCTTTAACGCTCAATAACTATGGCAACACCTATTACAATGAAGGTCAATACAAAAAAGCATTACCCTATTATGAAGAAAGTTTAAAACTTGCTCGTGCAACAAAAAATGAACGCGCATTAAACTTGGTGTTAAACAACCTCTCCGCCGTAATGATGGAATTGAATGATATGAAACGCGCTGAAACACTGTTGTTAGAATCACTAAAGCTACGAAAGAAGGCAGGTGATAAACGTGGGCTTGGTCATGCTATTAATAACTTAGGCGATTTAAATGCCATGCGTGGTAACTTAACCAAAGCCAGAAAATATTTTTTTCAAGGCTTGCAGTTACAAGTTGAAGTTGGAGACCAAGCAGGTTACTTAAATCCAATATTGAATTTGGCAAATTTATTTGTTATTAAAAAAATAAAACTTAATGATGTTCCTCAATTACTTGGTTTCGTAGAGGCGAAAAGCCAAGAGATCGGAAAAAAATTAAGCCATGAAGCAGTACAAGCAATTGAGGAAATAAAAAAATCCAACATTGAATTAATTGGTGAACCAAAATTTACACAAAAATATAATCAAGGTAAAAAATTGAACATTCAACAAATTGTGAGCATAGTAAAAAACGAATAAATTTTGTAGCACTTTTGTAGCGGGTGGAATTTAATATGGTGGGAATAAAAAGGAGAAAAAATGAAAACAAAAACCAAACTGTATAGTATTGTGCTTGCGCTTGTCCTGAGCATGTTTTGGACTGTGCCCGTTTTTGCAGATGAATCAACACCACCTGCAGAACCAACCCCTGAAGTGATTGTGACTGAAGGAGATACAACAACAGAACAAACTGTGGATGAAGAACCGCTTCAGACTCAGCCTGAAGTTGATTCTGCTTCTGAAACAGAATCAATATCTGATGAAGAAACAACTCCTGCAGAATTGCTCGAGCAATTACCAGAAGATGTTGAAGTGGTGGTAATTGATTCAGAAGGCCAGCCCATGCCACTGGTCAGTGAAGAGGCGAGTGAAGTTATCCTCACCAAAGACCCAATTTGGTGTCCTGCTGGGGTTGCTCCAAAAGCAGGTGTGGGTGGATGCTCCAACTCGTATGGCAGTTTAGCAGATTTGATTAATGATATTTATGCTGGCAACTATATCCCCGCTGGAAAAAACAGCGTGATATGGATAGAACAAGGCACTGATGCTTCTTTATTCACCGCCATTGGCATTGATGGTGACCATGCTAACTTTGTAGCGGCATCCGCATTTAGCCTTACCTTGAAAGGTGGTTGGGTGTATAACACAACGGGTGCAACAACCATTAATCAATCTAACCCAACTGAATTAAATGTTCCGCTTAGTATTTATAACTGGGAAGGGGCAATTACATTAAGCGATATTGAAATCAGTGCTCAAACATCAAATGCAGGTTCAGATTATGCACTTTACATCGAAACCACAAAAAACATTCAACTAGACCGTGTTGTGCTTGAAGATAATGAAAACACAAACGGCGGTGCTAATTATCGTACAGGTGCTTATTTAGATAATACTTCTGGTACAGGCAGTGTCATCATCAATAATAGTGTCTTTAATAATAATGAAGCGAGTGGTTTAAATGTTTACTCGAAAGGTGCTATTACTATTAATGGGATTATTGCCAACAGTAACAATCTTGGTGATGGTGTGTATCTCAATAATATACTAGTAACGGGTGGGCAACCGATTTCGATTAAAGGTTTTAAGCAATTCAATGGCAATAACGGCTCAGGTTTAAGTATTGCTTCAACAGGTGTAGTGACTATTTCTAATATTGTTGCAAATGGTAACCTTAATTATGGAGTGAGTATTAATAATGTTACTAGTTCTACAAAAGCAGGTGTCACTATTGGTGGCGTCAATTACTTTAACAACAATGGTATTGATGGTCTTTCTATACTTTCTGCTGGCGCTATCACAGCTTCTAATCTTAATGCTTCTGGAAATACAATTAATGGCGTCAGTTTAGATAATTGTAGTTATGATGGTGGGAACAATTGGTGCCAAGCTACAGTGTCTAAGCCTGTAACCGTTTCTGGAACTAATATGTTCAGTAACAATGGCGGCGAAGGGCTAAGTGTTCAATCATTTGGCGCCGTTACCCTTAATAACATTACATCCAACTATAACTTTGAAGCATTGTATGTTGACAATAGTTTTGGAAACTTGAATGCTCACAATAATACAGGTGGCATAACATTAAAAGGATATGGCAAATTCACAGGTAGTGACCATGGTCCAAGTTTTAATTCTTATGGAAGTATTAGCCTAACTAATTTGCTAGTTGCCTTGCATACTCAAGAAGGTGGATTACTTGTATATGCTGAAAAACCTGGAGCAGGGGTTGCAAACGTAACCATTACAGGAACAAATTTTGTTACAAATACAGATGGTGGCGTGTATATTTATGCAGATGGCAAAGTAAGTATCAGCAACCTGAACGTCACAAACAGTGAAGGCGAAGCATATATTGAAGGTGTGTTGGGTGTAACACTTACAGGTGTGAATAATTTTAGTAACACCAATCAATCTGATGGATTGGTTATTACTAGCACGGGTCCGATTGTGCTACATAACATCACTGCCAATGGAAACAATAATAGCGGTGTGCTTATTAATAATCAAGCTAACCCTACAAAACCCATGGCAGTCACTTTGCATGGAGTAAATAACTTTAATCAAAACGTAGGTGGGTACGGTCTACAAATATTGAGTTATGGCACAATTACGTTAAACAATGTTACAGCTATTGATAACGGACTCAATGGTATTGAAATTGATAACTGTGATTACAACGGCTCCACTTGTGATAATGTAAACTCGGCGCCTGTAAACTTGCTTGGTTATGTCAATGTTTTATCTAGTAATAATGATGGCATAAATATCACTAGCAATGGTGCTGTTACAACAAATAATGTCGTCTCTAATTTGAATGGTGGCGAGGGTATGGTAATCCAAAATTATTTTAACAATCTCAAGCCTATGAATGTTACTCTTAAAGGCACGAATTCATTTAGTAATAATGATGATACTGGATTAATGATATATAGCTATGGTGCCATCATTGCGAGCAACATAACTGCAAATTCCAACAATAGCAGTGGAGCAATTTTGGATAACAACCTTTCAGGTACATATCTCACTAAGAAAGCCATTACCCTAACAGGCATTAACTCATTCAGTAATAACAGCTATGATGGATTAAATTTTGCGAGCAGTGGCGCATTCACATCCTCAAACATCTATGCAATTGGAAATGATGGTTTTGCAAATGCCTATTCAGGCAAGGGCATTTTTGGTTTTTGAGGTGGTAATATAACCTTGAGCTGTGTTGTTGTAAGCGGTAATGAACATCAAGGCATGGCACTTTCTGCAGGAGTTTCAGTTATTACCCTTAAAGGTTATTATTCAGCCTTGAATGGTTTCGCAGATAGT
>JAEURH010000138.1 GCA_016789365.1 Anaerolineales bacterium
AAAGACACGAAATCACAAAGCCACTAAAAAAACTTTGAGTCTTTGAGGCTTAGCGACTTAGTGGTTATTCAAAAACCCACCTTTTTATCCACTCCCACTGATAAGAGATTTATCAGACTTGTCGCTTCATACTTGACCGAAAGTTGATTCTGTTTCAGCAACTTTTTGCTTAATTTGTAGTTTCTTTTCGCTCTCAGACGGTTTATGACCGTCTGAATGGTTTGCAAAATACGGCGGTCACAGACCGCCTACAAGCGAGAATTTTATTTGTCACGCTACAAGCATGACCTACGGCGTTCCTGTACAACCGCCATCTCGTAACGAGTCAACTGGCAAGCCAAACGCTTCATATACTGGAATGCCATCCCACTCCGCTGGAATGGGTAAACCCAAAGCAAATGCAACTGTTGCGGCAGTATCCATAATATACACTTGTGTTTGTAATTGTTTTTGAATAATGCCAGGTCCGCTGATAACCCATGGAATGGTTAAATCTTCGGGTAAATCAGTGCCATGAGTCGTGTCATGCCCGCCATGGTCAGAAGTGATGATGAATAACGTATCATCATATAAATTGCGGCTTTTTAATACATCCAATATCAAGCCGAGAGATTTATCATCTAGCAGATAGGCTAACAATTGCTGACGAGACATCCAACCGTCTTTATGCCCTGCTAAATCACCATCAGGGAAGTGCATAAACATTAAGTCAAAGCCTTTGCGAATTTCTTCAATTGCCATCGTTTCGAGTGAAACTTTGTCTTCAATTTTATCGGTTGCATCTACAAAGCCGAAAAAGTCTGTGCTTTGGGGTTCGGTTACTTGACGAAGTTTTTCTTTACCTGCTACAAATACAGTTCTTAAACCAGCGGCTTTTGCTAAATCAAAAATATCTGTGCCGAGGGCGTAGCCATTTTCTGGCACGTATTCATTCCAACGGGCGATGTGTTTAGCAGGACATGTACCCACTAACATAGATGAATGAGCAGGCAATGTTAGGCTCGGTAAGATAGTTTGGGCTGTTAAAGAATATGAACCATTTTGCATCAATGACAATAAGTTTGTCATCTCTGCGGCTTGAATGGCATCAGGGCGTAAACCGTCAAATGAAATTATCATCACTCGTTTGACTGTGGGTAATGGCGTAGAGGTGACTACTGGAATTAAAGTTTCTGTTGGCGAAAGCGTAGGAGGAATCAGTGAGGCGGTGGCTGTTGGAACAGAATCAACTATCAGCGTGGCTAAAGAAGCGTTTTGTCCACAAGAGATTAAGCATAAGATAGTTAATAAATAAAAATATCGAATCATGTTCTGCACGGGTAGCCATCATGTGTTTGGATTGGGTCTTCGCCAAAAATTTCGTAAACGGGAATGCCGTCCCAATCTGCTTGAAGCGGAAAGCCAAGCGCGTACGCGGCAGTGACGGCGGTATCGAATGTGTATAACTGGCGTGTAATTTCTATTTGCGGAACGCCTGGTCCGTAGGCAATCCATGGAATGCGATAATCTTCGATGATTAAGCCGATGTGATTTTTATTATGCCCTCCATGGTCGGATGAAATAATGAATAAAGTTGTATCAAACAAATTGTTTGCTTTGAGCGTGTTTATCATTTCGCCTAATACTTGGTCACCTTCGCGCAAGACTTTCATATATTCGCCAGACATCCAACCGTATTTATGTCCGCGATTATCTGCGCCTGCGAAGTGAACAAACATTAATCCAAAATCTTCTTCAAGATAAGGTAGTACAGTGCGTTGAATGGCGGGTTCACCATAAGCAACTTCAAACACATCGGTTGTTTCGGGTTCAGCCATTTGGCGCATTTTATCTTTGCTGACAATCATTATCGTTTTCATGCCCGCTTCATGTGCTAATTGAAAAACATCTGTGCCTTTGGCATAACCCATGTATTGAAAAAATTTATTGTAGATAACGCCATGGTCTTCCATGCAATAACCCGTGAGCATAGAAGCATGGCTCGGTGATGTGGCGGGATAGTCAATGGTGCGGGCAGTGAGCGGGGCATGTGCGCCGTTATCACGCAATTGTATTAAATTCGGCATAGGAGCCAGATCAATTGCATCGGGTCGCAAGCCATCAAAACTAATGATGATGACTCGTTCAATATCTGCTTTGGATGGGTTTGGCGTTGGTGTAATAGTAGCGGTCGGCGCAGGGGTATTTGTAATTGTAGCAGTGGGCGCAATGGTTTGAATTTCTACTGTTATATTGTTTGCTAATATAGCAGGCGTTTGGCTTGGAAAAATAATGTTGGCATTAAGATTCGGCGTGGGCGTAAAAACAACTCCCCACACGGCAGAAGCGGGGCTACATCCGATTAATATAAAAATGAAAGATAAAACAAAAAACTTTTTCAGAATGAAAACTCCAGAATTTATTAAGTACCGTTGGTCGAGTAGCCACGAGTGATAACGAGTGGCGTATCGAGACCAACAGTTAACAAAGCAAATTTCATTTATAAAAAACTTTCTGTTAACAAGTGGTCTCGATACGGCGGCGGAATTATATTAACTTACAAAAATTTAATTCTTTCCGCCGCCTACTCGACCATCAGTATATAAAAAAATTTATTTCAACATCGGCATTTTGATTTTATGACGCTTCGCCGCTTCGATTGCAATTTCATAACCTGCATCTGCGTGTCTGACCACGCCCATGCCTGGGTCTGTGGTTAAGACTCTTTCTAATCGTTTGGCGGCTTCGGGCGTTCCATCCGCAACAATCACTTGACCCGCATGTTGACTATATCCCATTCCAACACCACCACCATGATGAAATGAAACCCATGTTGCACCACCGACTGCGTTAATCATGGCATTGAGAATCGCCCAATCAGAAATTGCATCTGAGCCATCTTTCATTGATTCTGTTTCACGGTTTGGTGAAGCGACAGAACCTGAATCTAAATGGTCGCGCCCAATCACAATCGGTGCTTTCACTTTTCCACTGGCGACTAATTCATTAAACATCAAACCTGCTTTGGCGCGTTCACCATATCCAAGCCAGCAAATTCTTGAAGGCAACCCTTGAAACGGAACTTTCTCTTTCGCCATCTTCAACCAACGATGCAAATGTGCATCATCGGGAAATAATTCCATGATGGCTTTATCGGTTGTGTAAATATCTTCTTTGTCACCAGAGAGTGCTACCCAACGAAATGGTCCTTTGCCTTCGCAAAACAATGGACGAATATAGGCAGGCACAAAGCCAGGGAATTCAAACGCATCACTGACTCCATTATTCAATGCTTGTTGACGAATGTTATTTCCATAATCAAACACTTCTGCGCCTGCTTTTTGAAAATTCAACATCGCTTGCACATGCTTAGACATAGAATCCATCGCCATCTTTTTATATTTTTCAGGATTCGATTCTCTTAATTGATTTGCCTCTTCAACTGAAATTCCGCTTGGGACATAAAACAACGCTTCATGTGCTGACGTTTGGTCTGTGACTACATCGGGAACCACTCCACGCTGAAAGAGTTCACTATACACATCCGCGGCATTTCCAATCAAACCAATTGAAATTGCATTGCCTTTGGATTTATTTTCTTCTACCAAAGTCATCGCTTCTTCAAGCGTATCAACGACAACATCTACATAACCAATGGCTCTTCTTCTTTCGGCGCGTTCTTTATCCACTTCCACAATTAATCCCACACCTTCATTCATAGTAATAGACAATGGTTGTGCGCCACCCATGCCACCGAGTCCAGCAGTTAAAACAAATTTTCCTTTTAACGAACCCCAACCTTTAAGTTTTGCCAAAGCACCAAATGTTTCATAAGTTCCTTGTAAGATTCCTTGTGTGCCGATGTAAATCCATGAGCCTGCTGTCATTTGACCATACATGATGAGTCCTTTTTTATCTAACTCATCGAATTTTTCCCAAGTTGCCCAATGCGGCACAAGATTGGAATTTGCAATTAAAACCTTCGGCGCATCTTTATGACTCTTAAAAACAACAACAGGTTTGCCTGATTGCACTAATAATGTTTCATCTTCTTCTAAATTTTTCAGAGACTCAAGAATCGCATCAAACGATTCCCAATTACGCGCGGCTTTTCCGCGCCCGCCATACACAACCAAATCTTCTGGTTTTTCTGCAACTTCAGGGTCTAAATTATTTTGAATCATTCGATAGGCGGCTTCACTAAGCCAATTTTTACAAGTCAGTTTAGTTCCATGTGGTGAACGGATGATGCGAGATGATGTCATTTAATAACTCTCCTTAAGGTTTTAACAATTAACCGCTAGATGATGGAAATTTGCTCATCAATTCAATTGAGTCTAATATTTCTTGTAACAAATCTCCTACAATATCTTTTTTAGAAGCAGGGGCTGTTAAGTTAATCAAAATCATGGCATCGGTAGATTTTATAATTATTAAGTTTTGGTATGCTTTCACAGAACGCCCATTTACCCGTGTACTTGTATCAACAAGAATATATCCGTATTCAACATTATTTTTATTTCGGCGAATACCTGATTCCTCAATTTTTGCACTAGGCACGTCTTCATTTAGTTGTTCAATATTCACTTCTAACAAAATGTCTAACGGCAACGATTTTATAAATGGGTCGCGGATGGCAATCACCAACAAATTCGGAAAAAAGCCTTTATCACGGTATTGGCTCTGAAAATTAAGTGCAATCAAACGAATGGCTTCATTTGTAAAAACATCCTGAAAATCTTCTATTGAATCAGCAAGGTCGGGATTATTTTTAGAGGCATATTCAAGGGCTTGATTAAAAATCTCTTCATTATCTGAAAGCGGCAACCAATCATCAGAAAGTTGAAAAGCAAATTGATAGTCATAATCTATAATTCTTAAGTCTTGATTAGGTAATGTTTCAATTTGCACACCTGTTGGCAATGGTGTAGGTGTTTGGGTTGGCGTTGATGTGGGCGAAGGCGTAACGGTTGGTGATGGTGTAACCGTAAAGGTTGGTGTTGGAGTAGCGAACAAATTTCTAATCGGTGCAGTTGCTTGGCAGGCTAAACTTACAAACACAAAAATGGTTATAACCAAAAAAAGTCTTGGATAACGTTTCATTAAGCACCCTCTTTATTCAATAAAATTAAATGTCTGTAGCATACTGTCAAACAAAGGTTCAATCGTCTCTTGCCATGTTTCAGTGGTAGATAAAGTAATAATCAACGTTCCTGTTGATAAATCAAAAAAAGATTGTTTTTGATAGACGATAATATTCGCACCGTCTAATGTGACAGCAGGCATATTTGAGGTGATGATGCCCGCGCGAATTCCGTTTTCTAATGTGATAAGTTCAGTAGTTAATACTTCTGAATTTGGTAACGACTCAGTGTAAGACTCTGCAATTTCTACAATCCCCGCTTCATCTTCCAAAGATAATTCTGCGCCATCCCATAAAAAGTTGACGTTCGTTATAAAACCGCCATCAATATGTTCTTCATTAAAATCAAATGCAAATAAACGGAATAAGTTCGGGTCTTGTTTTTGAATTAAATTTAACTGACTTTGAACAGCCGGGTTTGACGCGGCAGGTAATAACCACGCATCTAAAAATTCTTGTTGATTGATTCTCAGAGCAATTAATTCTTGCGGAACAGTGATTTGATATTTTCCTGATTCATCAATAAATGTAACAGAGTTATCATCATTTTTGATTAAGGTGCTACCTGATGAATCCGCCTCGGGTGTGGACGTGGGAGTTGGTTCTGCTGTTTGAGTGGGTACTGGCGTGAGGCTTGGTCGCGCTTGTTGAGTCATTTCAAGCGCGGCAGAAACCGTCAGCGCAACCATGCTTTCTAGTCTAGTGTCAGCCGTCGGCGCGGATGGTGAAGCGGTTTGTTGTGCAGGAATCACACATGCTACTGTCAAAAATATCAAAGCGGAGAAAAATCTTGTTAGTTGTTTCATCAGGTTTATCCTTAAAATAAAAAAGCCACTTGGCAATTATACCTATGATATAACCCAGAGGCTTTCATTTTAATCTTCTTCAGCGAGTGGCGTTGGTGTGGAGACTGTTGCTGGCTGATTAATTTCAGGCGAGATATAAATTGCTTTGATGAGGAATATCCCTTGTGCAATGATTTGATAACTTTCAGTAGAGGTGACGAAAATTTCAACACGCTCGCCTAAATTGAGCGCATCACCTTTGCAGATAATAGTTGACGACTCGCTTTGAGTACACACATAAATAATTTCACCTGTAGCGCGGACGATTCTTAAATAAAAATCTGGAAATTTTTCATCTGGGGTAAAAATATTGATAACGGCATTGCCATAAACATCACGCCCAAAAGATAGCAGACATAATTCTTGTGGGTTGTTGCGACAATATTGAATGGTGGTATAAGGTTTAGCAGTGGGTTCTTCAGTTGTAGAAGATGGTGTGAAGAATAAAATAGATACAATGCAAATGGATATGCCAATTAATAAAATGAGCGCAAATAATATCAATAATATTTTTTGGTTTGTAGTTAACTTTGAGAGCATGTGAAAATTCTACCACCACAAAAAATTTAGTTTCTCATATAATATCTTAATGAAGAAGAACAACGCTCTAAAATATTTTCAAAGCAATTTCGCCACGAATTTCGCGGATTTA
>JAEURH010000139.1 GCA_016789365.1 Anaerolineales bacterium
AAAATATTTTCAAAATGAAATTCATTATTTATTTTCAATGCAATTGCATTTTGAGTTGAAAGTTTATTTCCACAATTTGCACAAGCATCATCTGCTTTTGCTAACACCAAATCTGCAACAATTTCGGCTTGATAATCTCTACCATAATTGGTGTTGATGAAATGATAGCCAACTTCATTCGCCCCTGCGGCGAGATTTTGTGATTGCGGAATTAAATCATCTACGACGATTAACGCATCTTTCAATCCAATCGGCGATGCGTACCCCGCCTCAGCCCCTGACTTGGCAATTGATTCTGCTGTGGCGAGTTTTATCTCACCTACGACATTCTTAAGTTTCGCTTCGCTGAGAGTCATATCTCCACGCACGACGACGAAGATAAATTGATTATCCGATGCGCGAGTGAACATCAATGCTTTGGCAGTTTTTTCTTTTGGGATGTTGAGAAAATTCGCAAGCGACTCAATCGTGTTGCAATTTGGCGTTTCGACTTTCTCAATTGGCAAGGGCGACTCACGAGTCGCTCCTACGGGCTTTGCAAATTTTGCTAATTCCAATCTTTCTGTGTATTTGCATGATTCACAATGAATAAGTTCTATGCTTCCAGTGGAAAGTGGAAAATAAGTTTCATATTCACTTGATAAAAAAGAGAAAGGAAAAATGAAAGAGGAATCTTTTGATAAATTTTGTAAATGTGAAATGAAATGTTTTCCCAATTCAGTCAATTCATTTTCACGAGTGACATATCCCGCACGCGCATGCCAGCCAAAGCCTTGACTCCGCATGTTGTTTGGAAATTCACGTTGTGTTTGAATTTTGAGGTCGGTGTATTTCATGTGGGGATGAAAAGGGTGCGTCGCACTTTGGGGATTAGATAATGTTGTTTTGCAGAATTTTGCCCACCCGTAGAAAGAGGCGTATAAGTCTGGTGCGACGCACTGATTCTCAAGATTCGCTTTTCTTTTTGCGTGTCATTTTTTGAGTCGAGTCGATAATCGGTGTTTCAGGAATTTGAATCTGTGTTTGTGCAATCGATTCTTCAACAGCGGCTTCTGATGGTGTAGTTTCAGGCGTGGGTTCGATATTTAATTCAACTGATTCTTCCATGCGAATTTGACCACGTAGAAATGCACCTTCTTCAGTGACGAATGCAGTCGTGACCACATCTCCCCAAACTCTGCCTGATGAACGGATTTCAAGTTTTTGGGTGGTGATATTTCCACGAACTGCGCCAGCCACAATGACAGTGTTTGCTCGCACATTTTGGCAAGTGACACGTCCAGTTTCGCCAACGACCAACATGCCTCGTAGAGCAATTTCGCCTTCAAATGCACCTTCAATGCGAACGCCGCCAGAGCCATTGATACTGCCGTGCCAAATTACGCCTGAACCAAGCACAGATGTGATTCTTTCAACTGCTTGCACAGGTTGAGATGTTTCAGTAGGAGTGGTATTTCTCTTAAACATTATGCGTTTCTAATTGGAATTCAACAGGGAAGATATTTTTCAAATTAAGGCGTGACGAAG
The DNA here is from genome assembly GCA_016789365.1 of Anaerolineales bacterium. Classification (GTDB taxonomy): domain Bacteria; phylum Chloroflexota; class Anaerolineae; order Anaerolineales; family Villigracilaceae; genus Villigracilis. The sequence continues at coordinate 1,528 of JAEURH010000139.1, forward strand.
CATCCATAATTTCAATGCCGACAATTTTGTTTTCATTTCCCATATCTAAAACTACATCTTCTGAAAGACGTTGATTGATAACATCTTGTTTTACTTCATCAAGACGGATATATAAAATATCAGATTTGGGGCTGTAGATAATTTGCATTTCCTTATTTTACCCTTAAAACAAAAAGGGCGACGGAACGTCGCCCCTACTGAAAACCGATTACTGATTACTCTGCTTTTTCTTCTTTTGCACCAATTTGCACACCCATAATATTGAAACCAGAATCAATGTATTGGATTTCACCAGTCACGCGTTTCGATAAATCAGATGCTAAAAAGACAGCCGTATCACCGACATCTTCAATCGTCACATTTTCACGCATCGGAGATAAATCTGCAAAATGCTTGTACATATCTCTGAATCCGCCAACACCTGCCGCCGCTAAAGTACGAATCGGACCTGCTGAAATTGCATTGACACGAATCTTTTGCGGACCCAAATCGTAAGCCAAATATCGGGTTGCAGATTCCAATGCGGCTTTGGCAACGCCCATCACGTTGTAGTGAGGAGCAACTTTCACCGCGCCAGAACCATACGTCAAACACATCACAGAAGCGCCTGGGTTTAATATTGGCACGAAAGCATGAGTCAATGCCACAAATGAATAGACTGAAATATCCAAAGCATTTCTAAAACCTTCACGGCTAGTTTCATGAAATGGTCTGCTTAATTCATCTTTACCAGCAAACGCAATCGAATGCACAAGCACATCAATTTTCCCAAAATGTTTTGCGGCTTTTTCTGCCACCGCTTTAATTTGTTCATCGCTGGTTACATCACATTGCTCTACCCATTTACAACCAACTTGTTCAGCAAGTGGCTTGACTCTTTTTTCAAGCATTTCACCCGCATAGCTGATTCCCAAATTCGCGCCTTCGCGTTTGAACGCTTGCGTAATGCCCCAAGCAATCGAACGTTCATTTGCCAAACCAAAAATCAGTGCATTCTTTCCTTCAAGTAAACCCATTGTGCCTCCAAATTAAAAATCAATTTTCCAATCTTTGACCAAGAATCTCCACGGTTTTGAAAACCATGGTTCCGGTGTTTTGTTTAAACCCACTCGTGCGCCAATCGTCACGATTTTATTTGGGATTTTAATTCCCGCTTCGATTCTTAACGGGGAAGTTGGTTCTGTCAAGTCAGCATAATTTTGGCTTTTGGTGATTCCCATTGCCTGAGTCAACTTACCCGGTCCAAATGTATCTCTTCCCTGACGGCGTTTCATCATCAAATCAATTCCTTCAATCGGCTGAATCGCACGGATTAATACCGCCGCAGGAAAGCCTTCTTTCTCTGTGACCGCATTCAACATCCAATGATTTCCATAAGTGAAATAAATATAAGCATGACCCGCCTCACCAAACATTGGGTCTGTGCGAATCGTTCTGCCTGCTTTTGCATGGCTAGCAAGGTCATCGAATCCAAAATAGGCTTCTGTTTCGGTGATTAATCCAACCAGTTTTTTTCCATTGGAAATATGAACTAATCTCGCACCCAATAATTCGCGCGCAACGGTTAATGTAGGACGATTATAAAATTTTCGAGGAAGAGGAAAGGATTTAACCACAGAGTTTATAATAGTTTTATGTAATAAAGCTTTCCCATTGTTTTATAAGTGTCCAAACACCCTCGATTTTCTTTAATAAAAAATATTCGCCTGCAGCAAAAGTTGATGTCCCTAAGAATTCATCGTTCAAGGAAAAAAACATACTAATATGTAATAATGCTTCACTGCTTCTTGTGTTATAGCCTATACGTGAAAACTGAAGAAAAGGAGTACTATATACATCAAATATATTTAGAATACGATTTGTATTCTTTATCTCACTTGAATTAATTAGCCTATATGGTGTATTTAATATAAATGAATCAATTAATGCTAAAGAATTTGCATTTTGTGTTTTATATTGCGACCATAAATCTTTTTCAATGTCATAAAAAGGCGGTTCTTCTGGAGGACTATCTAAGAATCCAATACCAGTTTGATTTTGAATTAATATAAGTTCTGTTTCTTTTGATATAAGATAATCATTAATAATTAAACTATAAATTTTATAATCATCCACTAATTGGATAGATGTAGAAGTACTATCTGTAGAACTCAGTGCATTTGAAATTATCGCCTCTTTTACAGAATACTTAATAAGCAACCATATTGAAATTAATATTCCGATAATTATCAAGTACTTTTTTGATTTCAATTTTTTAATCCTGATTTTGAATATCAACAGTATTTATTTAAATCTTGTGTCGCGTTTTAAAGTTAATTTCAAACCATCTTCTAATTTAATCGAGGGTGTAAACCTCAATTTCTCTTTGGCTAAATTCAAATCTGCTTTCATATGAGAGACTCCGCCTGAAGTTTGGGAGTTGTACACAACATTGGCTTTACTATTGGTTACTTCTAAAACTTGGCGAATTAAATCTTTAATTGGAGTTTCAACCCCAGAACCGACGTTGATGATTTGTCCATTGATATTTGGAGCAGTGGATGCCGCAACCATTGCACTAACAACATCGTCTACATAAATGTAATCACGGGTTTGACCTCCATCTCCGTGTGCAATTAAAGTTCCACCACGCAGTGCTTGACGAAGATAATGTGGCACAACAGGTGGGTGAGATGGTGGTAAATGTTGACCAGGTCCATAGGCATTGAATATCCGTAAACTTACTGTTTCAATATTCCACAAATTGCCAATGGTGCGGACGTAATACTCCGCCGCAAGTTTGGAAACTGCATAAGGTGAACGCGGATTTGGGGTTGTAGATTCTGTCAGCGTGGCTTCGGCTAAATCTCCGTAAACAGCTCCCGACGACGACAGAACGACGCGTCGTACTCCTACGTCACGCATGGCTTCCATTAAAGCAACTGTTCCGCCAACATTCACAGCATTGTAATCACGCGGATACAAAATAGATTCAGGCACTGAAACACGCGCGGCAAGATGATAAACAACATCTACATCTTGAAGCAACGTCCAAAGTTTTGGGCGGTCACTGACATCACCACGTGTGAAGTGAACATCAGGGGATAAACCTTGCGGGTCGCCAGTAGATAAATCATCTAGCCCGCGAACTTGATGACCTTGTTGTGCTAAATGATTTGCAAGTGCAGAGCCAAGAAAGCCTGCCGCTCCAGTAATTAAAAAATTCATAATGAGATTATACGGTTATCTTTGATATTGTGCGATAGCATCTTCTACAAATGGGCGACCGCTCTTTTTATAAATGTCAATCAAATCTTTGGCATCATAATCCAAACGCCGAAATTCAACGCCAATATTTCTATCTGCAATATTGAGTATTGCATATTCTGCCCAAGCATCTACATGAAATCTGTCAAACTGATAAGAACTAAAAGGGAAGCCGATACTGCCGGGGTTAAGAAAGAAGCGGGCTCCACATCTGCGGATTTGTTGTGTGTGAGTGTGTCCGCCTGCTAGAATATTTTTCTTGAAATTACCCAAGTATTTCATAAAATCTTCTTCAGATGTGGTTGGCAAAATAATATGGTCATAATCGGTGGGTGAGCCGTGAAAGCATAACAAATCCAAACCTTTTTCTAAGTTGATGGTGATTGTTGGCTGAAAACTTTTTATAAATTTTATATCTTCATCATTAAGTTGCGATAATGACCACTCACGAATCGCTTGCATCTTTTTGAGTCGTTCTTCTGGAATTGGGTCTTTGCCAGTTTCTTCGCCTTTGATTAACCAATCATCGGCATTACCCATCACTACTGGACATTTCATATTCCGCAAGCGATTGACTGTTTCTTTGGGTTGTGCACCACCTTGTATCGCATCTCCCAAACAAACTACTTGGTCAATGCCCTGTGACTTTATATCTGCCTCGACTTTTTTAAAAGCAAAATCATTTCCGTGCATATCTGAGATGATGGCAATGCGCATGAGGTTTCTCCTATACATTATTATTGATTACAGTTTTCCATATTGTTTCAAGCTTTTTTACGATTGAGTCTGGAATTTGAATTCCAGACATTCTAATATCCCAATTGATTTGTGAAAACGGAGGTTGCTGTAAAATTTCTCTAGGAAGTATTACATCTTTTTCTGGATTCAACAAAACATCATACTTAATCTTTACATAATTTGCGGTTTTGCCAATAGATGATTTTTCTTTGCGCCAATGTATATCTTCATATACATCACTTGTTACTTGACCCGATGCAAAAATTCCTCTTGGTTCTTCACCTAAACGAATGATGAAGAATTTATCACCCTTTTGTATCTTTTTGGAAGTCCCTGTTCCCCAACGGTCGAAAACATTTTTTCCATTTTTGACATCATTGCCCATTTTAGAAATATCATTCCACTTCCAAAGTTTTGAGTTCCATGCGAAAAGATAAGTTTTCATGTTTGCATGATTATATCTACTTAACCAAATTGCCCTCATATTTTGATTGACTCTCACAAAGTAATATGTTATTGTTGAGGCTAGATAGGAAAACGGTAAGTTACGTTGGCTTGAAGAACAGCTACAGCTCACAGTTTCACTGTGGGCTGTTTTGTTTTGACCTCCGATGGAACAAACAGATTGACCTATAAAATTTTTATTGCCATAGGAGGCAAAACATGTCTGAAAGAATTATCGGTACAGTAAAGTGGTTCAATGGTGACAAAGGCTTCGGCTTCATCGAACGTGAAGGTGGAAAGGACGTTTTCGTCCATTTCTCCGCTATTCAAGGCGATGGTTACAAGAACCTGCAAGAAGGACAAAAGGTCGAGTTCACTGTTGAACAAGGTCCTAAAGGTCCTCAAGCAAGCAACGTAACTGTATTGAGCTAAGACAAAAAAGAGCCTGATGCGAAAGCATCAGGCTCTTTTTGATTCATTTATAGTTAGTCCAATAATCCAGAAGATGAAATAACTTCTTGTGACCATTGAATTGATTTTTCTGACATTTGTTTTCTGTGGTTTATATCCAGCCAATTTTTATCAAGTGTAATATGCCAACGGGCT
>JAEURH010000013.1 GCA_016789365.1 Anaerolineales bacterium
CCAAGAATTGATAACTTGCGTTGTTTGATGCACATCTTTCATATATATATCTGTGGGGAATTTTTTAAGAAATTCTATTGTATCTTCTTGTGCGCCCATAAACAGCAGTCCGAACTCAGGTGAAGTTGCAAGTATATAGATAATATATTGTGCCAGACCTTCTGCGTCTTCTACGTTTTTGTAAACTATAACTGCTTGACCTGTGGAATATTTACCCACTTCAAATGGATTTTCTTGAGATATGCAAGTTTGACCTATATCGCTTAAATCTATTACATTAGTTTCATAGAAATTAATCATCGGGCAATATTCTGTATTGAAAAACCAACCGTCAGGCATCAGAAATATTGTATCCAATTCTGGGTTCATCTTCCATGTAAAACCTTCTGGTATTTGTGGAAGCGAATATTGATAACGCGCTAAAGGATCAGGAGTGTTAATTGGGACAAAAGTGCGAGTTGGGACAAAAGTACGAGTTGGCGTAACCGAAGGAGTGGCTGTTTGTGTCGGCGCAAAAAAACTCTGTTGAGAACAGCTAGAAAACAATACTGCTATTATTATAAATAACATTTTTCTCATTAGAAAAACTCCTTGTATAGACGAAATTTAATATAGTATAGAAGCGTCTAATATAAAACATCGTTACGAATTACGCATTACGAATCATGTATCACTTCCATCTCTCCCCAACTCTTTCCAGCGCGGGCTTCGGTCTCCAACGGAATACTCATCGGGTAAGCATTCGCCATCGTCTTTTGCACAACCTTCGCAGTTTCATCAATTTCTTTTTTTGGCACTTCCAATACCAACTCATCATGCACTTGCAAAAGCATTTTCGCTTTGAGACTTTTGGCTTGCAAGGCAGGTGGGATTTTAATCATCGCGATTTTCATAATATCTGCCGCTGTACCTTGAATGGGGGCATTGATGGCTTCGCGCTCTTCACGGTTCTTCATCTGGACGTTCTGCTTGCTTTGAAGCGCGGGGAAATATCTTCTACGCCCAAGCAGGGTTTCGACATACCCAATTTCCGCGGCTTGACGACGAATGCCATCTAAATATTTTTTCACGCCGGGGAATTTTTGGAAATAGGCTTTAACAAAATTTTCTGCTTCTGCGAGAGTTAAATTTGTAGAACGCGTTAATCCAAAAGCAGACATGCCATAAATTAATCCGAAGTTGATGGCTTTGGAATGACTACGCATATCTTTGGTAACTTTCTCAAGTGGAATGTCATAAATCGCGGCGGCAGTTGTGGCGTGAATATCTTCACCTGCACGAAAAGCCGCCAACATGGCTTCATCTTCAGCCATGTGTGCCACAATGCGTAATTCGACCTGTGAATAATCTACAGACAATAACAAATTGCCTTTATCCGCAATAAACCCATTGCGCACTTTTCTTCCAATTTCACTGCGAATCGGAATGTTTTGTAAGTTCGGATTATTTGATGAAAGCCGACCTGTCACCGCACCGATTTGACTATAAGATGTATGCACTCTTCCAGTTTGCGGGTTAATCGCGGCTGGCAAAGCATCTACATAAGTAGATTTGATTTTGGCTAATTCACGATTTTCGAGAATCCATTCCAAGATAGGATGTTTATCACGCATCATTTCCAACACGTCTGCTGAAGTGGAATAAAAGCCTGTGGCTGTCTTGCGACCTTTGTCTGGTGGTTCGAGGCGCAGATGATTAAATAAAACATCCGAAAGTTGTTGCGGCGAATTGATATTAAATGGTTTACCTGCATGCCCATAAATCTCTTTTTCAATTTCAGCCAAACGCTTTGCTAACTCTTTAGACATGCTTGCAAAAAATTCTATATCAATCAATGCACCAGTCATTTCCATGTCTGCTAAAACAGGTGTGAGTGGCATATCAATTTCATCTAAAATTTTTCTACCTTTTACTTTATCTAATTCTTTTTCCATAATCGGCATGAGGCGGAATGTATTTTCAGCATCTGCCGCTGCATAATTCGCAACCGACTCAATCGCCACATCTGCCATGCTGATTTGTTTTTTGCCTTTGCCAATTAATTCTTCAATATGCGTCATCTCTTCGCCCAGGTGATGGGCTGACAAATTTTTCAAACCTAGATTTTTAGATGACGGGTCAACGATAAATTCAGCCAACATCGTGTCAAAAGTTAACGGAGAAATATCTAAGCCATATCTTTTTAGTAAGATGTAATCATATTTGGCATTGTGTGCCACTTTTCCAATTTTTGGATTGGTCATAGACGGAGTTAACGCTTCAATCACCTTTTTAGTTGGTAGCTGAACCCCAGCCGTATGCCCCACTGGAATATAAAACCCCTGACCATCTTTAATAGACAATGAAATACCAACAAGTTCCGCCTTCATTTCTTCGGTGTCAGTTGTTTCAGTATCAAAAGCAATCACTTTGGCTTTGGATAATTCTTTTGCTAATTTTTTTAGTTTCTCTTCATCATCTACAATCATAACTTCAATATTTGATTTTGTTTCTACTTTCACCACTTGCGGTTCGTTGACGAACATGGTCATTTGACCATCTTTTGTTTTGGCAGTTCTCACGGCTGGGGCAGGTGTGGTGATATTCATGTCGCCGCTAATCACAGCGACTTTGTTGATTAAAGTCTTGAATTCCATTTCTTTGAAAAACGCTTCAAGTTTTGCGCCATCAAATGGCTCAACTTTTGCATCTTCCAAATTAAATTTTAATTTGAGATTTGTTTCAATCCGCGCCAAGTCACGGCTCATATATGCCGCTTCTTTATGCTCTTCAAACTTTGTTTTCCAACGTTTTTCTACTTGCTCCAAGTTTTCATAGATTGAATCTAATGTGCCAAATTTTTCAATTAATGAAACCGCTGTTTTTTCTCCCACGCCTTTAATGCCTGGAATATTATCGGATGTATCTCCAACGATGGCTTTGTAATCCACTACTTGATTTGGATTCACGCCTAATTTTTTCTTTACATCTGCATCGGTGACGTATGTTGAATCATCACCTGCGAGATACACGGTTGTTCGTTCATTAACGAGTTGAAGCAGATCTCTATCGCCTGTGATGATTTTTACACCCAAGCCTTGTTCTGCGGCAATTTTTGCAACCGAACCTAACACATCATCTGCTTCGTAGCCATCCATTTCCAAGCGCGGAATATGAAACGCATCTACCATTTCACGAATGCGTGTGATTTGACTCCGTAAATCATCAGGCATTTTTTCGCGTGTGGCTTTATAGTCTGGGAAGATTTTGTCACGAAACGTTTTGCCAACATCAAATGCCACTGCTAAGTATTCAGGCTTTTCTTGTTCAATCACACGCACTAACTCACGCGCGAATCCATAAATCCCAGCAGTGGGTTCGCCTTTGGAATTTTGCCAACGTTGACTACTTCCGCCAGCCGTTAAAGCAAAATACATTCTGTATGCAAGTGCATGTCCATCAATCAAATAAAGTGTAGGGGGCATAGTTTTCCTATATCCCCTCTCCCTTTTGGGAGAGGGTTAGGGTGAGGGTAAAATAAAAACGCAGAGTAAATTATACTCTGCGTTTTTTATGCTAAGCGTAGACCAATTTCTTTATTTTTTCGGCAAAGGTTGAGAATCTTGTCCCTGACGATTGCGTGTTTGATTAATATAATCACGCACGAGTTGCGGTGGGTGAGGTTGCGTTCCACCCATAATCAAATAACCGGGTGCCCAAAAATCGCCAGAAGGATTTTCTTTTTTCAAGCGAGAGAACTCGCCAAATATTTTTTCAGATGTTTGTTGGCGCATAATGCGCATCAAATAGCCAGGTGATGTGCTTGGTTGCACGTTTGCAACCCATTGCAAGTATTCAGGGCGCACTGCTAAATATTCCAAACGCCAGCCAAAAGCGATGCAAATGTTTGGAAGCCATTCACTCAAGCGTTCAGATAAATCACCAGTGATGTAATGATTTGCAAAACGTGGCACGAGTAAACAAGCATACGTTAGATGATACAAGCCTGCGGTAATTGGTTCAACAACTAATTTCTTTGCCGCTTCAGTAGATGGACTTTCGCGTGTCACATCGTTTTCGCTAGGCTTGATAGGAGTCTTTGGTCGTGATGGAGCAGTCACTTCGACTTCATCAAATACCGTTTGTGTTTCGCTTCTTCTCACGCTTTTAGAGGTTTCTGCTACGGAGACTTGATTTCTTTGCTTCGATGGAGACGGCTCACGACTAAATAATGAAGCATTCGATAATGATTCGGAGACGCGGGTTTGGTTGGGGTCAAATGTTTCGGTTCCACGCGGCAGGTTGAAGTCAGGTGTTGAAGCGGGTTCGGGGTCAGGAATATCTGAAAGGATATTTGAAATTTGTGGAACATCCACATCTTCATCTTGTTCTATTTGTGATGAAACATTATTTTTAGGTTGTTCTATAGCAGAGTCGCTAAACCCACTCATTAATTGACTGGCTTGCGTGCGAATGGTGCTAAACGGTGTTTCTGCATCAAAGACGAGAGCCAACACAGTATCCGTTGCTAAACGTGTTGCATACAACATGTGTTCGGCTTTAGTGCTTTCAAGCCGAATGAAACGTAAAAGGTCAGAACCTTTTTGACCATCCCAATTTCTTGTAACAGTTTGTGCTACTTCTTTTGCGGCTTGTTGAGATAACCCACCAGCATACGCCCACAAATCATTTTTGCGGGTGATGAGCGCGGCTTGTGCCGATGATTCAAGTGTAATGCGGGTGAGATGTTGCGCAGCTTTGTTGGGGTCACTTAGCCACGGCATCATCATTTGTGTATTGGATAATGAAGGTTGCGGAGTGGAAGGGCTTGGAGATGGTTGCGGTTTGCTAATGGCATTCATGAAGTCTGCCATTCTAAATGGTTTACGCACCATAATCCACGGACGTAAACTATCGAAAGCAGGTGGGTCGCCTTGTTCTTCGCATAAAATTGCAAGGTTAATGCTGGGTCGAACAGTTCGTAATGCCACACCAATTTCATGCACCCAATCTTCGCCAAGTGCCAAATCAAGCATGGCAAGTGGCACGCCGACTTCATCAGCCCGCACAATAGCAGAAGCCTTGTTGTTGACAACATGGACTCGATAAAAATTGGTATCGTCTAATGTGCGGCGGATGGTTTCGCCGTACACGGCAGAAGGGGTAACGAACAATAAATCTGCTGGCATTTGCTAAAGTGTATCACCGAAAAGAGCGTGAATCAAGGAGGCTTTTCGGGCTAGCCTATGTTTTTTGCAAGGTTTTCTTGTTACTCGTTACTCTTAAATCCCAACAAAGCAATCAACACTTCAGGTGGCAAATCGGCGGGAGGTAAATCCACTTTATACAATTGCTCGTTTTCAGCCCGCTCGCGCAAACTTTTCCATAACAAATTGCGTTCTTCGCCTTCCACGACCAAATCGTTGAGCGTTTTTGCATTCAACAAATATTCACCAGTCGAATATAAAAATGTCAGTCTTTTCCATTTATCCGTTTTGATTGGCTCTTTCAATTTTTCCAAACTTCCCAATTGGATTTTGTAATATTCTTCTTTTGCTCGTGGATGATTAACTTCCTCTTTGATTAATTCTGCTCTGGTAGTTAACTCGTGCCCTCTCACCTGTGCAATGTACTCGATTTGTCCGCCTCTTTCTTGAAACGTGCTTGGTTGATAAAAAGCGACATAATCCACGCTGACAACTTTGGGTGCGGTTCGGAGCGGAATCCGATACCAGCCTAAGAGTCGCGCAATTTCCAAATCACGTGGCGTTTTGATTAAGCAAACAAGAATTAAATCTGTTGGTTTGAGCATAGAAAAAATCTAAAATGTCTAATTGGTCTTACAGGTCTAAAAGGTCTAACAAGTCAGACCTTTTAGACCTGTAAGACTTGTTTGACTAATTAGACCAATCCAACTTCTTTATTAAACTCCACAATCAATTCATCAATTTCATCCGCTTGTTTTTGGACATCAGTCCAATAATTTGGTTCATACCATTGGGCTTGGATTTCTTCATATGTTTTGCCTTGTTGTTCAACCCAAGTGTAATATTTCAAATTATGGATTCTACGTTTGTCTGTGTAACGCAATTCAAGCATGTTATCTGTGGACTGACCATGTAAATAGCGAGCAAAATCTGCGGCGGCATCACGTTCAGAATACTCACCAAATTCCATATGCATTTCATGCAAACGGGAACGATACAGTTCCATTGAATCGGTGAGGACGGTAATCATAATGTCGTTCTCATCCATTTCATAATATTTTGCAGTTTTGATACAAGATAAAACGTTTGAGATTCCTGAAAAGCCTAAAAGATCGAGATTAGAGATTAGAGATTCGGGAATTCCTTTTTCTGCTAAGAATGCACGTCCATTTTCTTCATTGAATAAACGAGCAATGTTTACAACAGCATTATCATCAATCGCAGTGACGACATCCGTATTTTTTGTATTGTGAACCCACGGCACGTGTTTATCACCAATCCCTTCGATGCGATGCGAACCAAATCCATTTTCTAAAAGGGTGGGGCATTGAAGTGCTTCACTAGCAACGATTTTAGAATCAGGAAATAACTTTTTCATGTAATCGCCACTGGCAATTGTCCCAGCCGAACCTGTTGCAGAAGCCATGCCGCGATAGTGTCCATGTTTGCCAGCCACTTGTTTGAATACTTCTTCCATGGCATGACCTGTCACTTCAAAATGCCAGAGATAATTTCCAAACTCTTCAAATTGATTGAAGATCATCAAATCTTGACCTGATTTTTTCAACTCCCAACATTTATCAAAAATTTCTTTGACGTTTGATTCGGAGCCAGGGGTTTTAATCGTTTCACCTGCAACTTTTTCTAACCATTCGAATCTTTCTTTAGACATGCCTTCGGGCAATATCGCAATTGATTCACATCCAAGCAAAGCAGAATCATACGCACCACCTCGACAATAATTTCCAGTAGAGGGCCAGACTGCTTTTTGAGTCGTTGGGTCAAATTGACCTGTCACTAAACGTGGCACTAAACATGAAAATGCCGCGCCGACTTTATGCGCACCTGTCGGAAACCATTTGCCAACGATAGCAATAATGCGGGCTTTGACTCCTGTCAGCGAAGATGGAAGTTCAAGGTAATTGACTCCGCTAAACGTCCCACCTGAAGCGGTTGGTTGATTATGCCAATTAATTCTAAAAAGATTTCGCGGATGAATATCCCATAATCCAATTTTTGTTAATTCATCTTTGACCTTCGCAGAAATTTTGCTAGGGTCTTTCATTTGTGCATAAGTGGGGATGATGATATTTTTTTCTTTGGCGCGTTTGATGGCATTTGCGCGACGGTCTTTGTGAATGGTTAAATCAATCGTAGTCATAAATTCTCCATGAGATGTGTGCGTCGCACCTTTGTAGATAATAAAGTTTCTTAATCAGAAAAATCTCGTAGCTAAATTTATTTTTTTGATAAAGGTGCGACGCACTCTTATTTACAAAATTATAGTCCACATCAGTACAAATAGGTCATATTATTTGTGTACATACAAATTTATAGTTAAGCAAAAGGAGCAAACATGAGCAAAACGACAACCACAGCAGTTTCAGGATGTATCATTTGGTTTTTCTTGATTTCAATTATCGGCAGTTGCGTTATGCCAGTTTTTTTTATCATTGGCGGGTTTAGTTCGGTCAGTGATTTTGCAATTCAAACCACAGGTGCTTGGATTTGCAACGACGGCACAACACCACAAACTTATTCTTATGAAACCACGACAACTGATGAATATGGAAATCGTCAACCATCTACTGCTTATGTATTGCAATGCGTTGATTCGAGCGGAAATGTTATGAAAGAAGACCCAATCGCTTACGCATTTATTTGGATTGGCATTTGGGCATTACTAGGTTTGATTGTGACTGCCGTGTTAAGTTTTATCTTTGCCGCGCCAGGTGGAATGTTGGTGACAAAATTTTTAGAACGAATTAAAGTAAAGAAATAAAATCGCTATTTAATCTTTTATCAATACAATTTCTGTTTGTGGCTTGTGAAGATATACAGCGCCATTTTGCGTCATCACAACATCTTCTTCAATTCCAATATAACCGTAATTTGGAACAGCCAGACCTGGCTCTAGCGTATAAACTTGACCAACTTCTAACATTTGATTTGGTGAGTCGCCATATTTTTCCCACAGTGGACCAAGTAACGCGCCACCATCGTGCGCCACGCGCCCAAGTTGATGACCCAACGCATATTGATATTCAAGATAACCAGAATCAGTAACCACATCACGCGCTATGTTATCAATGGAATTTCCATTTATGCCTGCTTGCATCGCTTCACGAGATTTTTCAATTGCCGTAACAATTGTCATAAATCCGCGCTGCACTTCGGGCGGGGCTTGCGTTTCATTTTCTCGCAACACATACGCCACACGTTGAATATCTGAACAATAGCCTTGATACTTAACACCAAAATCAAAATGAATAATATGTCCGCGTTCAATTTTTATATCAGTGGGACCATTATGCCCAACAGGTGAGTTTGGACCCGAATTAACAGCAGGGTTATTTTCACGGGGCCAAGCATAGCCCACGCCGTATTCTTCCATTTGTTTGTGCATAAAATTTGCAACTTCAATTTCGGTCATCCCTACTTTAATAAACTGAAATGTTTTTTGATAAATTTCTTCTGTGATTTGAATCGCTTTTTTAATTCGCTCCAATTCAGTAGAAGTTTTTCTACCGCGTAAGGCATTAATCACAGGTTCGGCGCTGATGATACGATTTGCATAAGGTGTATCTGATAAATATTCTACAAGCGATTCATACATCGAATGAGTCAACCCATCGGCATGGACATTATTCTTAGACATGTTCACGGCAATTTGATTCGGATTAATGCTTGCGATAGTTTCTTTTAAGAAAGGAATAATAGATTTATCGTAGCCGATGATTTCGTCAAACACATTCAAACGGCTCATTTCGTCTTTTTCTAGGTTGCCGAGAATAGCAATTTTTTTACCAGAACTTGTCAGTATTAATGCGGAATGCCACGTTAGGTCATGTTTGCCAATCAGAAAATCTAGCACAGGGTCACGCACGCCACTGGTTTCACGCACAAACGTCAGCCACATATCAATATTTTTTTCTTTAAGAATCTCAACTGCTTGATTTACTTTTTCTTGAATGAGCGACATAGAATATCTCCTTTATTTTTTGATAAAAAACCGCTTCTTATCTATCTTCAAGTTGGTTCTGCTTATTTGGCTTTTTATTTAATTTTTTGTTGGACGCTGATAAACGCGGAAAACGCAGAGTTAATTCGTAATCTTTTTTCTTGGTTCTTTCACTAAAAATATCAAAATACCTAACATCACCACTGCCAAAACAGTGGAGACAATAAATGTAGACTCAAACCCAGCCGAATCGGCGAGGAAGCCACCGACAATGGGTGCGAGGATAGCCGCAGGGGCAGTCAATGTTTGTGATAAGCCGATATACATGGGGCGTTCGGCTTCGTTGGCAAAATCTACGGTCATGGTCATAGCAATTGTCCACATGGATACATTGGCAATGCCTGCTAACACAAAGATTGGGTAAAACCAATTAATAGAAGGGGCAATCCATGCGAGGAATGAACTTAACAAAATAGCAACCGCGCCGAGAATCACCATAGAACGATGACCAAATTTATCTCCTAACCAGCCCATGCTCATATTTGCAATAGTAGCAGAGATAGTTAACGTAGCAGTGAAATAACCAGCGATGATTTCGGTCATGTTAAATTCACGCAAAGCATAAATGATGTAAAACGAAAATCCCATGCTAGCAAATTGTGCTAATGTCCGCGCTGATAAAAACCAATTGAAGTTTTTATCTTTTTTTAGAATCTTTTTCGCGTCATCCCAAAAGTGAGTTTTTTGTTCGGGGATAATTTTTTCTTCATCTAATGGTTCGCGGGTGGAGGCAAGCGCAAACCAAGATAGGGTTAAGAAAATGCTGGCGATGAAGAAACAAGCCGCAAAGTCAAATGGAGAAGCGAATGCGTCTAATAAGTATCCTGCTCCCACGGCTGAGATGCTGATGAATAGATTCACTAGACCACCCTGCATCCCAAAAAATGTGCCACGTGAATCAGGTGGGATAATTTTTGAAATCATACTTGTCCATGGATTGGCGGCAAGCCCACCACCTAAGCCTTGCCAAATTAATAAAATCATTGTGAGTGCCAATGCAAGTTGTATTCCGATTTTTGGAATCAACAATGCCACGATGGCGAATCCTAAAAATGGAACGCGCTCGTGAATGGTCATCATCAACACGTTATTTTTATAACGCCTCAAACGTGATACATAACTAGCGGTAAATAATTGTGGCAACAACCAACCCGCAGAATGAATGGCGGGGACGAGACCAATCAAAGTGGTTGAGTCGGTCATTGAATTGACAAATAATGGAAGGATTGTGCTGAATGAAGCAAACCCTAACGCCGCGCCGAATAGCGAGCCATCGGCTAGGTTGACGGTGACGTTGTGTTTTAAGTGTTGACGAATTTCTTTCTCTAAGTTTGTGAGCATAAGTGAATTTTACCTGATGAAATAAAAAGCCCGCCATTGAAGGCGGGCTTTTTATCTATTTACTTTGATTTACTTTTTGTTTCAGGTTTATCGCTCGGCGCATCGGGTTCTGATGGTGAAGTAATAGTTTGCCCTTTTACTTTACCTAAATATTCAGGCAATTGTACGCCAGCCATTTCAGAAATGTCTTGAAGTGGAGGCAAACTCTTGAATAAGTTAGAAATAAAGTTTGATGTAGAAGAACCACCATTTGCACTACTACCTGAATCCCAAACAGTAATTTTATCAATCTTGAGATTGCTAATCGCTTCTACTTGTTTGGCAACTAACTCTTCCAATTTTTCAATCATCAGCAAAGTAGATGCGGCTTGTGCATCACCGCCAACACTTTCAACCAATTTACGATACCCATCTGCTTTTGCTTCCAATAGCTTAAGCGTACCTTCTGCTTCGGCTTTATATTTTGCAAGGATACCATCTGCTACACCTTGTGCTTCGCGTCGAGTTTTTTCTGCTTCTGCTTCAGCCGCGATTTCAATTTTGTTCTTTTCAATCTCTTGACGAACAACTTCTTCTGCTCGCAAACGTTCTTGTTCAGATTTGTATAACGCTTGTTGGATTGCAACTTGCGCTTCATACTTCGCCACTTCTGCCTGCTTCAATGCGGCGGCACGCTTAACTTCTAGCTCCGCATTATAGTCCGCGATATTTGCCTTAGATGTATTTTCACCTTTGACTGCATTCGCTTCTTGTTCTTGAATGAAGATACGTTGGTCAGCCTCAGCAGTTTTCTTGCCTTTTTCAGAATCTGCATTTGCTTTTGCTCTTTGGATTTCTAAATCGGCATTGTATTTAGCAATATCAGCATTCGCAGTATTTTCACCTTGAACTGCCTGCGCTTCTTGCTCCTGCACACGTTGGCGTTGATTCGCATCTGCAGTCTTGCGCCCAATCTCGGCTTCTGCCATCGCTTGTGCTACTTTGATTTCTTGCTCGCGGATAGCATTGGCTTCACCAATTGCGCCGAGTTTTGATTGTTCGGCAACATCCACTTTGGCTTGGTTAATTGCTTCTGATGCGGCTTTCTTACCAATGCTGGAAATATATTCAGATGCATCGGTAATATCTGTAATATTGACATTAATCAGTTGTAAACCGATTTTATTCAATTCGGGTTCTACATTGCGTCGAATTGCCTCTAAGAAACTTTCGCGGTCTTGGTTGATTTGTTCAATAGTTAAAGAAGCAACAGTCAAACGTAATTGACCAAAGATAATTTCTTTTGCCATTTCTTCAATTGCGTTTTGTGGCAAGCGCAAGATTCTTTCTGCGGCATTGCTCATAATTTCTTGCGTTGTGCTAACACCAACTGTAAACGTGCTTGGTACATTGATGCGGATATTTTGCAAAGACAGCGCATTTTCAAGTGGAATACTAATGGTGATTGGCGTTAGACTCAAATAAGCATAATCTTGAATTAGGGGCCAAACAAACGCACCACCTCCATGAATGGTCTTGCTCGAACGTCCTTTTTCAACACGCCCATAGATAACTAGCACTTTATCGGATGGGCATCTTTTATAACGGCTTGCCATAAATACAATGATGAAAAAAGCAAATACTGCAAATGCAATTACTGCTACGATTCCAAAACCTGCGGCACCCATATCTTCCTCCTTAGAAGTTTGATTATTTAACTTTTTCTACAACTAATGTATTGCCATCTACACCAACAACACGGATTTTATCTCCCGTGATAAGGTCTTGCTTATTATTTGAAGTTGCATCAAAAATTTTTAACGCCCCTTGCGTCACAATTTGAACTTGTCCCGTACCATTTTTAGGAATCTTCAAGTACACATTCCCTTCAGCCCCTATTGAATTTTTTAATTGAATCGTACCTTCACTTTGCAACAGTTTCATTTTGCTAAAAATAAAACTAAGTGCTCCAAACGTAAGTAAACCTGCTACAGTTCCACCTACGACGCTTAAGAATGATGGTAGGTTGGTATTAAGCAGAGCCAATCCAACTAAGCCAAACATCATGAAGAAAGCGGTTAATCCTTGAAGAGACAATAACTTAAAACTGGCATCACCATCTGCATTATGACTCTCTGCGACATTGTCATTGGACTCCAAAGCAACATCTAAAGCATCATCGCTTAACCCTCCACCAATGAACATCATCAATATTCTTAAAATGAAGAGAGTTCCACCAGTAATGGCGAAAAACCAGTAAACTGCCTCAAGGATTGGTAATCCAAACATAAAAATCCCTTTCTCTCAATATACATCTTGAATTATACACTTATACGCAATTTGAATTAAAAAGTTGTCATGAAATAGGGAGGTATTTTTCTCTTGACAAACTCTCATTTCTACATAAAATAAAAAACGAACGTTCGTTCATTTTTGAGAGGTGATAATGTCTGCTGAAATAAAAGAGACCTTAACCAAAGGTGAAGCCACCCGAATCTTAATAGAAGATGCTGCAATTGAATTGTTCATGGAGCAAGGCTATCACGCCACAACCATGCGCCAGATTGCAGAGCAGGCTGAATTAGCTTTGGGCGGAATCTACAATCACTTTTCGAGTAAAGAAGAGATTTTTCAAGCCATTATTTTAGACAAACATCCCTATAAAAAAGTTTTCCCTGCCATTATCGAAGCGGAAGGGGAGACGGTGGAAGAATTTCTTCATAACGCCGCCCAAATCGTGATGAAAGAACTTAAGTCACAACCTTATTACATCAAACTGATGTTAATAGAGATTGTGGAATTTAACGGCAAACATGGTTCGATGTTGATTAAAGAAATTGCGCCAAAAGCCTTACCAATTTTTGAAAAAATTGTGAAATCCAGAAAAAACTTGCGGGTCACGAATCCTGCTTTGCTCTTGCGTTCTTTTATTGGCATGATTCTTTCTTACATGATTACTGACATTATTATTTCAAACTCAATTCTCCAAAAACTAATGCCCAAAAATGCTATGGAGAATTATGTAGATATTTACTTGCATGGGATTTTGAAGCCAGAGGTTTGATATGTTCAATTCCAGAATTTATTCCATTGTTCGTAAAGAGTTTGTGCAACTCTTTCGAGACCCACGCACTTTAGCATTAGCAGTTGTGATTCCAATTGTGCAATTATTTTTATTAGGATACGCCGCAACTTCTGATGTGAGAAATGTATCTCTTGCCGTGTGGGACCAAAGTAAAACAACTGAGTCACGTCAGTTGTTAGATGCGTTTCAAGCCTCCAATTATTTTAAGATTAATTATTTAGTTAATTCTTCTGATGAATATCAAGCATTAATTGAATCAGGCGATGCCAGAGTCGCTTTGGTGATTCCGCCTGATTATGCTCAAAGATTGTTTGATGGCAATGCAAAAGTTTTGATGATTTTAGATGGCTCTGATGCCAGCATCGGTGGAACGGCTTTGTCAACTGCTAGGTTGGTTGGACAATCTTTTGGAACAAAAATATTAACGCAACAAGCCACATTAAGCGGACGTTCTGCACCTACACCACCTGTCGAAGTGCGAACTCAAGTTTGGTACAACCCAGATTTAAATTCTGCTTACTTCATGATACCCGGCGTGATTGGCATGATTCTTTCATTCATCACAACAATTCTTACTGCCACCGCCATTGTCCGCGAAAGAGAGCGTGGCACGATTGAACAATTAATCGTCACCCCGATTCGTTCATGGGAATTAGTGCTCGGAAAATTATTGCCGTATGTCATTCTCGCTTTTGTAGAAACATTTGAAGTCCTCATCATCGGTCACTTTTGGTTTGGCGTTCCCATTCGCGGAAGTTTAAGTCTCATTATTTTAACTTCTGGAATTTTCATCATGTCAAGTTTAGGTATTGGCTTGCTTGCATCCACAATCGCAAATACACAACAAGAAGCCATGTTGACCGTGATGATGTACAACCTGCCGAGTATTTTTCTTTCAGGTTTTTTCTTTCCGCTCGAAGCCATGCCACAAGCATTACAAATTGTTTCATATGCCATTCCGCTTCGATATTTTCTCGTCGTCATTCGTTCATTGCTTTTGAAAGGTGTAGGTATTGAAGCCATTCAAGGCGAAGTGATTGCACTCATAATTTTCGGTTTGGTCATTATGACTCTCGCCGCATTACGTTTTAGAAAAAGATTAGATTAACGGAGATATAAAATGCAACACAAACTTCCACCAATTCCTGTTCGTATCTTAATTCTCGTCATTATTGGCGCGCTTGTCTTTTTTGGATTTCGTTCACTTAATCAAAACGAATCTGATTCAATCACTGCATCTGGTTCGATTGAAGCCGTGATTGTAAACATCTCGCCTGAAATTGCTGGCAAAGTGATTGATGTAAATGCCCGTGAAGGTGATTCAATTAAAAAAGATTCACCGCTTCTTTCACTTGACCCAAACCTGTTGACTGCTCAACAAGCCGTTGCTCAATCCCAACTTGATTCTGCCAACGCCGCCCTTGCTTCTGCTCAACTGAAATATGACCAAACGCTTGAAGCCGCACTTGCCGCCCAATCTGCGCAACGTGCAAAAGATTGGCAGACTTCTGCTCCAAGTGAATTTGACCAAGCCAATTGGTACATTGACCAAGCCAATCAAATCACTGCCGCACAAACAGAATTAGAAAATGCCAAAGCAAGTATTGACCAAGCCAATGATGCACTCACTGACGCTATAAACAATTTGAATAATTCTGAATATGTAAACGCAGAACAAAGACTCGCCGAAGCTCGCGCCGCATTCTTAATTGCAGACTCTGTGAAGACGCAAGCCGATAGAGCCTCACAAAGTGGCGGACTATCTGATGCGGCAGATGATTATTATGAAGATGCTTTAGATGAACTTGATGCCGCACAAGAAGCCTACAATGATTTATTAGATACTGATGCAGATGATATTGAATATGCTCGCGGACAAGTTCTCGTTGCTCAACAACGATATGATGCCGCCTATGCTCGTTTGTTAACTTTGCAAACAGGTGAATATTCTCCTACAGTGATTTCCGCCGCGCAGGCGTTGAATCAAGCCAAGACAACTGTCGAACAAGCAGAAGCAAGTCTAAGTCTAATTGAAGCGCAACTATCAAAATTAAATATCGCCGCACCGATAGATGGAGTCATCTTGACTCGCAATGTTGAACCTGGTGAATTTATCCAAACGGGTGGAACAGCATTGACGATGGCAGATTTGAATCAAATTACGATTACGGTGTATGTGCCAGAAAATCTTTACGGACAAATTTCTTTAGGACAAACTGCAAGTGTGAAAGTTGATTCTTTTCCTGATGAAACATTTAATGCAACTGTAATTTGGATTTCAAACCAAGCAGAATTTACACCGCGCAATGTGCAAACTGTAGAAGGACGCAGTGCAACATTTTATGCTATCAAATTAAGTGTTGACAATGTAGATGGAAAATTAAAAATCGGTATGCCAGCAGATGTAATTTTTGGTGAATGATGAATAGTAGGGGCGAGGTCTCCTCGCCCAAGTTATAGGCAAACAAAAAATTATGAATGAATTTCTCGTTCAAGCAAACGGATTAAAAAAATATTTCGGTTCTACTCATGCAGTAGAGAATGTTAACCTAAACATTCACGCTGGCGAAATTTATGGACTTGTCGGTTCAGATGGTGCAGGAAAAACTACAACCATGCGAATGTTGGTTGGTGCATTATTGCCAACAGAAGGTTCAATTAATATCTGCGGATACGATGTATTAAGAGAAGTTGAAAATGCGCGTTCACAAATCGGATATTTATCGCAACGATTTTCTTTATACGAAGATTTGACCGTGTTAGAAAACATTCGCTTCTTCGCAGAAATTCGCGGACTTTCATCTACTGAATGGTTGCCACGCTCACTTGAAATTTTAGAATTTGTTGGCTTGGAAAGATTCAAAGATAGAAGAGCAGGTCAACTTTCTGGTGGCATGAAACAAAAACTTGGTCTCGCTTCTGCGTTAGTGACTCGTCCACGTTTGTTATTGCTCGATGAACCAACCACAGGCGTTGACCCTGTGACTCGTCAAGATTTTTGGCAATTGGTTATTAAGTTAGTTTCGTCCCCCTCTCCCGATTCTGGGACATCGTACCCGAAGGGTGGAAGGGCTAGGGGTGAGGGAGTATCTGTAATTATTTCCACACCTTACATGGACGAAGCTTCGCGTTGTCATCGTGTCGGGTTTATGAAATCAGGAAAAATTATTGCAGAAGATACACCATCGAATTTGCGTTCACAATTAAATAATCGCATTCTTGAATTACGCGGCGAACCATTAAATCAATTGAAACATATTTCTTTACACGATGAAGATGTTGAAGAAGTTGCTGCGTTTGGAGATAAATTGCATCTGCGTGTAAAAGATGGAACATCACAAACTGTGATTACCAGATTACAAAAAAACATTGAATCACAAAATGCAAAAATAACCAGTTTGCGCGTTGTTCCACCGACATTGGAAGATATTTTTATTTTGCTAACCGAGTTTACAGAAAACGTCCCGCAGGTTGAATTTGATTATCAAAACTTACAAGAAAACCTGCAGGACGGTGATTAGGTTAAATAATTTCTTATGAATGATATTGTCATTTCTGTTCAAAATTTAACCCGCCGCTTTGGTGATTTCATCGCCGTTGACCACATCAACTTTGACGTTCACGCTGGCGAAATTGTTGGTTATCTTGGTCCGAATGGTTCGGGAAAAACTACAACCATTCGCATGTTGCTTGGTTTGTTAAAACCATCTGATGGCAAAGCAACGGTTTTGGGTTATGACATTTCCAAACAAAGTGAAGAGATTCGATTGCGCGTTGGATACATGTCTCAAAAGTTTGCGATTTATGATGATTTAACTACGCTTGAAAATTTGACATTTTATGCTGGCGTGTATGGCATCCATGACAAAGAACGCATCAAACATACGTTGAGTTTGGTCGGTCTTAACGAGCATCATCATACGCTGACGAAGTCTCTCTCCACAGGTTGGCGGCAAAGATTATCTTTAGCAATTGCATTAGTCCACGAACCGAAATTATTATTTCTGGATGAACCCACTTCAGGTGTTGACCCAACCGCCCGCCGTGCTTTTTGGGATTTGATTTATAGTCTTGCAGAAAATGGTGTGACGATTCTCGTCACCACACATTACATGGACGAAGCCGAATATTGTGAACGAGTGGCTGTCATGCGTGATGGAAAGTTATTGGCAATGGATACACCAACCAATCTAAAACAAAAAATTATCACTGGTGATGTCTGGGAAGTATATGCACATCCACTTGAACAGGGATTAGATATTCTGCATGAAATGAATGGAGTCGAACGCGTCGGGTTAGCAGGTGACCATTTGAGAGTCATCAGTTCAAAGGTCAAGAAAGAAGCGTTGCAAAATCTATTAATCGAAAAAAATATTCACGACGAAAAAATTGAAAGGGGAGCGGCAACTCTCGAAGATGTATTTTTATCTTTGGCTCGTTAAATAATGTAGGGACACAATATATTGTGTCCCTACATTATTATCCTTCTGGCGTCACAATTGCCATGATGAGATAAACCAATAACATCGCGCCATTGAAGACGAAGAACCCAAGCACAAATAACAAGCGGATGACAGTTGGGTCTATGTTGAGATAATCACCAAGCCCAGCACATACACCTGCAATCATGCGGTTGGATTTACTGCGTGTGAGAGTTTTGTATTCAGTCATTTTGACTCCTTTCGTTTTATCTACTTGCTTTACGCAAGCAAACGAAAAGAGTTGCAAACATTATTTCCGGAGTGCGTCGCGCACCTTAATTGCAAAACGCCTCAATTTATTAAGCGCGACGCACCCTTTGTGTAATTTACTTATACTTTCTCGCTTCAAAATAATTTGCGCCTGCCGCATAGAGAAGAAAGACACCAAGTGCAATGAATAACACCGCTTGCAGACCTAGCCATTGCAACGTCCACCAACCGAAACCGATAAATGCGAAACTAACCAAACCATAGAATATTGCATTTCTCATATAGTTTGAACCGACTCGTTTGCTTTGAAATAAATTGCGTGCAGTCAGTTGTTCTAATTGATGAACTTCATTCTCATGCCGATTTTTACAAGCAATGACATCATCAATCACAGTTGCACACTCTGAGCATAATCCGCGATTGCAATATTTACAAATCCCAATTGCTGATTTTTCAGCATGATAAAAACAATTCATTCTTTCCTCTTTCCTCATTTATCTATCTATTTCTTCAATTTACCAACAGGATGCCTCAAAACCGTTTTCATCTTTTCAGGTTTTGCCTTACGTGGGTCACTGATATAAATTTCATGATGCAAACCATTCGGACCGACGTTATCAAATAAACCGTTTTCTTGCATAAATTCTCGCATACGTTCAAGAGTTACCATTTCAGTAGCATACGGTCCAATGTGCATTGTTTGAACGCATAAGCCTTCTTCAAAATACTCAAGTTTCACTTGACTCAATAATTCACTATCGCCTTTTTTCTTACGAACATTCTCTTTGGCTTCTTCAAAGATTTCTTTCGTCACAACCTCTGGTTGCATAATCATCAATGTATATGTCCAATTGTCTTTTATGGTAATGTCAAATTTTTCATCGGTCACGCCCCATAAGCCTTCTAACGGCATCACGGGGTAATCAATTGCATTTTTATCACGCTTCTTAAACGTAAATTTCAACGTGTAACACAGGCTATATAAAGTTCCTGTCGCTTCAGCAAATCTGGGAGATTTCCCAGGCTCGGAACCTTTTTCAATTTGACCATCAATCATCGCAAATTGTAGATTTGGAACTTGCACCGCCTCAACTTTTTTTGCAGATGGTTGATACAAATGTTTGAATTGTTTTTTCAAATCTAAAATTTTCATTCTTTCCTCTTTTACTATTCACTATTTCCTATTCACTTAATCACTAATATCCCACAAGCCTAACTGACGAATCGGCGCACCAATTCCGCTTACGCCTACGCCAATCAATCTCACTGCCTGATTTGGTTTTCGCACCGCTTTCATCAATTTTACTGCCGCCTGATAAATTTCATCACCATCATTCGTTGAAGTTGGCAACGTAGTTTGTCTCGTCAATGTTGTAAAATCCGTCCAACGAATTTTTATTTTCACAGTTTTACCTGCTAAGTCATTTCTCTTTAATTGTTTTGCCACATCAAATGCTTGCTGATGCAAAGTTTTCTCCAAACTTTTTTCATCACTAATGTCAACATTGAACGTCGTTTCTTGACTCACTGATTTTGTTTCATATTCTGTCACAATCGGGCGGTCGTCAATGCCTTGTGCGTGCAACCATAAATCTTTTCCATGCTCGCCAAACAAATTGATTAATTCTTTTTGGGGCCAATTTGCAATGTCACCAATTGTTTTGATTCCAAGTTCAGATAATCTGGCATACGTTTTGGGACCAACTCCCCAAAGCATATCTGCTGATAAAGAAGATAAAAACTCCGCTTCTTTTCCATGGCTGACAATTGTGAATCCAAACGGAGGCATATCTTTTATCTTGTTACTTTTTTTGCCAACCTCGGTGGCAATTTTCGCCACGAGTTTATTGGATGCAATGCCAATGCTTGAAGGGAGTTGAAGTTCCACTCGTATATCCGCTTGCAGGTCAAGTGCGAGGCGGGTTGGCTCTTCATCTAAATTTGAAATATCAAGAAAGGCTTCATCAATAGAAATCTGCTCCACCAGCGGAGTCAAATTTCTTAACTTGTTCATCACCTTTTCGGAATATTCACCATACAGTTTATGTCGCCCACCAACAATAATTAAATCTCTACACAACTGCACCGCTTTAGACATCGGCATGGCACTACGAACGCCCATTGCCCGCGCGGCATACGAACACGAAGCCACAACACCACGCTCGTTGGGTTTTCCGCCAACGGCAAAAGGCTTGCCTTTTAATTCAGGGTTTTCTATTTCTTCTACTGAACAATAAAAGGCATCGAGGTCAATGTGTAAAATGGTGCGGGGCATATAAAGATTATTATAGCCTGCTAAATTTGTAATATAATAATTTTCAGGTTAAGTTTCTAATAATACTTGGGAAACATTAGGCATCCTGTTTTACCTATTTTGTAATTGGAGTTTTCAAAATGAAAAAATATTCTTGGCTCTTCAAACCTCAATTTTATATTCTGTTGTCTTTTTATATTGTTCTATCCTATCTCACATTGGGCTTAGATAGAACTTTGGCGCGTTTCTTTTTTACAGAAGATGGATTTTTTGAATATGTTGGGGCGCTTTCTTTATTTGCCGCTTCAGCAGTGATGTTTATCGTATTTGCACGTGCCTATAGAACTCGCGCTACTACAGGCATTCACTGGATAAAGATAATTGTGTATTTAGGCATTGCTGTTTTATTTTTCTTCGGGGCAGGCGAAGAGATAAGTTGGGGACAGCGCATTTTTCACATTGAAACGCCCGAAGCGTTGGAAGAAGTCAATGAACAGCAAGAACTTAATGTGCATAACCTTGTGTTTTTTGATTATTATCTTATGGACTCTGATGACTTGTTTAATATATTTTGGATGACAGTAGTTGTTTTAATTCCTGCGTTGGCGTTGGTGTCAAAAAGATTTAAGAATTGGGCTGAAAATTTAATACCAATTGCTCCTTGGCAATTGAGCCTACTTTTTTTGCTTAATTACCTAACTGCTAAAGTTGCTAAAATTTTATATCTTTCTGTTTATTCGTTTTTTACTGTGTCTTTTTCACAGGCAGTGCAAGAAGTAAAAGAAAGCCATTATGAACTCCTCTTTTTTCTGTTGGCTTTGTATATTCTTTGGGATTTCAATCAGACATTAAACAATGCCCCACCTAGCACTGTCTGAAATTAGTCAAAGAGTTTAATGTATTATTCTGTGAAAACCGCCCGCTCGCTTGATGAATGCGAGCGGGTTTTATAACTTTTTAGTGAACAAACACCTCTATATGATATGCTTTAATAATCATTTGTTTACTTTAGCTTAATAATCACTGGTTATAATGAAATGGACCAATTTATGACAACTTTCCATGCTTTGATTTTAGGTATTATTCAAGGATTGACTGAATTTATTCCAGTTTCATCCACGGCACATTTATTTATTGCGAGTTACTTGCTGGGTTTGCCGACCGATAACTTAACTTTTTCATTTAATATCATTATCCAATTTGGTACAGTTATTGCTATGCTGGCTTTCTTTTGGAAAGATATTTGGCAAATTGCTAAAGCGTTTTTAGTTGGGATTAAAGAAAAAAAACCTTTTGAAAACTTTTATTCTAAATTAGGTTGGTTAATTATTGTTGCTACCATTCCTGCTTTAATTGCTGGCTTTTTCTTGCGAGGCTTCGTGAAAACAATGTCTGCTGACCCGCTTCTTTGGTCAGCGATACGTTTATTATTTACTGCATTTTTACTAGCATTTGTAGAATACTTTGATAGAAAAAAACGCACGCTTGAGTCCGCTTCTTGGTTGGATTCGATAACGGTTGGCTTGTTTCAAGCCTTAGCAATTTTCCCGGGCGCTTCCCGCTCTGGCTCTACGATGGCTGGTGCTATGCTACGAGGTTTTGACCGTCCGTCTGCCGCACGTTTTGCATTTTTAATGTCTGCACCGATTTTGTTCGCGGCAGGCACATCAGAAACCATTGAGCTAATTATTACGCCAAACACCACTCAATTTATGCCAATCTTAATCACAGGTTTTGTCACTTCTGCTATTGTGGGGTGGATGTCTATTAAATGGCTATTGAATTATTTACGAAATAACTCGCTTTATCTTTTTTCAGCTTATTGTTTGATTGCGGGTATCATTGTCTTAGTTATTCGTTAATTCAATTACTAAGTAATATGAACTTAAAACATCTCCTCAAACTTCTTGTCGAAACAGAATCTCCATCACATGATAAAGATTCAGTAAACCGAGTCGCATCTATTGTTATGGAAGAAGCGCGAAAACTTGGCGCACATGTTGAAGCGATAGAAAATGCTGAAACGGGGAATCATGTTATTGCACGATTTTCCTCTCCCGATTCTGGGAGAGGGGTTAGGGGTGAGAGAAACATTTTGTTTTTATGTCATTTAGATACAGTCTTTCCATTAGACACAATCCATAAAATGCCATATCATGAAGCGGACGGGAAAATTTTTGGTCCAGGTACATTGGATATGAAAGCAGGCATTGTGATTGCTTTAGGCGCGATTGAAGATGCAATTAAAAACGGAATGAAGCGCCCCGTCACTTTGTTATGCACATCCGATGAAGAAATTGGTAGTGAAACATCACGAGAATTAATTGAAACACTTGCTAAAGAATCTGAATTGGTGTTGGTGATGGAATCCGCTTTGGTGGATGGTTCGTTGAAAACTTGGCGCAAAGGCGTTGGCGAATTTTGGGTGAAGACAAAAGGTATTGCTTCCCATGCAGGTGGTGACCATGAAAAAGGTCGCAATGCGATTGAAGAGATGGCGCATCAAATTCTCAAGATTCAAAAGTTAACTGATTATTCAAAACAAACCACGTTAAATGTTGGTGTGATTAATGGCGGAACAGTTTCCAATGTTGTGCCTGAAGAATGTACCGTTCAAGTAGATGTGCGCGTGATGCAACCTGGTGAATGGGAACGACTCGAATCTGAAATGAATAATCTAAAACCAGTTTTAGATGGAACATCGCTTCATATTACGGGCGGATTGAATCGCCCACCTATGCCTTTTGATTCAACGATGGAAAAGACATTTGCAAAAGCAAAAGCAATTGCAAAAGAAATTGGCATAGACTTAAAAGCAGGTGGGTCAGGTGGTGGCTCGGATGGGAATTTTGTTGCGCCATTGGGTATTCCAGTATTAGATGGTATGGGAGCGGTGGGTGAAGGCTATCACTCAGAGCGTGAATTTATTTTTGAGAATAGTTTGGAAGAACGAGTGAAATTGATTTCGGAGTTGTTGAGGAAATGGTAACTTCTATGTCATTGCGAGCGAGTGAAACGAGCGAAGCAATCTCATCGTTTATTAGGAGATTGCTTTGCCGTCAAAAAACAAGAGCGACGGCTCGCAATGACATTATGCTCTTTCTTCTTTCCTTTTTCCTTATCTCTTGCTCTCCAACACAATCAAACACGCAAACACAAATTATCACCATCAACTATTCTCCATTTATCAAATTTCAAATGAATGAAGTGTATGCTTGTGCAAATGACTTATCTATTATTTTGAAAGTCGCAGATAAATCACCAGAGATTACTTTTCGTTTTGGCGAGCCTGATATTTTATTGAATCATGCTTATCAAGTTGGCGAGGAAGAAATCATCATTGTCACAAACTCACAAAGCGAGTTGCAAATGCTTTCATTAAATGAAGTGCAGAATCTCTTCACAAGCGGAGAAAATATTTGGGTCTATTCGTCAGATAGTGAAATGCAGAGGGTGTTCGACCAAACTGCAATGCAAGGAAGAAGCGTTTCTTCATCTGCAAAAGTAGCCCCGAACCCAAATATCATGATTCAAATGTTAGAAGAAAATCCAAATGCAATTGGGTTTATCCCAAAAAGTTTGCTAAATCAAAACTTGAAAGAAATTTATTCGGTTGGTGTTTTCCCTGTTTTGGCACTGACCGAAACCGAGCCGCAAGGGGCTGTGAAAAGTTTGTTGAACTGCTTGCAGTGAGGGTGCGTCGCGCTTTTTTATTAACAAAGGGTCTTAATTCATTAAGCGCGACGCACTCTGGCGCAACATTTTGAAAGTAAGTTGTAAATAAGTCCTTTGCGCCAAATTGCACAAAAGGGGTAAAATATTTTTATATGACCATTCTCGAATTGCGAAATGTTAACAAAACATATTCCACTGCGGCGGGGGATTTTGTCGCATTAAAAAATGTCAACCTCAAAGTGCAGGCTGGCGAATTTTTAGGCGTGGTCGGAAAATCTGGTGCGGGAAAATCAACCTTATTAAATATGATAAATGGTGTTGATACTTTAACCAGCGGCAATGTTTTTGTAAAAAATATTTCAGTGCATGATATGACCGAAGACCAACGCGCACAATGGCGCGGAAAAACAATGGGTGTGGTCTATCAATCGTTTCAGTTGTT
Source organism: Anaerolineales bacterium (assembly GCA_016789365.1). GTDB lineage: Bacteria > Chloroflexota > Anaerolineae > Anaerolineales > Villigracilaceae > Villigracilis. The sequence continues at coordinate 24,675 of JAEURH010000013.1, forward strand.
GCCGATGTTAACTTTGATTGAAAATATTACTTTACCAATGGACTTAGCAGAAAATTTCAAGCCACGTGAATCAAAAGAACGCGCGATGGAATTGTTGAAAATGGTTGAACTTGAAGAACATGCTAATAAACTTCCTGCATTTATTTCGGGTGGTCAGCAACAGCGCGTTGCCATTGCGCGTGCATTAGCAAATGACCCTGAAATTTTAGTTGCTGATGAACCCACAGGCAGTTTAGATTCTGTCACTGCCGATATTATTTTTGATTTATTTTCAAAACTTGTTTACGAAAAAAATAAAACCATCATCATGGTCACGCATGATATGAGTTTGACTGGAAAATTTTCGCGCAGTTTAACCATGCAAGATGGTGAATTGATTGAAGCGGAACTTGAGCCTGCATTTGATAAAACCATGATGCGGAGGCGTAAATGATTCAAACCTCGCCTCTTTCTTCGGGGATACTTGATTCTGTTTCAGCGACCGATTCTATGATTGAACTTCGTGGACTCGTCAAACGCTTCTCCAACGCGGCAGGGGAATTTACCGTATTAAAAGGAATTGACCTCACTATCAATCGTGGTCAATTTGTTTCTATTGTTGGTAAATCTGGAAGCGGAAAATCTACATTATTAAATATGATTACAGGCATTGACCATCCCACCGAAGGGCAAGTGATTGTCAATGGCACAGATATTTATGATGGTATCAATGAAAGCACACGCTCCAAATGGCGTGGAAAAAACTTAGGCATTGTCTTTCAATTTTTTCAATTACTTCCAATGTTAACTTTGCTCGAAAACGTCATGCTCCCGATGGATTATGTGAACATGTACGATTTTGATGAACGCCCACAAAGAGCAATGGAATTATTGAAATTAGTTGGCTTAGAAAAATTTGCAAATAAATTACCAGTTTTAGTTTCCACAGGTCAACAACAATTGGCGGCGATTGCGCGTGCGATGGCATGTGACCCTCCATTATTAATCGCTGACGAACCGACAGGAAATTTAGATACAAAATCAGCCGATACAATTATTCAATTATTTGAATTGTTTGTTTCGCAAGGTAAAACGATTGTAATGGTGACGCATGACCCGTCATTAACTTCTCGCACACATCGCAACATTATTATTTCTGATGGTGAATTGATTAATGAAACCATTTCACGGTCATTGCCACAACTCAGGCATCGTCACATGCTGGAGTTTACAAAATTGGCTGAGACGAAAATTTATCAGCCACGTGAGACGATACTTTCTCGTGATGAGCATGTGGATTATTTCTTTATGATTCGTTCAGGTGAAGTGGAAGTTGTCTTGCAAGATAAAAATAAAGAAACCATTATTTCAAAATTAGGTAAAGATGAATTCTTTGGTGAAATGGAATTATTGCGTGGCGGTAAAGCGATTGCCAATGTTCGTGCAGGCAATAAACCCGTAGAATTGGTTTTGCTTCCCCGAGCAGATTTTACCCGCGTGATGAACGAGTCTCCCATCACGGCAGAAGCGGTTAGTAAAATTGTCCAAAAAAGACTCGAAGCACAAAAAATGTTAGACCCAAGAGAAAATCATCAATCAGAAAATATGGTCTCGATACGCCGCAAGAACAAGAGTGCGGCTACTCGACCATCGAAATAGTAAATCGAAATGTCTGATATTCGCAAACTCCCGCAAGTTTTATATATTGAAGACAGCGAAGAATCTCGTTCGCTGGTGCGGCGTTTGTTAGCAGAAAAATATGTAGTCTTAGAAGCATCGAATCCGTTAGACGGTTTGCAGTTAGCCGAAGAAACACAACCCAATTTAATTTTGCTCGACCATAACTTGCCGCAAATGACGGGTAGTGAAGTGGCAACGCGTTTGAAAAAAATGTTGCCATACACGCCGATTGTGATTATTTCAGGCGATACATCAAAAGGTGCGCGTGAGCGTGCGCTTGCGGCGGGGGCGGTGGGTTTTATTGCCAAACCGATTGATGATGATTTTGAAAAATTAATTAATGAATATTTTCATGGCAAAATTGAAAAACTTGACCATGCTGAAAGATATTTGCAAGCCTATCAACAAGAATTGGTTGAAAGACTCGAAGGCAATATTCGTCAGTTAAGTAGTGCGCTTGAAAAAAATAAACATTTGCTTTCACAAAATGAAAGAATGTTTAGCATGTTAGACCGTCGCCATAAACTTTTGCAAACAGCGGCGCGTGTTGGGCAAATGGTGACATCCATTTTAGATTTGAATGATTTGCTTAAACATACGGTCAATATCATTTGTAGTGAATTTAATTTTTATTATTCAGGAATCTTCTTGCTTTCGGATGATAAACAATTTGCTGAACTTCGTGCGGGTTATGCGCTGGCTGGTAGAAAAATGTTGGAAGCCAAATATCGTTTGCCAGTGGATGAACAATCTATGATTGGTAAATCTATTTTGACTCAAATTCCACAAGTTGCATCGGATGCTGAACATGAGGGAGCACGCTTCAAGAATCCCTTTTTGCCTGATACTAAATCCGAAATGGCTCTCCCGCTGATAGTTGATTCTGTTCCGCTTGGCGCATTGACCGTGCAAAGCAATCAAATCAATGCTTTTTCAGAAGATGATATTACGTCGTTGCAAGCCATGTCGGAACAGGTGGCGATTGCAATTAACAATGCGCAATTAATGAAGCAACTTGAATCTGCAAATTCAGAATTGCTTCGCACGAAAACATACGAAGCCATTGCAACTGCTACGGGTGAAGCGATTCATTGGGTAGGGAATAAAGCCGCACCGATTCCTGGGAGTGTGAGTCGCGTCAAAGAAGATATTAAATATTTGCTGGCATTATTAAGCCAAGTGGATGAGTCGAAGTTAAAAAATGATTCCCTACGAGCTGCCCTGCAAACGGTCAAAGAAGAAGCGAAAGAAAAAGGCTTGGATTTAGAATCTATCTTAAATGAATTATCCGAGATGAATTTGAATCGAGCCAAATCTTTACTTAGTATTGAGTCGTTGATGGAAGATTTAGAAATCGCTGAGAATAGTGCCAATACAATTTTGGAAATCAAAGAAGGCTTGATTGGACCCGCACGTCAACGCAACGATGCCAGCATTTCGTTGGAAGAGATGATTACAAGCACTGTTGAAAATATGGGCTTGCCTGATGGTGCAGTGGAAATGGGTTGGGAAAAAGATTTACCATTGGTGCATGGAGATATAAGACAATTAGAGCAAGTGTTTAATAATTTAATTAAGAATGCGTGGGAAGCATTGACGAATGCAAATGTAACCGACCCGAAAATTACAATTGCAGGTTGCCGTGATAATGACCCAAATTATGTTTTGGTGATTGTGAAAGATAACGGACCTGGCATTCCAAAAGAAATTCAAGAAAAAATTTGGGTTTCATTTTTTACAACAAAAGGTGGCAAAGGCGGAACGGGTTTGGGGCTTTCATCTGTGATGCAAATTGTGAATCAACATGGCGGAAAGATTTGGTTAGAAAGTGAAAATGGAAGTGGTGCAACTTTTTATGTAAGGTTGCCAATTGAAAGGTAATTGGTAAATAGTAATTTATAAAGGAATCGGTGGTCGAGTAGACATGAGCGAAGCGAATGTCGTATCGAGACCACAAGTTATTGAAGCAACTTAAAGTTTTATATCAACCTGTTGGCCTCGATACGAGCGAGAAAATCACTCGCTCTACTCGACCAACGGATTTAGGAGAAATTATGACAACCGTTTTATTAGTAGATGACGAAAAATTAATTCAACGCAGTTTAGAAAAAACTTTATTGCGCGCAGGCTTTGATGTATTCACTGCCTCCGATTGCACAACGGGCAAAGAAGTTTTTTCGCGCAATGCCAACACCATTGACATTGCCGTTTTAGATTTGAACATGCCAGGCTTTGAAGGCGTGCCAAAAAATGATGCAGGCTTTGATTTGTTAGATGAACTTAAAAAACAAAAAGCAAATTTACCTGTCATTATTCTCACGGCGTATGATGAAGTCAGTAAAGCAAAAGATGCTGTAAGCAAAGGTGCAAGTGCTTTCTTTGTTAAAGGTAGAGAACAAGGTTTAGTGGAATTAATTGAAAAGATTTTGGGAAGTAAGTAATAGTAATAAGTGATGAGTAACGAGTCATAAGTAACTCGTTACTTGTTTCTCGTCACTCTTAACTTTATAGAAAGAGGAATTATGTCAAACACAATTGAAAGACATGCCAAATTATTAAAAGCCGCCGCCAGTGCGGCACGAAGTATCACAACCATTCTTGATTCGTATGAATTGTTTCAACGCACCGTAGAAATTATCTGCGATGAATTTGGTTTTTATTATGCGGGCGTATTTTTAGTCGAAGGCGATTTTGCAGTTCTCAAAGCAGGTCGAGGCGAAGCAGGTCGCGCTATGTTGCGTGAGGGTCACAAACTTGCAATTGGTGGCAACTCGATGATTGGCGCAAGCATCGCCAACAAAAAAGGTCGCATTGCATTGGATGTTGGCGCAGAGGCTGTCTTTTTTGAAAATCCGCATCTGCCAAAAACTCGTTCTGAAATGGCGCTTCCGCTCATCATCAATGATGAAGCGATTGGCGCGTTAACCGTTCAATCCACTGAAGAAGCCGCATTCCATGAAGAAGATATTGACGCATTGCAAACGATGGCAGACCAATTAGCCGTTGCGATTCAAAATGCGAAATTACATAGATTAGAAGAACGCCGTTCAAGATTATTGAAAGCCGCCAATCGTGTTGGAAAAGAAACCGCTTCAATTCTTGACCTCAACCTGTTACTGCCCCAGACAGTTAATATTATCTGTGAGGCTTATGGTTTGTATTACGCAGGCGTGTTCCTAATTGAAAATGGTTATGCCGTTTTACGCGCTGGGTATGGAAAAGCGGGCAAAGCCATGTTGGCAGAAGGTCATAAATTATTAATTGGTGGCGACTCAATGATTGGTCAGGCTATTTCTTTGGGTGAAGCCCGTATTGCTTTAGATGTTGGCGAAGAAAGAAAGCATTTTAAGAATCCGCATTTGCCACATACTCGTTCTGAAATGGCATTACCCATTATTTATGGAAACAGACCTCTAGGTGCAGTCACCATTCAAAGCTCGGAAGAAAATGCTTTTAGTGAAGATGACGTTACGACGTTAATCACAATGGCAGAGCATTTAGCCGTTGCAATTAATAACGCCTACTTAATTGAAGAACTTAAAGAAGCACATAACGAAATTTTACGAAACAAAGTCTTTGAAGCATTGACAACTGCCTCAACCGAAGCCATTCACTGGATTGGAAATAAAACACTTCCCATCTCATTGACGATAGCACGATTAAAAGAAGAAATCGCCGAAGGAAAGGTGGATACCGAATCTTTGAAAGAAGATTTAGACATGATTGCCGAAAGCGCGGCACAGATTATCCAAGTCAAAGAACAATTGATTGGTGCAGTGCGCGAAATGAAACCACGTTCCATTTTATTAGCAGATGTTTTACAAACGGCGGCGTATCAACGGGGCATTGATGAAAATACATTGAAAGTTCAAATTGACCCAGCCGCCGCATACGTGATTGCCGATAGCACACAACTGACACGCGCTGTTGGAAATATTTTGCAAAATGCTGTTGAGGCTGGCGCGAAATCCATCAAAATTTCTGCCAAGTTGACTGAAGAACGCGGCGTGTTAGAAATTGATATTGAAGATGATGGCGCAGGCATGAGTGATGAAACGATGCGAAAAGCATGGTCACCATTTTTTAGCACACGCGGCGTTTCACATCATGGGCTAGGGTTGCCAGCAACCATGCACGTCGTTTCTCAATCTCAAGGTCGCATTGCATTGGTCAGTGAAGAAGGCAAAGGCACAACCGTTGCTATGTTTATGCCCAAAGGCTTTGCGGTAGATGGAACCGTTGAATCTAATTCAGTCAAAAATATTTTATTGATTGATGATAATGATGATTGGGCAAACCTTTTGACGCATTTGTTGAAGAATACAAAAATCAAATTGACCCAAACTACCGATGTGAAAAAGATTCCATCTGCCGACATTATTTTTGTAGATGAAAATATCGCTTCTGTTTCATTGAAAGATGTTTTATCTGCACTTGCGAAAGAAAAAGTTTTATCGAAGACAGTTGTTTTAACTTCGGCGATTAATCCTGAACGTGTCACGCAATATCTGCGTGATGGTGTGAAGGATGTAACAGTTAAACCGTACTCAGCAAATGAAGTGAGTGAATTGCTCCGTTAACGTCATTGCGAGCCCGTTGGTCGAGTAGCCATGAGCGTTTGTTGCGAATGGCGTATCGAGACCATAAGGGCGAAGCAATCCCCAACACAATGAGGGAGATTGCTTCGGGCGAAGTGCATCGCCCTAGCAATGACGGAAAGTTATATTATGAGACCTCGTTGGCGTAAAGTTTTTCATGATTTGTGGGATAACAAAGCCCGTACTTTGTTGGTTGTATTTTCCATTGCAGTGGGTGTATTTTCTATTGGTGTGATTTCAGGTGCGTATGTCATCATTTCAAATGACATGGGTATTTCGTATGCCGCCAATAACCCTGCCAATGTTGAATTACGTTTAGAAAATTTTGATGATGACATCCGTTCTTCCATTCAAAACATAAATGGCGTGAAAGAAGTAGAAGTCCGTCGTGTTGTCAACTTTCGGGTAAGACCAGAAAACAGCGAGCAATGGACAACCATTGACCTTGTTGCGTTTGAAAGTTTCAGCGAGAACAAAGTTAATTTGTTAGTACCAGTTTCAGGTCAAGTTGAAGCGAATAAAAACGAAATTTTGTTAGAACAAGATGTCCTCGAAAATATAGACATCGCAATCGGCGACACTTTGCTTGTCGCATTGCCTGATGGTTCTACAAAGCCACTAACGGTAGTTGGTTTTGTAAATGATGCATCTACCAGTGCTGGCGACTTTTTAGCATCTCCGCTTGGTTTTACAGTGATGGAAACCATGCAAACCTTACGTCAACCTGAATTATTTAATCGGGCTTATATCACAGTTACAGGCAACCAGAATGATAATCAACACATTCGCGATATTGGTGCAACATTGAAAGAAAAACTTGAAAAAAATAATACCTCTGTTTTTCGCGCTCGTTTTTCTGAAACCAATAAACATCCACTTGCCGATACATTAAATGCAGTGCTTGGTATTTTGATGGCGTTGGGTATTTTGATTGTGTTGTTATCAAGTTCATTAATTGCTAATACATTAAGTGCGTTATTGAATCAACATTATCGTCACATTGGCGTAATGAAATTAATCGGGGGCAAAGGCAATCAAGTGCTTACTATGTATCTTGCGTTAATCATTGCTTTTGCAATTTTGGCATTGCTAATTGCAATTCCGTTGGGTGGGCAAGGCGCGTATGGTTTGGCATCATTTATTGCTGGCGAATTAAATTTCAGTTTGCTTGGTTATCGCATTGTGCCTGTTGCTATCATTGTGCAAATTCTGGTCGGTTTATTTGTGCCATTGATTGCTGGTCTTGCGCCAGTTTTAAGCGGTTCAAAGATTACAGTGTTGCGTGCTTTAAGTAATGATTTGGCTGGAGATGAAAGCAAACCTCAAGCAGATGGACAAACTCGCGTCTCTTGGCTTGACTGGGCACTGGTTCGCTTTACCCGCATCTTGGCATCTCGCGGAATCCAAGTCCCGCGCCCGTTTATCATTTCATTGAGAAATACATTTCGTAGGCGCAGACGTTTGATATTAACTTTATTTACATTGACCATGGGTGGCGCGATTTTTATTGCTGTGTTTAATGTGCGCGTTAGTTTGAATTCATATATTGATGAACTCGGTAGTTACTTCCGCGCCGATGTGACCTTAGATTTTGACCAAGCCTATCGTATTAATGAAATACAACAATATGCCATGCAAGTGGAAGGCGTACAGCATGTGGAAGCTTGGCAATTTCTTACCGCCGAGTTGTTATACCCTGATGGCACCATTGCCGATAATATCAATGTTCTTTCTCCGCCGATTGATACAGAATTGGTCAAACCGATTTTTGCTTCGGGTCGGTGGTTTCAAGCAAATGAAGATATCACCCGCAAACTTGTTGTTAGTGAGGCAATCGTAAAATATTATCCCAATTTAAAAGTTGGTGATGAATTAAGCTTAAAGGTCAATGGTAGAGAGCAAAACTGGCAAGTCGTTGGCATTTTCAGGTTTGTGGGGCGTGAAGGCATTTTGGCGTACGCGCCACGCGAATATATTGAGCAGGTTGCTAACTTAGCCAATCGCTCGTTTTCATTCCGCGTAGTGACCACCCAACACGACCGTGCATCACAAGATGAAGTTGCTAAAGAGTTGGATACATTCTTCCGCGCCAATGGCTTCAAACTTCGTGAAGCCGAATCGGGTTTGTCTTCTTTAGATGTTGTGACAGAAAGCATGGGCACGCTTGTAGTTTTTCTATTAATTATGGCAATCCTCACAGCCGTTGTAGGGGCTATGGGATTAACAGGCACAATGGGCATGAATGTCTTAGAACGGACTCGTGAAATCGGAATTATGCGTGCGATTGGAGCAGATGACCGCGCCATTATGCGAACTGTGATTGGTGAAGGCTTTGTGATTGGAATGCTCTCGTTTATATTGGCAATTTTTCTATCTATTCCAATTTCTTATGGACTTTCGTATATTCTCGCTATCACCGTATTTGAGTCACCAATTACGGTAGTGTTCACCTATCTCGGCTATGCCATTTGGCTGGGATTAATTATTTTATTATCCGTGCTTGGTTCTGTACTGCCTGCCAGAAATGCGGCGAGCTTAACTATCCGTGAAGTGTTGGCGTATGAGTAATGCGTAATTCGTGATGCGTAATTGGTAAATTAGTAAATTGGTAAATATAAAGTAGAAAGAAGAAAGAAAAAATAAACTTACAAACGGCTTGTAGCAAATTGCTAAATGCTAACAGCCAAACGCTAAAGGCTAATAATTATGAAAAAAAATATTTTGAAATACTCTATGTTGTTTGTAATTCTCACAATTCTCGTCACTGCTTGTGGTGCACAAACTGCTGAGAATACAGAATCCGTCCCAGAAGTAGTCTCTTCTAATGTGATTGCTGAGGGTAGACTTGAACCTGTGCAAGGCACAAATTTAACTTTCCAAGCACGTGGCATTGTGGAAGAAGTTTTGGTCAAAGCAGGGGATAGTGTCAGCAAGGGAGATGTTTTAGTTCGGCTGGCAAATGCAGGCGCGGCAGAGGCGCAGGTTGTCATCGCACAAAATGCTTATGATTTACTTCTTCGGAATCAAAGTGGTGACCGTGCAAAATTATGGCAAGCCTATATGAATGCTCAAATTGCTCGTGCCAATGCCGAAGAAAAATGGGAAGCCCTTAATGTCGATTCGATTGAAGACCGCATTGAAGATATCGAAGCCGATATTGAAGATTTGAAAGACGATTTGCAAGACGCGCAAGATGAATTTGATAAATATAAAAATTTAGATGAAAACAATTCGCGCCGTAAAAATGCCGAAGATGATGTAGAAAAAGCACAAGAAGATTTGAACAAAAAAATTCGTGAACTTGAAGCAGAGATTCGCAAACGTGATGAAGTGAAAGCAATTTATGATGCCGCACTCGCCGCCGAAGCCGAAGCAAAATATCAATACGAAATTAGTTTGGATGGTCCGAATGCCGACCAACTCACCCTTGCCAAAGCCAATTTAGATGCGGCGCAAGATGCTTTATCCAATTATGTTTTGGTTGCACCATTCAATGGTGTAATTGCAGATGTGAATGTAAAGGTCGGTGAGCAAGTTGGACCTGAAACTCGTGCTGTAAGCATTGCCAACTTTAATTCATGGATTGTGCGAACAACCGATGTGACTGAATTAGAAGTTGTGAAATTAAGTGTGGGTCAGCAAGTGACTTTGAATCCTGATGCTTTGCCAGAGTTACAACTCACTGGTGAAGTGATTGAAATCAGCAATGCCTTTACGCAACAAGGTGGTGATATTCTTTATACGGTACGCATTAAGGTAAATGAAAAGGATGAACGTTTGAAATGGGGTATGACTGTGGAAGTGACGTTTTTAGGAGAATAACATTTACTTGCACACGCCTGTTTTTGTAAAAAACAGGCGTGTCAGTTTTATTTCAAAATAAAACTTTAAGGTACAGACCGCTCACTTTCGCCTATAATTTAGGCGTTGAGGTTTTGGAAATCCAATCTAGTTTTTCTTATATAAAAAGGAGATATTATGAATCGGCTTCGTTATAGTATGTGGATAGCGGCGATATTTTTTGCGTTGATATTAAGTGCGATGAATGTTGCCCCAGCCTTGGCGGATGAAGCGCCTCCGCCTGATGTCAGCACCCCTGCTGAAACAGGAGAAGAAGCGACGCCTCCTGCCGAGGGGGCAACTGATTCTGCTTCGTCAGCCGAATCTTCCAGTGTGGCAGAAATCATCGAATCCCTTCCAGAAGATACAACATTGGTAGTGGTAGATGAAAACGGCGAGGCATTATCCTTAGCCAGTGAAGAAGCGGCTGAAACGATTGAACTAGCCGACCCACAATGGTGTCCTGTGGGTGTTGTGCCAGGTTCGCCAACTTGTTCTGGAGTGAAAACATCATTCAATGGTGCTAACCCGCTCACGAATCTCATTCAATGGCTAAAAGATAATCAGCCCAACCAAGCAGGCGTGATATGGATTGAAGCAGGATATGTAGGTACGTCAGGGTTAGAAGGTGGACCTGTTGTTTTAGAAGGTGGAGATTATGCAACTATGGATAACTTTGCCCTGACCATCAACGGTGGTTGGACAGGCACAGGTACAACATTGAACCCCAACACACCTTCTACATTCAATGTGGCTTTTGTGATTTCAGGTTGGAAGGGTGCAGTTACTATTAATAATATCGTGGTCACTGGTGCTAGTGGTGTTACAGATGCTTTAGGGGTTTATACAGATGGCAACATTACGCTTAACAATGTGGATGTTCACAATAATACAACGAATTGGGGAACATACCTACAAAATGATAGCGGAACTGGCAATGTAACCGTGAATGACAGCACATTTAATAACAATACTAGTGCTGGTGCTTCGGGTGTAGTGATAGGTTCCAAAGGCACTGTGACAGTTAAAAACGTAACCGCGAATGGGAATACTTTAAACGGTGTCTATATTGATAACTCCAATGCAACGACTCCAAAAGCAGTGACGATTAACGGCACAAATCATTTCAGTTACAACGGCTTGGATGGGCTGTACGTTCTAACCAAAGGCGCGATTACCCTCAACAATGTAACCGCAATGGGGAATACAGGCGGCTCTGGCGCGTATTTGGATAACTGTATTTATAACTTTGGTACGGGTTTATGTAACTTTGGCGTAGCCAACGGCGTAACCATTAAAGGCACAAATAATTTCAGTGACAATGGCTGGGATGGTTTACGCGTTTGGTCTGGCGGCGTAATTACTGTCAGCAACATCACTGCCAATGGCAATGGCACAGATGCGGGACGCAATGCCGCTAGTGCTTCACCAGATAATTTTGATGCTTTCGGCAAAGGGGCATTGTTGCACAACTGGGGTTCGCTGACACCGAAGAATATTGTTGTGAGTGGCACAAATACTTTTAACAACAATGCCAGCACGGGCTTGTTGGCATATGGTTGGGGAAGCGTCACTGTCAATAACCTCACTGCCAATGGTAATGGATGTAACTTAACGAAAGAAGTAAATAACTTCTACTGCGCAGGTGCCTACTTAGAAGGGCAAGCAGGTGTAACCCAAACAGGCTACGGCAGGTTTGACGGGAACATTGAATATGGCTTACGCGTTTCCGCCTTTAATAAAGGCGCAGTAGTATTAAACAATTTATATGCCGATAACAATGGCGAAACGGGCGTGAACATTTTTGCTTTTGGCACCCCGCCGATTAATGTGACCATTAATGGCATAAATACCTTTACCAATAATGGTGCTGAAGGTTTAGTGATTTTGGCTGATGGTGTAGTTACGCTTAATAACCTCACCGCCAATTACAACGGGTTGGATGGCGCCTATATTGATAACACCTCTGCTCCCACACCCAAAGCAGTTATCATTAAAGGCATCAACAACTTTAATGGAAACAGCCTTGGCGGATTATTCGTATGGAGCAACGGCGTAATTACTACCAACGCCGTTACCGCTAACTTTAACTTAGGTACAGGCGTGTCTTTGGATAATTGTTTTGATGATGGTTTTGACAACTGCCTTGTGCCTTCTGCCCAAGCAGTTACCATGACTGGCAATAACACCATGAATGATAACGGTGGCGATGGCGGCTTGTGGCTCCTTTCACGCGGCGCGATAACTGTCAATAACTTGACCACAAATAATAACAGCGGGATTGGTACTCTTTTGTGGAATCAATATAACAATGCTGTAGGTGGTATCACGTTAAAAGGCTTTGGCACATTCTTAAATAACGGCACTTTTAGTGGATTGAACGCTTATAGCACAGGTGCGATTACGCTCGCGAACCTCACTGCCAATTACAACAATACCTATGGGGTAGCAGTCAGTAACACCTTTAACCCTGCCAAACCCGCCAATGTAACCATTACCGGCAACAATATTTTTGAAGGAAATGGCATAACTGGTTTGCGCATATTCAGTTATGGTGCAGTGGTGTTGAATAACCTCACAGCCAATTACAACTTAGGTGCAGGCGGGGCAGGTGTATATATAGAAAATCACACAAGCACTATGGTAAAACCTGTCACTATCAACGGCACAAATATGATGAATTACAACGGTGGCGATGGGTTGGTCATTTTCTCGCTGGGTGCTATCAAAGTTAACAACCTGATGGCAAGTTACAATGCCGACGGCTATGGTGCTGTATTAGATAATGATGGCTCTGCCACCATTTCTCAACCTGTCACTGTTACAGGCTATGGCATTTTCAACAATAATACAGATAGTGGTTTGTTAATTTATACAAATGGCAATGTCACTTTGGCTAATATCACTGCCAATAACAATACAGACTATGGTGCTTATATCCTTGCTGTCAATCCTATCACCAACGGAGTTGCCAACGTCACTATTACAGGTGTGAATACCTTTAACAACAATGTAAATGACGATGGCTTATATCTGGTTAACGATGGCATGATTACGTTAAGCAACATCACTGCCAATGGCAATGGAAACATAGGCGCCATGTTAGATAATTTCACAAATGCCAATTCAGGTCCAACGGGCATTAAAACCGTCACAGTGAGCGGCGTGAACATGTTTAACAATAATGGATACGATGGCTTATATATTTACGCCAGCGGAAACGTAACCATTACACGCATCACTGCCAATTACAATAATGACCCTGGCATTGCCGCGGCGAATGGTGTGACTGTATATTCCAACGCTGGCAATATTGCCTTCACTTGCGGCTCATTGAATAACAACGAAAACATAGGTTATTCACTGACTGTAACTGCTGGCAAAACCATCACTATCAAAGGTGTTTACACCTTTGGCAATGGCACGCCTACTAACTTCACAAGCGGAACAACAACCATCACCCGCGCTTGCCCTTTGCCATAAATTATTAGAAATATGTATCAAAAAGGCTGTCAGCTGTAAGGCTGGCAGCCTTTTTTAATAGACCTCTTGCATAAGTTAAAAATTTATATATCATTGGCATTAGAGAACACCTTCTACGCGAGAAAAAATAATATTTTATTGGGTAGTGTGCGCTCTCTAGCGCACTTTTGCAAGAAACCTAACATAAAACTTTCATGGTGTTTTTGTTGCTGATTTACTCGTTTTTTGTATAATTCACAAGTAGTGCTTTATTTTTCTTATCCGTGTATGTTCAACCAAAAGGAGATATTATGAATCGCATTCGTTATAGTATTTGGATAATGGCGATATTTTTTGCGTTGATATTAAGCGCATTAAACGTCGCCCCAGCCTTGGCGGATGAAGCACCTCCGCCTGAAGTCAGCACCCCTGCTGAAACAGGAGAAGAAGCGGCGCCTCCTGCCGAGGGGACAACTGATACTGCTTCGTCAACCGAATCTTCCAGTGTGGCAGAAGTCATCCAATCACTTCCAGAAGATACAACATTGGTAGTGATAGATGAAAGCGGCGAGGTATTGCCCTTAGCCAGTGAACAAGCGGCTGAAACGATTGCAGTGGCAGACCCGCAATGGTGTCCTGTGGGTGTTGTGCCAGGTTCGCCAACTTGTTCTGGAACGAAAACATCATTCAATGGCACTAACCCGCTCACGAATCTTATTCAATGGTTAAAAGATAATCAACCCAACAAAGCAGGCGTGATATGGATTGAAGCAGGGTATGTAGGCACAACAGGTTTAGAGACTAGCGCCATTATTTTAAGTGGCGCAGATTACACTCACATGGATAACTTTGCTCTGACCATTAATGGTGGTTGGACAGGCACAGGTACAACATTGAACCCCAACACACCTTCTACATTCAATGTGGCTTTTGTGATTACAGGTTGGAATGGCGCCATTACTATCAATAACATCGCGGTCACTGGCGTTAGTAACACATTGGCTTTGTCTGTGCAAACGACTGGCAACATCACCTTAAATAATGTGGATGTTGTCAGTAATGCAACTTTGTTTAGCGGGGCAAGGCTTGATAACGAGAGTGGAACTGGCAATGTAGCCGTGAATGACAGTAGATTTAATAACAATACAGGTGTCACTCCTAATGGCTTAACCATTATTTCTAAAGGCACGGTCACTCTCAAAAATGTAACTGCGAACGGAAACTCTGGTTATGGCGTTTACATTGAAAACCATAACGCGACAACCCCGAAGGCAGTCACCATTAATGGCACAAATCATTTCAGTTACAACGGCTGGGATGGGTTGCGTGTTAAAACCAAAGGTGCCATTACCCTCAATAACGTTACCGCAATGGGAAATACACAGGGACACGGCGCGTATTTAGATAACTGCGGTTTCAATTACACAACTGACGTATGTACTTATGGCGTAGCCAATGGCGTAACTATAAAAGGCTCAAACAATTTTAGCAATAATGGACATGATGGCTTGCGTGTATTTTCTGGTGGTGTGATTACCGTGAGTAACATCACTGCTAGTGGCAATGGCACACATGCCAGCCGCCCTATTGCTACTGCTTCACCAGATAATTTTAACGCGGGTGGCAAAGGTGCATTGTTGCACAATTTTGGCGCGCTCACCTCGAAGAACATCGTTATTAGTGGTACGAATACCTTTAACAACAACGCCAGCGCGGGTTTATTAGCGCTTGGCTGGGGGAGTGTCACGGTCAATAACATCACTGCCAATGGCAACGGCTGTAACTTAACCTATGAAATAAACGATACATACTGCGCTGGCGCATATTTGGAAGGGCAACGTGCCATAACGCAAACTGGCTATGGTATGTTTGAAAATAATAATAAAAAAGGCTTGAACGTGTATGCCCTCGGCACAGGTGCTGTGACGTTGAACAACTTGTATGTTGATAACAACGGCTATATGGGCGCGAATATTGATGCCTTTGGCTCTTCGGCGTTGAATGTCACGTTAAACGGTATCAACACCTTTAATAACAATGGCAATATAGGATTAAGTATTTATAACAATGGCATTGTCACACTCAGCAACATCACCGCTAATGATAACGGTTTAAGTGGTGCTTACATTCTTAATTACGCTTCTGCCACTCCTAAAGCAGTTACCATTAAAGGCACAAACAATTTTAATGACAACGGCTACAGTGGTTTGGCAGTGTCTAGCAGTGGCGCAATTACTTTGTCTAACCTTACGGCTAATGGCAACGCTTTTAACGGCGTGAATCTTGATAATGCGGGTAATCCAGCCACACCTTTCAATGTTACGATTACCGGTAGCAACATTTTTAATGACAATGACTTCAGCGGCTTGGAAATCTTAACACACGGCGCGGTATTGCTAAGTAACATTACTGCCAATTACAACTTAGCAGTAGGTGGATATGGCGTATACATTGATAACAACAACGGTTCACTAGCGCGACCTGTCACTATCAATGGCACGAATAGGATGAATGGCAACGGCGGAACTGGATTGCGCATTGATTCATTAGGCGCAATTAAAGTCAACAACCTTATGGCAAGTTACAATATGAATGGGTCTGGCGCACTATTGGATAATAATGACATAGCCACCATCTCTCAGCCTGTCACCATTACGGGGTATGGCATCTTCAATGAGAATCTTGACATGGGTTTGGTGGTTAACACCAATGGCAATGTCGTCTTTGCGAACATCACCTCCAATTTGAATGGAAACGGTGGTGTAAATATTTATGCCGTCAACAATGCCACACTTGCTTCACTTGCCAACGTCACCTTGACTGGTGTAAATACCTTCAACGGCAATATGTCGGCTAGTGGTTTGGTTGTAACCACAGATGGCATGATTACGGTCAGTAACCTAACTGCCAATAGCAATATCGGTTACGGCGCATCCTTAGATAATCTAATAAATGCCAATTCGGGTCCAACAGGTATTAAAGCCGTCACACTTAGTGGTGTGAATATGTTCAACAATAACAATTTTATCGGCTTGTATATTTATGCCAGTGGAAACGTCACCCTCTCACGTATCACTGCTAATTACAATAATGACCCTGGTGTTGGTCTAAGCCATGGCGTGTATGTACATTCTTTCCTTGGCAACATTACGTTCACCTGTGGCTCATTGAACAACAATGAAGGCAGAGGCTATTCTCTGAGCGTGGCAGGTGTAGGTAAAACCATTACTATCAAAGGTGTTTATACCTTTGGTAATGGGTTGATTGATTTCACAAGCGGAACAACAACCATTACGCGCGCTTGTCCTTTGCCGTAAAGTAATAAATTTCGTCATTGCGAGAAAGACTTGAGTCCGACGAAGCAATCTCACACTTGATTTGAAGAGTAAATGTTTTGATTGCTTCACTTCGCCCGCACTGATGAACTAATAGTACCAATGGACTGTCATTCTAAAGAAGGACAGTCCATTTTTTGTGAATAACTTAAGAGAATCCTATCAGAAATGAAAATTAGAAAAAAATTGAAATAAAAAGAATCCCTGCTTTTTGTAGGTATAATGACACACGAAGTTTTAATTGTCTAAATGAGTTTTGAAAGGAGTATTTGATGTCCAAAATTCGATATACATTGCTGATTGGAGCCTTATTTTTGGCACTCGTATTAAGTGCCGTAAATACTGCTCCAGTTTTTGCAGATGAAAGCACCCCACCCGAAGAAACACCAACACAACAGACTGAATCTGCTCAAACGGAAGAGACGGTTGTAGAAACAGAATCAACTGTCGTTGAGGAAGAAGCGCCTCAACCTTTAAGTGAAGTTGACTCTGCTGAGGGAGGCGAATCTAACCCCGTAACCGAAATCCTCGAACAATTGCCCGAAGGAACAGAAATTGTAGTAGTAGATGAAAACGGCGAGCAAGTATCGCTGGCTACCCAACAAGCCGAAGAGACCGTTCCACTAGCAGACCCACGCTGGTGCCCGGCAGGGGCTGTTCCGCCAGCAGGTTGTTCACCTTATTTCTCTTCGTTTTTAGATTTGATTAACTGGCTAGAATTTAATAACCCTGCCAAAGCAGGCACCATTTGGATTGAAGCCGCCTATGATAGCACTGTGAATGATTTTGGTGCTACCGACTTTATTTTGAATGGCCTGGTTTTAACGAACATGGCAAACTACGCGCTTACCATTAATGGTGGCTGGTTGCCAAATGGCTCGAACGGTGGCTCGGCGCTTAGCACCACGAACCTTTCTGAATTTCATGTGCCATTGAAAATTTTGGGCTGGAATGCCCCCGTTACTATTAATAATGTCTCTATCAACAATATTCCTTTGTCAAATGGTGCTGATTATGCACTAGAAGTAGGCACCTCCAAAGGCGCTATCACATTAAATAATGTAGAAGTGGTTAATAACAATGTCAGTTTAGCAGGTGCTAGCCTTACCAATAATTTAGCCCTTGTACCTGCAGGTGTAACAGTAAACAACAGTGAATTTAGCTCTAACACAGCCAACGGGTTAGAAATTTCTTCCAAAGGTATCGTCAATATAAAGAATGTGTCTGCTAACGACAACGATGATATTGGCGCATCCATTACTAATACCTTTGATGTTAAAGCACAGGCAGTTAACTTAACTGGTACCAATACTTTTAACTACAATGGCAAAGATGGTTTGGTGGTGTTTTCTAAAGGGGTCATCACGTTAAATCACATTAATGCTAGTTACAATGCCCAAGGCTCTGGGGTGTATTTGGATAATTGTTTGCAATCTACACCTGGGCTGGGTGTTTGCACCAATACCATTTCATCTGGTGTAACGATTAAAGGTACGAATAATTTTAGTTACAACGGCTGGGATGGCTTGCGCGTGTATTCCAGTGGTGTGATTACGGTTTCTAACGTGATTGCTAATAACAATGGTACAGACCTTGCTCGCCCTGGCGACACAGTCGGCGTTGATTATGATGCCTATGGCAAAGGCATGTACCTTGATAATTATGGCGCATTGGTTACCAAACGTGGCATTATAGTGAATGGCACGAACTTCTTTAGCAATAACATTAGCAACGGTTTATTTGCCGTCTCAAAAGGGCTGATTACGCTGATGAATATCACTGCCAATAAGAACGATTGTGACCAAATTAAAGAAGGTGACGATACATATTGTGCTGGTGTTTATCTGCTCAGTTATGGTGGCGTGACCCAAACAGGATATGCCAATTTTATAGATAATGACCAAGATGGTTTAAGAATTACTACCTACAATGTACCTGTTACCTTAACAAATATCTTTTCTGCTGATAATGGAAATGATGGCGTTGAAATTAACGGTGGGAATGCAAGCCCGCTTTCCAATATCACTATTAATGGCACAAATATCTTTAATAATAATGGCCGCTATGGTATGTGGGTATATACCAGTGGTGCCATTACGCTTAATAATATTAATGCTAACTATAATACCAACTCAGGTATTATCCTTGATAACACCTTAGGTTCTAGTGCGAAGGCGATAACGATTAAAGGTGTTAATACATTCCAAGGAAATGGCGATACGGGTTTGACTGTTTTTAGCCGTGGCGCGATTACAACCTATTCGATTAACTCGATTGGGAATGCTGGCCAAGCCGCTGTCATAGATAACTGTGATGAAGGTGTGCCTGGAGAATGCCAAGCCTACTATGCGGCTATTGTGAAAGGGGTAGTGACAAAAACGTTTGGTGTTTCTATGTTAGGTACCAATTATATTAATGGCAATGCCAATGGCTTAATCGTTGACTCACGTGGCGCGATAGTTATTTCTAACTTAACTTCTATTTACAGTACTGGAGAAGGCGCAGTCTTGAGCAATAACTATACTAATGCGATTGGTGGCGTTTCTTTAACTGGCTTTAATAACATATCTCATAATGGTACATACGGTTTAGAGATTAATAGTTATGGTGCAGTGGCTGTGGCTAATATCACTGCCAATTACAATGACATTAGTGGTGTTGAAGTAAATAATATTGGCATTCCAACTAAACCTGCCAACGTCACTTTTACTGGCACCAACCGCTTCAACGACAATGTTGGTACTGGTTTAATCATCAATACGCATGGCGCAGTGACGCTGTATAACATCACCGCTAATGGAAACGGTGTTGCTCCAACCGACTCTGCTAACGGCGTATACATTAATAACTCCACTGGCTCACTTGCTAGAGCGGTTATCCTTTATGGCTACAATTACATCAATGACAACAATGGTACTGGTTTGTATATTGACTCTATAGGTGCTATCACCATTCAACGCGTCACTGCTAATAACAACAATGGGGTAGGTGCTCGCCTTGACAATGTCGTTTCTACAGGCACACAAGCAGTTACTATATCTGGGTACGGAACTTTCATAGGCAATGCAACCAATGGTTTACAAATTGAGAGCAATGGCAAAGTAGTAGCAGTAAACTTAAATGCTAGCAACAACCTTGTACATGGTGTCACGATTGATACGCAATATGGTGCTTTGCCCGCTTCTGCTGTGGACGTTGTCATTTCTGGCTACAACAACTTTAATAACAACGGTGATAATGGCTTGCAAATCAAGAATGACGGCGTGATTACACTTACAAACATCTTTGCCAACGCAAACGGTAAAAACGGCGCAGTGCTAGATAACCTTAGTTATGCTGGTGGTTCACTCAACAAAACAATTATCCTTAACGGTGTCAATAGCTTCTCGAACAATGCCGAAAACGGATTAATGTTTAGTGCCAATGGCAATGTGACATTAAACCGTCTGACAGCATTTGGCAACGACCCCACTCCTGGAGGTTTTTCTGGCTCAGGAATTGTAGGTGTGTTTGGTGGTGGCGGTACAAAGGTATTGACCTTCAGTTGTGGTACCTTAATGGGTAATGAAGATTATGGCATGAACATTACAGGTGCAACTGTTATAAACTTGCGAGGCGTGTCTGGACAACCGAACTCTCTAAATGTCACTGCTGTCATTACCAGAGCATGCCCACTTCCATAAAATAAAAAACTAGTTTGATAAGAACCGCCTCGCAAGTTTGCGAGGCGGTTCGTTGTTAAAGGTATAATTTGCCTCATGGCAAAAACAACCCGCCCACTTGACCCTGAATCGAAACCTGATGACCGTGTTGACCATGCGTTGCGTCCGCAAAAGTTGGCGGATATTATTGGTCAAGACCAAGTCAAAGAAAATTTGTCAATTTTGATTGATGCGGCGAAGCATCGCAATGAGGCGTTGGATCATGTTTTGTTTTATGGTCCGCCTGGGCTTGGCAAGACAACTCTCGCGCATGTGTTGGGAAATGAAATGGGTGTCAATGTGAAGGTGACGGCGGGACCTGCAATTGAAAGAGCAGGTGACTTAGCCGCGATTCTTACAAACTTACGTGCTGGTGATGTTTTATTTATTGATGAAGTTCATCGCCTCGGCAGAGCTGTAGAAGAAGTGTTATATCCTGCGATGGAAGATTTTGCTTTGGATATTGTGATTGGTAAAGGACCTTCTGCACGTTCAATTCGTTTGAAGTTACCGAAATTTACTGTGGTTGGTGCAACAACAAGATTAGCATTAGTCACTGCTCCATTGAGGGCGCGCTTTGGTGCAGTCTATCGTTTGGATTATTACGATATTGATGCAATGGTAAAAATCGTCACTCGTGCATCGGGGATGTTAAAAGTCTCCGCGGATGAATCAGGTATCAGCGAGGTAGCGAGGCGCGCGCGTGGGACTCCACGAATCGCATTGCGTTTGCTACGTCGTGTGAGAGATTTTGCTCAAGTGCGTGCGGATGGAGTCATCACACAAAAAGTTGCCAAAGAAGCATTGGACTTGTTGCAAGTTGATCCGCTTGGCTTGGATGATGTGGATCGGCGCGTGTTGAAAACGATTATCGAAAAATATAATGGCGGACCTGTGGGCTTGAATACGATTGCGGCTTCGATTAGTGAAGAGCAAGATACGATTATGGATGTGGTGGAGCCGTATCTTTTGCAATTGGGATTTTTGGATAGAACCCCACAAGGTCGTGTGGCGACAAAATCTGCTTATGAACATTTAGGGATGGATTATGTTGAAGAGGGGCAACCGAGATTACTATAATGTCATTGCGAGGGCGTTCTTGTTCTTTGCCCGAAGCAATCTATTTATAATTGGAGGTTGCTTCGTCGGGAAGAACACCCTCCTCGCAACGACATAAATTATTTATGGAATCACTCTCTCGTTACCTAATGCTCGGCGGAATCATCTTGTTCTTAATCGGTGGTGGAATTTATCTCGCCACAAAATTTGGGATTCCACTTGGTCGTTTGCCTGGCGATATTCGCATGGAAGGGGAGAATGGTTCGTTTTATTTCCCTGTCACAACCTCGATTTTGGTTTCGGTGATTTTGACGATTGTGTTGAATTTGATTTCAAGATTTTGGAATAAATAACTTATCTATTAGGAATTAATTGAATGAGTACCGAAGAAAAAAATTCTCAATCTGAATTAAATGCAAGAGAATTTGAACATTGGCAAAAACTTTATTATGATGAAGTTTACAGTTTTTTTGCCCAAAACAATAACAACCGTGGTGAGGTTGCTTTTGAATCTTGGGAAACTCGCTTCTTATCTTTCTTAGAGGAGAATTATCCCCAAAAATTTGAAGCATACAAAAAACAGACAAGTGGCAGAATTAAATCTATATATAATGGCAGTTTGTCTTTCGAGTCATTTAAGGATTGGAAAGGAAATGTTGTTGAGCCTTTTATTGAGCAATGCATCCAAGATTCAAGAAAAGGTTATATTGAAAGGCATAATTTTCCTTTAAGTATTCCCACTTCTAAAACTCAGACCATTCAAGAAGATAAATTAAAAATATTTATTAGCCACAGTAGCCGCGATAGTGAATTAGTGAGTTTGATAGTTGATCTTATTCACTTTTCTTTAAATCTTTCTTCTAAAGAAATTAGATGTACTAGCCTTGATGGATATGGTTTATCAGCTGGCGAAGATGTTGATAACAAACTACGCGAGGAAGTCCTTAATGCTGAAATATTAATTGGTTTAATTTCGAAAGAGAGTTTCGAATCAGCATATGTTCTTTTTGAACTTGGAGCTCGTTGGGGACAAGGCACTAAACTGATACCACTTTTATCTCACGAAACAACACCATTTGATTTGCAAGGACCTATTAAACAATATCATGCATTAAGTTGTAAAGAAGAGGCTCAGCTTTATCAGCTTATAAACGATATTGCTCAAACGCTGAGTATAAAACCTGAACCTCCAAACTCTTATACAAATAAAATAAAATTAATAGTTAAATATAAAAGCAATAAAGCTACTTTATCTAACTAATAATTTATGAAAACTAACCGCACTCTTATCATCTCAATCACCATCTTCCTCTGTCTTATCTGCCTCCTCATCAGTGGCATTGGATATTTCTATCTCGCCAATCAACCACCCAACCGATTAAGCGATAGCGGATATTACATTCGTATCACCAAAGTTTATTATTATCCAGGCTTTGGGCTTTCGGAGCCATTTGAAATTGCAAATGCACACGTTAGCACGTTTGAAATTCTTGATGAAACACATCAATATGCAAAAGATATAAATCATGTTTATTTTCAAGGCGTGATTATCCCCGATGCAGATTCGCAAACTTTTTATATGCTGAGTGACATTCACAGATGCGCAGCTGATGAAAATCATGTTTATTATTGGGAAAATATAATTCCAAATTTTGACCCCAACACCATTCCGCCCAATGCAACTGTCACATATTGCAGTCCCGACGAAGTTTTGTTCACGCCATGAAAACATCAGATTTTGATTATCACTTACCAGAGTCTTCGATTGCACAGACTCCCGCTGAACCACGCGACTCATCTCGACTGTTAGTTTTGAATCGTGACTCAGGAAAGATAGAACACCGCTTCTTTCGTGACGTGAAGTTGTTTCTGCAACCCAACGATTTGCTTATTCTGAATCAGACCCGTGTCATCCCCGCAAGAATTTTTGCCAAAAAAGAAACAGGCGGGCATGTTGAATTGTTGTTATTAAGAAAACGAGATGACTTGATTTGGGAATCGTTAGTAGGTGGTAAGGGCTTGCGCGTAGGCAAATCAGTGTTTGTGGAATTTGAAAATAAAAAAATACAAGTGGAAATTTTAGAAATTCTCGAAGGTTCAGAGAGATTAATTAAATTTTCTGA
>JAEURH010000140.1 GCA_016789365.1 Anaerolineales bacterium
CTAGCCGTTGCCAATGTCATTTATTGTGGCGAGTGTGAACCACAGCCTGAACCCATCAGTATGCCCGAGTTGTATTAAGCGAGGTTGCCATGCCCGGAGTCTTTGACAGGTTAGATAAAGAAATAAAAGTCAAACAACAAAAAGACGGCATCACCGCGCTTGACCTTGTTGATTTACCACCTGCTTTGCGAAAAATTATGCGTTTGATGCTTCGCGAATTGCAGATGAGTTACCCGCGCTTGCGAGAGGCAATGGACTCTATGCCTGAAACAGACCGCCTCACACTTGACCAACTAGATTCTGCTCTCTCCAACTTGACACAGCAATTTTGGCTGACTCACATTGGCGAAGGCGAAAAAGCAATCTATAAAGTCAACTTGCGCAAAAAAACAGGCAGTACACTTGCCGCTGGCATTTGGTCTAGTTTGGATACAAGGTTAAAAGGAAAGCCAAAATAATAATAAAAAAGAGACACGGTGCACCGTGTCTCTTTTTTATTTCTTTTCCTTTAGTTGCGTTAACTCATACAATACCATTGCGGATTTTTTCCCTTTCAACGCAACTTCCCCCAAAGACTTACATTCATATTTTGCTTCAATGGCTTGTTTCACTTTTTCAGAAACAATGATTTGATTCTTTCCAGCATAGTTCATTAACCGCGCCGCCGTGTTAACCGTATCTCCCAAAACATTATATTCACGCCGTCCGCGTGGCTCACCAATTTCTGCTACGAATGCTGGACCGACATTAATCCCAATTTGGCAATACACTTCTGATTGAATTGTTCCAATGGTTGGGGCTTTGATGTTTTGCACAATTTCACGAATCGCAAGCGCGGCTCCAGCCGCACGGATTTCATTATTTGTATGTGCATTCGGTACACCAAAATACACCACAATATCTGAGCCTGAAAGGTGATAGGTCACTTTTTTTAGTATGCCACCACGTGCTTCTACCGCTGCATTGATTAATGAAAACGCCCGTGAAAAACTTAATGCTAATTTTCTTTCTTCACCCGGCAAAGCACGGTCTGCTGATTCTGGCAAACCTACGAACTGAATAAACATAATCGTTGGTTGTGGAAAATCAGGCGGGATTCTTCTATCTGCCGCGCTTTCTACTAACAACGAAAGAATCGGGTCTGGAATAAAACTGGCAATTGGCTCAATGTCATCTAGTAAAGTGACAATTTGTTGTAAGACGATACTTTTATCTTTCTCAATCACGATGTTGCTTGCCATGCGCCGTCTTAATGGTGTCAGTTCATACTCGCCGAGTTGTGCATCTGTTAAATCGTCAACTACCAGATGATAGCCTTCTTTTCCATCTTCAAATCTAAATTTATCTTTCACTTGCTCATACGCTTTGCTAGATAAATTTACGCGTTCGTTTTGTCCATTACTTTCTGCTAACTTGGCTTGTTGCACATCTTTACCTAACAGCACATGCTCCATGCGGCGTGGCGTACCAATATCAGCCGTTAAAAATCTGCCGCTATGAAGCCCGATTCGCATTTGCAAATTGACAATGCCAGATGGCGTTTCAATTTCTGCAAATTCTTTCATCGCTCTCTGCATACGCAAACCTGCGCGTACAGCGCGGGCGGTATCATCATTTCTTTCTGTTTTGGAAAATACGGCTAAGAGTGCATCACCAGTAAATTCAACCAATTCACCACCTGAAACACTGATGATTGAAATCATGCTGGAGAAATATTTTGTTAAATGCTTAAGTAAATTTTCGGCACCTTCTTCCCCTTTGGATGCATTGGCTTCCATTAATTTTGTAAACCCTGCTAAATCTGTAAACATCATGGTGCCATGTTGCCATTCTGTTTTTACGTCACCGGGCTTGAGTTTTGTAATATCAATTTGCTTTGATGTGTAATCATGCACAATTCTTTGCAACGTTCGCAAATGTTTATGCACTTCCAGCATAATATCTACTGATGGATTGCCCCACATCGAAACATACATTTCGGCTGGAAGTAAATATCGCAGACGGCTTTCAATGATAGTAAGCGGTGATTCAGGAAGCATGAATCAAATTATACTTGAAATACCCCTCACATTTTTATTCTTATTGATTTATCCAAATCGCTTCGCCATCGTAGCCTGCAAAGGCTGTCACTTGTGTAAATTCATTGGTGGGAATAAGTGCTGAAAATAATTCCATATCCCCATTAAATTGTGCCTGAAATACCAAGCGTAATCCATCCGTTGAAAAAGCAGGTGCGCCACGTGGCTCAATACCGGAAGCGGAAATTTGTTGTGTAGTGCCATCAAAAATATTAAACAGGTGAATGGCGGCATTTCCACTAGATGCCAGCCAAGTGCTATCAGGAGACCATACAAGCGGACTATATAATGCAGGTGAAGATGTGACACAACGTCCACTCAAACCGTCTCGTCCGATAATGCACAAGTTAGAGAGGTCCCCAGAAAAAGTCTGGTAGGCGATAAAGTTGCCACTTGGCGACCAAGCTGGGGCGTTGTCTGGGGCGGGGCTTGTCGTCAGTGTAAAAACTTGCCCAGCAGGATTGGTCAAAAAAATATCGGCATTGCCAAAGCGGTTGCTGACGAAGGCGATTTCGTTGGTAGTAGGAGACCAAACGGGAGAAGTATCTGCCGCGGGGTCGTTGGTGAGGCGGTATTGATTCGAGCCATCTACGTTGGTAATATAAATTTCAAAATTGCCATCACGGAATGATTCAAATGCAAGTTGTCTACTATCCGGTGACCAAGTGGGTGATGCATCTTTTTCTGGCGCATTGGTCACTTGTGTAACAGATCCAGTGGCAAGGTTGAGGATGTAAATATCAGTGTTATTGTTGGCAGTGGAAACAAATGCAACGCGTGTGCCATCTGGTGATAAACGGGGTGTAGTATCTTCTGCGATGTTGTTGATTAATTTTGAAACTTGCGTGCCATCAGGTGTAGTGATGAATAAATCATTTTGTCCATCACGATTGGAGACGAAGATGATGCGTCCGCTGGCGGTGGGGAAGGGCGTTGCTGTTGCGATTTCTTCAGTAGGGTTATTTGGAGAATCTACAACAGTAGTTTCTGTTTGTGTTTGTTCACCTCCCACGCCTATTAAATTAATGTCACTTGTGTCACCACAAGCAGTTAATAAACTTGTTGCAATAAAAAATAATACAATAATAAATTTTTTTGTCATGCTCACGTTCATCTTGTTTTGCCTTTATAAAAAATATTGATAGACTTTTCTGGAACTTTAGTAAGGCAGGTTATAAACCTGCCTTACTACATTAAATCTTAAGCATTTGGCTCATTGCCCCAAATAAACCCGTAATCAAATTCGCCTTTGAGAATTTCACCACGCTCAAAACGTTTCGGGTCAAAACCAGAAACATCAATCGTCTTTGCTTCACCATCCACAATCAATTCGCTCATACACAAACCAACTGCTGGCGAAATCTTAAAGCCTGTGCCGCTAAAACCTGTTACCAAATAATAACCTTCGGGTCCTGCTTTGCCGATAATAGCGCGTTGGTCTTTTGTCAAACTATCTCTGCCGACATGCGTTGAATGTAATGAGCCTTGCTCTAAAGCAGGCACACGTCCAATCACACGCTCAATAGCACGTTCCACAAAATCTTTTTCAACATAATGTCTTTCTGCATCGGGGCTTTCGCCAAAGCGGCTATCATCCGTCAATGCCACCAAAGTTAAATTTCCAGTATCGGGTCTAAAATACAAACCGCGTTGCATATCAATCACAGTCAAATGCTCTTCTACATTCGCAGGTCGGCGGATGTGTAAAACATCATGCGTCCAAGTACTTAATTGAATTGGATATTCAAACATCTCACTGATTTTGCCAGCCCAAGCCCCCGCCGCATTGATAACGATAGGAGCAAAAAAATCGCCTCGACTCGTGCGAATGCCTGTTACTGCTCCATGTGAAATTTGACTCCCGATAACTTCGCAATCCTGCATAAAAACTGCCCCCAATTTTTTAGCCGCTGTTAAAAATGAATTGGCAGTTAACGTAGCATCGGCATAGCCTGATTCTGGTTCGTATGCCGCAATTTCAATATCATCGGTATAAAATGATGGTGATAATTTCTTCACATCCGCCCCTGTGATAATTTCAGTCTTAATTCCAATTCCTTTTTGCATTTCCACATTAGCTCGCAAGTTATGATGTTGCTCAGCAGGTTCTAAATGAATGAATCCTGTTCTACGAAAACCACATTCCCCGCCTACCATCTCAGCCCAATTTTTGAAATAATGAAAACTTTCCCACGCCAGTTGAGATTCAACTTTCAAATCATAGTGCATACGCACAAGTCCGCTTGAACTGCCCGTAGCCCCAAACCCAACCTGATTTTTCTCTACTAACAAAGGCTTGAGCCCTCGTTTTGAGAGATGAAACGCAAGGCTGGTGCCCATCACCCCTGCCCCGATAATAATGACATCAAAATTTTGGGTCATACTGTATCCTTTAGGTTGAAATGCTAACCCGTATTTTTAGTGGCAAAGAATAGCCCAAACGGGTTACTAAGAATCCTTGCAGTTTTGCAAATAAAGCGTTCAATCTTTAAATATTTTACAAAACTGAATATCAATTTTCTATTTTATCTCAATTGGATTACAATTTTGCATATTTCAACACTACTAGGATGGACAAAAATGCCAACCCCAAAATATATTCACACCGTAGACCTTGACCTGCCCCCCTTAAAATCTGGCATACCACCTTATTCTGCCTTTTCAGAATTTCCTAAAGCCGAAACTTTTTTTGGTGAATTGATTGTTGAAATACGCCGCTTTTGGAAGGTACTCAACTGGGCGCGAGAGTGTGATGTTCTGGTTTTAGACAGTGTTAGCGGTTCTTTTCACCCCGATTTATTAGCATGTATCTTCATCCGCCTATTGCACAAAAAACCCGTTATTGTGCTAGCAGATGATATGTGGAACAAAAGCAACTTTTTTAAGTATAACTTTCAAAAACTAATCGTTCGTTTGGCAGACCCCGTCATCCAACGTTATGCAGTTCATTCAATAGGAGAAGGAGAAATCTTTGCTAAATTATGGGGCATTGACCAAAAAAAGGTGCGTGTCAATCTCTACTGTTTCACCTTTACCGATGCCGAAGTTAATGCAGGACCAATTCTTTCCAATGGATACATTTTTTCAGGCGGAAACCCAGCCCGCGATTATGACTCTTTATTAGAAGCCGCTCGCAAATTGCCTCACCGAAAGTTTATTATCTCCACACGCTTATTAGATGGAAGAAAAGATATTCCTACCAATGTGCAAATTGTAAAAGTTTCACATACCGAGTTTATTCGTTTGATGCGCGAAGCCGATATGGTTATCACCCCGTTAGTTTCTGGGAACACAAAATCTTCTGGGCAACAAACTTACTTAAATGCTATGCGGCTTGGGAAGATTAGTATAGTTAATGCAAAAAATGTATTAGGTGTAACCGATTACATCCAAAACTATGTGAATGGTATTACACCAGATGGCACACCAGAGGGATATTGCGAAGCGATTGAATGGGTTTATAACCCAACAAATCAAGAGGCTGTTGAAAAAATTAAACAAAAGGCGCAAGAAAGCGTAATGGAATTTACTTCTGAACGCCATTTACAAAGAATGGCATCTATTGTTGAAGAAGCCATTGAAGAAGCAAAAAAATAAACTACTTCTTTTTTATTTCTCTCGTGCGCATTTCTTTGGCTTTATCGCGTAAATCCTGAAAAAATTTTGATTCAGTAATCTCTGCTACTTGCTTGGCACGACGAGATTGGTCAATTTCGATTTTTAGTTGAGCAATTTCTTGCCGTAGCGCCTCTTCACGGATGTAGCCATCTAGTGCGGCGGTGGCGAGCAAAATCAACGCTTCTAACACATCATTATCTTCAAACGCAATAATCTCACCACTAGATTTGTCTTTAGCATTAATCAGTTGAATAACACCAATCAACTTCCCGTCTTTGTTTTGAAGCGGAATCGTCAAAAAAGACTTGGAGTGATATTTGGTCTTTTCATCAAATGCTTTGGTGCCAGAAAAATCAAACCCTTCGGTTTTATACGCATCAGCAATATTGACCTTTTTACCAGTCAACGCAGAATAAGAAACAACGTTAGAACGATTTTCGCTTCCATCGGGATTATGAAGTTTGACAGGATAAAACGTAATTTCATTTCCACTTGTACCACCCATTGCCATGTTCAATGATGTATTTCTCAATATCACAAACTTTAATGAATCATCTTCTAACAAATATAATGTGCCAGCATCGGCATTGGTTACTGTTTGCGCTTCCATTACCAACGATTCAAGTAAACGGTTAAAATCTTTTTCAGCCGAAAGTGAAACCCCAATCGGAATTACTTTTTGTAATAATTTTAATTGATTATCTCTCGCAGAAACACTGCGCGCCATGGCATCTAACATGCGTGCCAGCTGACCTAAGTCCCCGCTATCTTTAATAAATTCAGCCAAAAGAATAGGCGCGTATTCACC
>JAEURH010000141.1 GCA_016789365.1 Anaerolineales bacterium
CCCAATTATCGGAAGTGTCTTCGCTTTATTTTTCTGGCGTGAAATAAAACAATCAAATGATTCATTCCGCGCTTTTATGTTTTTATCAGTTTCATATTTTAGTTTATGGCTGTTACATGCTTGGGCATCGCTTGCCAGCCAATATGAAAGTTATAGTTGCGTGTTTTGTTTTTCAAACTATCTTGGCTTTTTTGACCCGCTTGGCATTTTATTGTTTGTCATCGTTTTTTCTTCACTCAAAAATTTTTCACTTGCCCGTTGGACAGCGATTCTCATCATCCCATTTATCTTATTGACTTCGACTGGAATGGGATTCTCCAACTTTGAAAACGTCACCGCTTCTTTAACTGACCTGCGGCTTGTGCCGCGCATTCGCGCCGGGCAGATTTTTCCCGTATTCATTTCCCTTGAAGATGCCCTCAAATATGGATTAAATTTTGAGCCAGTTCAAATTAAACGCGCCGTTGGTGCAGGTTTTGGGTTTTTACTCGGCTTTATCACAATTGGAATAGCATTCTTTATTTGGCGAAAAAATAAAAATAATTTTTCACTCACTTTAATGAACTCATTTTTGATAATCGGCTTTATATTATCGCCTCTTTTACATCTTGGCGAAAGCAAGCTAGATTGCCGAACCGACATCATCCGCGCCAACGAGCAAGTTGGTGAATATCTTGCAAGCATCATCCCATCTGATAGTCTGGTATATTGGGATGGCGGATTATCGTTTGTGCCAATGGTATATGTGCCAAATGCTAAAATTTTCCCCGCCCAAATTAATGATGGCTACGCCTATCGCCGTGGCGGAGACGCCGATATACTAAACCGCTTCGGCTACTGGAATAGCGTTTCCTTAGTCGAATGGCGAGATAGCGCCAATATCTTTATCATCGAAGAAAAACGTTTTGAGAGTTGGAAAGCCTACCTAACCCCAACCAATTTTATAGAATTTGCCCTGCCACCCATTGCGCCATCTTGCAATGAAGGCGCGGGCTTAAGGATTTTTCAAAGAAAATGAACTTATCAATCGTCATCCCCGTTTATAACGAACATGATAACTTGCCAATGTTGTTTGAGGCAATTTATGCCACCATGAAAAATATTAATCAATCATGGGAAGTCGTTTTTGTAGATGATGGCAGTGCCGATAACAGCCTAGAAATTTTGCAGGGCTACGCTCAAAAAGACCCTGAGCATATTCGAGTCGTTTCTTTCCGACGTAACTTCGGTCAAACTGCTGCCATTGCCGCAGGTATTGACTACTCTGTAGGCGACATCATCGTTTTACTCGATGCCGACATGCAAAACGACCCAGCTGACATTCCCTTGTTGCTAGCAAAATTAGATGAAGGTTACGACCTCGTCAGTGGTTGGCGAAAAATTCGTAAAGATAATGCAATTACACGTAATTTTCCCTCCATGATTGCAAACAAAATCATCTCATGGGTAACAGGTGTTCACTTGCATGATTATGGTTGCACCCTCAAAGCCTATCGTCGTGAAGTACTAGAAGGTTTTCGTTTGTATGGCGAAATGCACCGCTTCATTCCCGTGTATGCCAATTCAGTCGGCGCGAAAATCACAGAAATGTCTGTCAACCATCACCCACGCCGCTTTGGAAAAACCAAATATGGCATGGAAAGAACCGTCAAAGTCATCTTAGATTTATTCACCGTCAAATTCCTTGTCTCCTATTCTGCCAAACCGATTTACGTTTTTGGTAGTGCTGGCGGATTCCTTATTTTATTGAGCGCAATTTCTCTTGGATACCTCTTTGTAAGGCGTGTATTTTTTGAAGTGGCAATTTCCACCTCACCTTTACTACCCATGACAGCCATGTTCTTTATATTAGGCTTTCAGTCTATTCTTATGGGTTTAATTGCAGAAATGCTTGTGCGTACTTATCACGAATCACAACGCAAACCCACCTACACCATTCGTAAAAAAATCAATATCAACGAATAACCTTGTGAACCCAAAGAACGAAAGAATTCAAAATCTATGGCGTGCGGCAGGCACCTTGCTCGCATTAATTTTGCTTGCGGCATTAATTCGTGAAGAAAGCAGTACAGAAATTATTTCCGCACTCAAAAACATAGACCCGCTTTATTTCATATTAGGTATTTTCGCAATGCTCATCTCACGCATGTTTGTCGTTTTACGCTGGCACATTCTCCTGCGTTCAGCCCAAGTGGACATTCCATTTTTGCGAACCGCCATGCTTACATTTACGGGATTATTTTCTTCAAACTTTTTGCCGACTACCATCGGTGGCGACGTTGTCCGCTTAACAGGTGCAATGCAATTAGGATATGACCGCGCAGTTTGCCTCGCCTCACTTGTAGCAGATAGATTAATCGGCATGGCTGGTATGCTCTTCGCGCTTCCCTTCGGACTTATACCTGTGTTCTCTAACCCCAACAGCCTACAAGCCCTGACAATTGCTCCGCTTATTGAAAAAATACGTGCCTTCATGCAACGAACATTAAACGCGTTTTCTATTTGGCTCAAAAAACCCAAAGCATTAATATCTTCTCTCTTCTTTACTTTTGGAAACATGGCTTGTATTTTTGCCGCCATTTACCTGCTCGCCGAAGGCATGAGTGACCACCTTTCTTATTGGCTGATTGCAGGCTTATGGAGTCTGACTTACTTCGTCACCCTCATCCCCATTTCAATTAATGGTTTTGGTGTGCAAGAACTGTCACTTACATTTTTATTTTCAAGCGTTGGCGGCTTAAGCAATGCTGAAAGTTTAACCATTGCTATCTTAATTAGAATTTTATTCATCATTACAAGTTTGCCAGGCGCATTCTTTTTACCTTCTATTCTTGCAGAAATGAATCGTAAACCAAATAGCATAGATTAAAATTTATGAAAATCCTAGTCATCATTTACGAATTCCCTCCAATTGGCGGTGGTGGCGGTAGAGCAGCGTATGACATCTGCAAAGCACTTGCATCACGCGGATACGATGTGACTGTGTTAACCGCTCATATGAAAGGCTTGCCTAAAAAAGAAACACAAGATGGGATTCACCTTGTACGTGTTCCTTCTTTGCGTACAGAGCCTTTTGTAGCAAGTTTTTGGACGATGCTGGCATTTATTTTGGTGGGCTTTTGGGCTGGCTTAAGTTTAATTTTATTTCATCGTCCGCATGTGATTCATACTCACTTTGCGGTTCCCTCTGGCGCATTGGCATGGATGCTTTCGCTAATAACAGGAGTTCCATATATTCTCACTGCTCATCTTGGCGATGTGCCAGGCGGTGTTCCTGAAAAAACAGGAAGTTGGTTTCGTTGGTTAGAGCCATTTACCAAACCTATTTGGAAGCGTGCCAAAAAAGTTGTTGCCGTGAGTGAATTTACTCGTCAGTTGGCGTTGAAGCATTATGATGTAAATATTCGCGTGATTCCAAATGGAGCGGATGTATTACAGTTGATTCCCAATCCGCTTGAAGTAAATCAACCTCCACGCCTCATTTTTGCAGGGAGGTTTGTTACTCAAAAGAATCCGATTGCTATTGTGCGAATTCTTTCGCAAATCAAACATTTAGATTGGACTTGTGCCATGCTGGGAGATGGTCCCATATTCAATGAAGTAAAACAAGAAATTAAAAAACATGACATGCAAACAAGATTTTATCTATCTGGCTGGATTACACCACAAGATGTGATAAAAGAATTTTCCAAAAGTGACATTTTATTTATGCCTTCACTTTCTGAAGGGTTGCCAGTAGTAGGTGTGCAAGCATTGGCAAAAGGGTTGACAATCGTAGCCAGCGACATTGGCGGATTTTTGGATTTGGTTGACCATGAAAAAAATGGTTACTTAATTAAAGTGCAAAACGAAGAAGTGTTTGTAGAAAGACTTAAAAATTTAATTTCAAACCCAACGCAATTAAAAAAGTTTCGTGAAGCAAGTTTAGAAAAGGCAAAACAGTTTGATATTGAAAAAATTGCCAATGAATATGAACAAATGATACGAGATGCTTCTGATGCCAAATAAAGTGATTGCAACTGTTGTTGGTGCACGCCCGCAATTTATCAAAGCGGCACCTGTTTCACGCGCCTTGAAAGATTCATTTCAAGAAATGTTAATTCATACTGGGCAACATTATGATTATGGCATGTCGGATGTTTTTTTTGAAGAAATGGAAATGTCAAAACCAAATTTTCATCTTGGCATTGGTGGGGGAAACCATAGCGAGCAAACAGGCAAAATGTTAATTGAGATTGAAAAAGTTCTTAATACAATCAAACCTAACATCGTACTTGTTTATGGTGACACAAATTCCACGCTAGCAGGTGCACTCTCCGCCGCAAAAACAAATATCCCCGTCGCACATATTGAAGCGGGGTTGAGGTCATATAACCGCACTATGCCGGAAGAAATTAATCGCGTGCTAACAGACCACATCTCAACATTTTTATTTTGCCCAACCGATATTGCAATCAAAAATTTAGAAAAAGAAGGAATCACCGCTGGCGTACATCAAGTAGGGGATGTGATGTTTGACGCGCTTCTTCATAACCTGACGCTTGCTCGCAGAAAATCAGACATTTTATCTCGCCTCAACATTGCAAAAGGTGAGTACGCACTTGCTACCATTCATCGCGCCACCAATACTGATGATAAAGAAAAACTAAAATCAATTTTAGATGGCTTGGCTAGTTTAGAAACAAAAGTTATCTTGCCACTTCATCCACGTACAAGCAAGATGATGAATGAATGGAATCTGCCTGTTAAAAATAATATTCATTTAATAGAACCCGTTGGATATTTTGACATGCTCATCTTACAAGAAAATGCAAATTGCATTCTGACAGACTCTGGTGGCGTACAAAAAGAGGCTTATCTTTTAGGTGTGCGTTGCATTACCTTGCGTGAAGAAACAGAATGGGTTGAAACGGTAGAAGCAGGTTGGAATATATTAGTGGGAGCAAATTCACAATTAATTCAAGACACTTTTACAAATTGGTTTCCAAAAACAGAGCGTATAAAATTTTATGGAAATGGCGATGCCTCATTAAAAATTGCCGAAATTTTGAAGCAAATATAGTTTCATAAAAACCCTAACTTGACAGGGTGGTATTTCTGTGCGAGAATTCAAAAACTGAATGCTCAACCTATGACTGAAATCAAAAACCACGAATACGCTTTATTAAATGAAATTGCCAACGATTCGCTTGTAACGCAAGCGAATTTGTCTGACCGTTTAGGCATTGCAGTGGGCAGTGTCAATTGGTATATCAAACGTTTAATTACACGTGGCTGGGTTAAAGTTTCTCACCTAGACCGTACTCGTTTGAAATATGACCTTACCTCAGAAGGCATGAAGGTTTTTACTCAACGCGCTCTTTCGTATGCCAAAGATTCTTTGAAAGTGTATACCCAATTTCGTGAAAAGGCACGCGCCTTAGCACTTGAACTAAAACAACAAGATGTTAAAAAAGTTTATTTGAATGGCAACGACGAAATGATGGATATTCTGCGCCTCACTTGCATTGAAGCAGGCATTCAAATTAGCGATTTGCCAGAAGATATTATTTTGGAATCGAAAGGGCAAGAATATCAAGTAAGGCATCGGAACGGAAAACATGCCTAAGAATTTTGCGATTATCGGCGTTGGCGGTTATATTGCTCCGCGCCATTTGCAAGCGATTCAAGATACTGCCAATCGCTTGCTTGCGGCAGTAGACCCAAAAGATTCTGTAGGAATTTTAGATAAATATTCTTACGATGTTAAATTTTTTACTGAAATCGAACGCTTTGATAGGCATTTAGAAAAATTGCGCAGGGGAGCAGAATCAGAACGCATCCACTTTGTTTCAATTTGTTCGCCCAACTACTTGCATGATGCTCACTGCCGGCTTGCTCTGCGTGTAGGAGCAGATGTAATTTGCGAAAAACCTTTGGTGATTAACCCCTGGAATTTTGATGCACTTGAAGAATTAGAAAATGAAACCAACCATCGCATTTACACTGTTTTGCAATTGAGAGTCCACCCCGAATTAATTAAATTGAAGGAATCTTTGCAAAATGCAACGACAAAGCATGAAGTGCAATTAACCTACATCACCAGCCGCGGACCTTGGTATCAAGTTTCATGGAAAGGGCAGAATGATAAGTCAGGCGGGGTAGCCACAAATATCGGCGTACATTTTTTTGATTTGTTATTGTGGTTATTTGGTTCAATGCAAGAAATTAAAGTGTATTATTCAGACGATAATCGTATGTCTGGTTTTATTGAGTTAGAACATGCGCGTGTGAAATGGTTTTTATCGGTTGATAAAAATGATTTGCCAGAAGCGTCAAAAGCAAATAACAAAACAACATTTCGTTCAATTACTGTAGATGGCAAAGAAATCGAATTCTCAGAAGGCTTTACAGATTTACACACAAAAGTCTATCAAGAAACATTGGCTGGTCGCGGATTTGGAATCTCCGATGCCAG
>JAEURH010000142.1 GCA_016789365.1 Anaerolineales bacterium
CCATACCCAGAGAGCGCACAATATATCAAATCGGGCTTGATGACTCGCAAAGTTTCATAATCAATTTTCATTCGCTCTGCTGTGCCAGGGCGAAAACTTTCAATCACAACATCGGCACTGGATACAAGTTTTAGATACGCTTCACGCCCACGTGGATTTCGATAATTAATCGCAACACTTTTTTTGCCTTGATTAATCATTTCGAACAAACTGCCCAGCCCCATTTCAGGTGGCACTAAGCGTGCGTAATCGCCAGCAGTCGGCGTTTCAACTTTGATGACTTCTGCTCCCATATCTGTAAGCAACTGCGTGATAAATGGACCTGGCAGGAGGCGCGTGAGGTCAAGAATTCTGATGCCTTGCAAAGGTCGATTCATAGTATGCTCCAAACTGTTATTGTTAATAACCACCTTATCTTATATAGAACGTCCCGAAGGTTGATATTTGCTTTACAAATCCTTCGGGACGGTGAATTCAGTAATGTTTATTTTGTATCTTTGACTTCGCTACCTGTTTCGGCTTTTTCTTTCCTCGCCCGTAACCAGCCATGCAAACTATATTTGACCACACGTTCTTCACCTGCAAATAATTTTTTCAAATTTGGGCGTAATGCCCAAATCAATAACAATTCTGCGCCCACGCCATACCAAACATAATCCCAAGGAATGATGCCTTGCGATGCGCGAATGGCAAACACAATGATGGTAAACAAAGCAACAGCCATCGTAGTAATAGATGCGATACCAACTGTGAAAAAGGTTAACATGCCTAACGGTAGGATAATCAAAATGGAAGCGGGCAATAATCCCATTGCGCCACCGACTGCCGGCGCACCACCTGCTCCACCACGTAGGCGCATGAATTTTCCATTTTCATCTCGTTCTGGTAAAAAGATAGAATAGTTGTGACCTAAAATTGCGCCGATTGCCGCCAACATGTGCGCCCACGAAGTATCTGTAATGGCTTGTGCTACCCACACAGCGACTGCGCCTTTTAGTATATCTAACATGGCAGTGGCAAAGCCTGCCCAAAAGCCTGCGGCACGCATGGCGTTTGTTCCACCTGTTCTGCCGCTTTCAACCTCACGAATATCTTTCCCTGTTTTTAGTTTAACGATTAACAAACCAAATGGAATCGAGCCAATCACATACCCCATAAAGATAACTGCAAGGTCTATGATAAGTTGCATTAAGCATCCTCCAGAGTTTTTTTATTAAAAACACTAAAACGGGGGGATGGTTTCTTAAACAGGGCATATCTCAAAAGCTGGACGCTGACAAACGCAGAAAACGCTGATTTTTCGCTCTTATCAGCGTCACCAGCGTTCATCTGCGTCCCAAATTAAATACTGTAAAAATTCTTTTAGACAAATATTGCAGTTAACCACGAAAGCACGAGAACAATAATGGGGAGAGTGATGGCGCGTCTCAGCGGAATATCTTCTGCAAGGTTAACAGATAACATGGTTAACGCATATAACGGACCCGTTAATGCCAAACCAAATTGCACAGGTGAAAGCGTCCAATAATGCAAGCCAGCGCCGATTTGAGCGCATACAATTCCGATGCCAATTGCCCAAGGGAAATCCCAGCGGTCTGCGCCATCGAGATGCAAAATGCGTAAACTAATTAATCCAGCCACGAGAAAAACGGCTGGCACGAGTAAGAATAAACGGATGCCAGAATATCTTAAGGAAGTAATCAAAATTAAAAATAAAGCATAAGCGAAAGCAGTTAATGCGGCGCGGGCAAAAGCATAAGCAGGCGATGCGGGATTAATCGTAATATATTCGGATGTGAAGACAATGCCGAGCAAAAATGCCCCAAATAAAAAGCCGACCCACCAAGTGGGGCTTTCAAACAAAATAGATAATGATGCACCCAATACAAATGTGGTCAATGTTGGGAGCATGATATTTTCTCGTGTAGATTTTTTTGCAAAAGATGGATGGTCTCGAATTAACCAATCCATGCCGGCGGCGGTTAAACCAGCCGCAAAGAGAGTCATTACACTGCCCAAAGTTAAAGGAAAGGCAAAATAGAAGCCGGGCAGGTCGAGGGTCAGAATGAGGCGCGGGGTTTCAATCAAACGAGCAAGTGCAAATGCCAGCAAAACCGAAGCAATCAAAACACCGGTGCGGTCAATGGAGGGATAATCAAAATTTTTGGCTTGCATAAGAGAATTGTACCGTAACGGATATGGTAGAATCAATAGGTTATGGAAGTGACCCGTTTAGAAAATGTGCCGCCCCCGCCGGGCATTATCAGTTCAATCCGTGCAGGTTTTGATTCAATCGCATCACATATCACTGCCATTTTATTACCGCTTGGTTTGAATTTGTTTTTGTGGTTGGGTCCGCGTTTGCGCGTGAATGAATTTTTTGATTCATTCAAAGACGATATGATTCGTGCGTGGCAAAATGGCGGAATCCCTGCAACGGAAATTCAACGGGTGATGACTCAATATGATGCGTTGACTCCGGTAATTAATTTATTTTGGTTAATTCGCACGCTTCCTATCGGGATTTCCAGCCTGCCACTCTCAAGGGAGCTTTCATCTACCCCCCTCGGTGAGCCGATTACTTGGCAAGCCAACGGCTGGATTATTTTCTTTGGCTTCTTCATGCTAACTTTCATTGGCTGGCTTGGCGGTGCTATTTATTTTCGTGGCGTGGCGTGGGTAGCAGTGCCAAGTGAAAATGAAAACATTTCTGTGCTTAACGCAATTTTGCAAACGATTTTGATTTCAATTTTTTGCACAATTTTATTTATGATTCTTTCACCCGTGTTTTTTGGTATTTTGGTAATTTTGTCAGGGCAAAATATTATTGTTACTAGTTTAGTGGTTTTGGTGATGAGCTTTATTTCGATGTGGTTTATTGTGCCGATTTTCTTTTTACCGCATGGCGTTTTTGTAAAAAAGCAAAATGTATTCAATGCGATTGGAAGCAGTGTTCACTTCACTCGTTATACATTGCCAAACAGTAGTTTATTTGTATTGACGATTTTCTTATTGGCATACGGATTAAATGTTTTGTGGAGCATTCCATCAGAAACATCGTGGTTAACATTATTAGCAATTTTTGGGCATTCATTCGTCACAACGGCATTATTAGCGGCTAGTTTTATTTATTATCGAGATATGTCCACTTGGGTGCAAGCAGTGTTAGAAAAACTAAAACCGCCTGTAAAACAGGCTTGATTTAAGAGCAATCCGCAGATTACAAGATTTCACAGATTTATTTTTATCTGCGTAATCTGCTAAATCTGCGGATAAAGAATTTAGAGGAATTTATGGCAGAAAAGAAAAACAATTCAACCAATTATGATGTCGGTTCCATTCAAGCGTTAGAAGGGATTGAACACGTCCGCAAACGCCCGGGTATGTACGTTGGCGGTACGGATATTAAGGCGTTACATCACTTAGTCTATGAAGTTGTAGATAACTCTATTGATGAAGCACTGGCTGGCTTTTGTACATCTATCAACATCACCATTCATTCTGATAGCAGTGTCACCGTTGAAGATAACGGACGTGGTATCCCAGTCGGTCCACATCCGAGCAAAAAAGATGCCAATGGTAAGCCAATGGAAACCGTTGACGTGGTGATGACCGTCATTGGTGCTGGTGGTAAATTCGGTGGCGGCGGATATAAAGTCTCTGGTGGTTTGCATGGCGTGGGCATTAGTGCCGTCAATGCGTTATCCGAATGGATGACGACTGAAATTAAACGCGATGGCAAATTATGGAAGCAAGAATATAAACGTGGTGTGCCACAAGGAAAAATCAAACAAGTTGGTAAAGCCGAAAAAGATGAAAGCGGCACCAAGCAAACTTTTAAGTTTGATAAACAAATCTTCACCGAAGATATTGATTATCGTTTTGACACGCTGGTTCAACGCTTCCGTGAAATGGCATTCGTCACACGCGGCGTGACCATCAAATTTTTAGATGAACGCAATGAACGCGAAATGTCGTTTTATTTTGAAGGTGGCATTACTTCGTTTGTGCGTTATTTGAATCGCAACCGCGAAAACTTACATCCAGTGGTGTATGTTGAAAAAGAAATTGAAGGCATTGGAATCGAAGCCTCGATTCAATATACCGATGCTTATACAGAATCAGTTTATTCATTTGCTAACACGATTAATACCATTGATGGTGGTACGCATCTTACTGGACTTCGCTCTTCGCTCACGCGTGTCATCAATGACTACGCCCGAAAAAATGGTTTGCTCAAAGATGCTGACCCGAATTTCTCAGGTGATGATACCCGCGAAGGTTTGACCGCGATTGTTTCTATCAAACATCCAGGTCCGCAATTTGAATCGCAGACCAAAGTCAAGTTGATGAATCCCGAAGTGCAGACTCACGTCACACAAGCAGTGGGTGAAGGCTTTAGCACATTCTTAGAAGAAAATCCGCAAGCAGCAAAAGCGATTGTGGCGAAGTGTCTCACCTCTGCTCGTGCGAGAGATGCGGCGCGTAAAGCAAGAGATTTGGTAATTCGCAAATCTGCATTGGAATCATTAACTCTGCCCGGCAAACTTGCAGATTGTTCAGAACGTGATACATCCAAAACAGAATTGTATATCGTCGAAGGTGACTCGGCAGGTGGCTCCGCCAAACAAGGGCGTGACCGTCACTTTCAAGCGATTTTGCCATTACGTGGAAAAATCTTGAATACAGAACGCGCTCGCTTAGATAAAATTTTAGGCAATAACGAAGTCAAAGCATTAATCTCTGCGTTAGGCACAGGCATTGGCGATAACTTTGATTTAGAAGGACTACGTTACGGACGCATCATCATTATGACAGACGCTGACGTGGATGGTAGTCACATCCGTACATTGTTATTAACTTTCTTCTTCCGATATATGCCCAAGTTAATTGAAGAAGGTCATTTATATATTGCTCAACCACCTTTGTATCGCATTGCTCACAAAAACACAGTCAAGTATGTGTATAGTGACAAAGAAAAAGATAAAGCAATGAAAGAACTTGGTGAAAAAGCCAACCTACAACGCTATAAAGGTTTAGGTGAAATGAATCCTGACCAATTATGGGATACAACCATGGACCCCAGCAACCGAACTTTGTTGCTTGTCACAGTAGATGATGCCGCCGAAGCCGATAGAACATTTGATATGTTGATGGGCGATGCCGTTGACCCACGCAAGAAATTTATCCAAACCCATGCCAAGAGTGTAAGAAATTTAGATGTATAGTTTTCATGTCATTCTGAGCCGCGCACTTGTTCTTTGCGGCGAAGAATCTCTACGACTATCTTAGAGACCCTTCGCTATCGCTCAGGGTGACACAACAAAAAGACTCTCACAATTTGAGAGTCTTTTTTTACTTATTACTCGTTACTCGTTACGCATTACTCATCACTTCATTCCCCCGTCCTTGAAACTCTCTTCATCGCCACAATTTGACGTAAATGGTCAACTTCATGCGCGAGCAAAAGCAAAATCCAGGTTCTATAATTACATAAACCAAATGCGGGGTTACGTTCTGTTTTTTCGGGGTCATGTGAATTGCGAGTTTGCTCAATAATGACTTGAATTCGTTCGGTTGCCGCATTCAAGCTGACGATTAAATCTTTCACAGGTATTTTTTGTTTCGCACCTTCGCCAAATCCGCGTGCGGCTTCAACAATATGCGGCAATTGACTTGTTGAAATATCTAACAACTTATTATGATAAAAACCTTGTGTATGAATCAAATGCGTAATCGATTCGCTAATGCTCCAAAACGGGTGAACGGTTGAGGTATGCCACACCTGTTCGTCGGTCAGGT
Organism: Anaerolineales bacterium; assembly: GCA_016789365.1. Lineage (GTDB taxonomy): Bacteria > Chloroflexota > Anaerolineae > Anaerolineales > Villigracilaceae > Villigracilis. The sequence goes on from JAEURH010000142.1 coordinate 5,803, forward strand.
TTTGAAGCGCTTCGTGCGTCAGCATCCGAGTCGCGTAAAACGTATCAATCAACTCATCTAATGGATGACGCGCAGAAGCCTCTAGCCATGTAATTTCTTTTGTGAAAGCAGACAGAATCAAAGGGTTGAGAATATCAGAAGGAATCATTGAATAAATTTTATCTCATTTCATAGTACCAAAGTACGGGAACTTTTTACCAAGCACAATCGTTTCATAGGGGCGAAAGCAGAGGACACATGAAAACAAATACCAATACCATTTTTATTATTTTTGGCATCATGGCATTATGCGTGCTGGCTCTTTTTCCGATTAGTGTTTTGGCAATGCCTTTACTACAAACGAATGAAAAACCAGACCCGCAAGCCACCGTGCAAGCCATGGTGACTCAAACCATGATTTCGTTGACGCTTAACGCGCCGACTCAAACACCGCTTCCACCTACGGCGACGGCTGTTACTGCTACGAATACACCTTTTCCTACTTCAACATCCGCGCCGCAAACATATTGCGATTGGGCATCTTTTGTCAAAGATGTGACAATTCCTGATGGCACAACCTTACTGCCCGGCGAAACGTTT